>NZ_JAIZ01000018.1 GCF_000710465.2 Kitasatospora sp. MBT63 | reverse complement strand
GTAGTGCGCCTTCTTCTCCTCGACCAGGAACCGGACGTGGTCGCGCTGGGTGTGCAGCGCGTCCGCGGTCACCACCGCCCCGGCCAGGTCGAACGGGGCCAGGAGGGCGGCGAAGCAGGTGATCTCGTTGGTCTTGTCCGGCACGCGTAGCTGGGTCACGGTCCGGCCGGTGCCGGTCACCGCGGCCAGCAGGTGAGCCGCGGGAGTGTCGTCGGTGCGCGAGCCGCGGGCGCTCTTGCCGTCCACCGCGACCGTGCCCGCCCCGGCCGGGTCGGCGCCGGTGAGGTCGGCCAGGCCACCGGGACACACCGCGCCGATCACCCGCCGGATCGTCGAGGTGCTGGGCGCCACGCACACGCCGAACACGCCTACCGTCCGTGCTCCGAGCCTGGCCAGGGCGTGCTGGGGTGCCTCGGAGGCCCAGTGCCCGATCGCCCGGAACGACCGGGCGCCGCCCAGCACCGCCGAAGCCGCGACCAGCACCACGCTCACCAACGGGTGACGCCGGCCACGCGGATCACGCGGGTCCACCAGCAACGCCAGCCGGTCCACAAGACCGGCACCGCTCCCGAGTTGACGAACAGGCGGATCGGCGAGGCAGCAGGTGGCAGACTGACGACGCATCGAGGCTCCGGTTCAGGGCGACGGACAAGGTCACCCCTTCAACCGGAGCCTCGATGCGTTCGCAACGGCCAGACGCCACCCCATCACACCGCCGTGACCTGCACACTTGCATGATCGCCAGGACTTTGAATCAGCCCTGGCTACCCGGGCGGGAAGCGGTTCCGGGAGCGCGTGTACGTGATCACCGACCTGTCATTGCGGCAGGCCTGCCCGCAGTGGATCGGCGAACGAGGCACTTCGGGCATCGAGAACAGGGTCCACTACATGCGGGACATAACACTGGGTCTGAATGCCTTCCGCATTCGCACCGACCATGGAGCCCAGAACATGGCCACGTTGTTATCAGTCGCGACAAACTTTCTGCGCAGGACCGGAAGCTCCATCGCGGACGCACGCCGCCGACTGGCCTCGCACCATGCACAGCCCCGGTCGGGCTTTTCGTCATTCCTCGTGACCTGCGCATTCTGACAGCGCGCCTCCTAGAAGCAAGAGGCGCGCTGTCGAGATTTCTACCGGTCCGAGAGAAGGTTGTTGGATACAGTACTCTCTCTGCCGCCAGAGCCCTTGCTCCAGCTGTTTGCATCTTCCATTTCGATATTCATCGACTTTTCAATGTGAGAGGATTGCTTTGCCTTTTTCCTGGCTTTCGATGATGCATCAAATGCACGCTCCGAACCAAATCCTGACACCATGGTCATGAAGGTCAATCGGTCCTCCATGGTTTCGCTCAGGAATCCCTGTCCGCGACTCTCGACCGCGAAGCTGTTCGCATTCATAACCATGGCAGGGGCTATGACCCCTAGGCCGTAATACGCTAGCGCATTACGGGCCTCATCTCTGGACTTTACGGCATGCTCCAGGGGGGATTTAGCTGCTAGCTTTACCTTCTCCTGCGGAGAGAGAGACGCCACCTTGCTGTCGAGCTTGGCTTCTTTAGCCTTCGAGGCCGCACTGGCGGGCTTTGCTTTTGCTGCAACCTTGGAGGTGGTTTTTGAAACTGATGAGGCAGCTTTCGCCGTCATTTTTCCGACAGTGCTCGAGGTGCGCGCAGCAGTGCCGACAAAAGGAATCACGGAGGCAACCTCCAGAGCGATGAAGGTGTACTGAACCTCCTTTTTCGAGAAAGCCTCGGCAAGGAAGTCTGTGACGTTTTCAGGTAGCGCCGTGAGAACCTTCTCCATGACCCAATTGAAACCTTCCATGATCTTGTCAGGAATATACCAGGCATATTCCCAGGCCTTGACGATGGCGTCCCAGACAGCGCTGCCGCCGCTCGGGTCAAGCTTCATGATCGGATTGGTGTCGAAAGCCATGAACCTGTTGAGCAGGGGCTCGACGTCCGCGGTCGTGAATCGACCTTGGCTGGGATCGTAGGTACGGGTCGAGAGATGGTAGGAACCTGTCCCGTGGTTGCGGTACTCGCCGCCGAAGCCCATCGGATTAACCCGGGCCTGCTCGCGGGCGCCCTGCGCCGGAGTCGCGGGCGGCAGTGCGGACCCGTCCGAGCGTGCAGGGGAGCCGTACGGGCTGTAGTCGTAGCTCGTATGCAGCTTTCCGTCGTTGTCGGTGAGCCCCCGTACGCTGCCGTGGCGGTCAACGAGGAAGTAGTCGGTGGTCGTGCTCGGGTCATCCCCGAATTCCGTCAGCGTACGGGCCTCGCGGGAGGTCGGCCCCATCAGGTAGGAGCCGATACTCCGGTCGGAACCATCAGCGTTCGAGTGGGTGTCGTTGGCGAGGAATCCCTCAGGGGAGTAATGGAAGCGTGTGACGGCGGGAGCGTCGCCAGTGGTGACCGACGCCGCCCGCGTGCCATCGGCCCAGTACTGGTACTCGGTGGTCGTGCCGTCCGCACTCTGCACCGAAACAGGCTGGTTGGCGGCATTGTAGGTGTAGCGGTTACCTTGGTGATCAAGTGTCAGGTTTCCGCGTTCGTCGCTCCACTCCTGCGCTCGGGATTGGCCGTCGGTGGTGATGGTCCGGAGGCGACCGTTGTCGTCGATCTCGTTGGTGGCGACACTGGTGGTGCCGTTCGAGGTGGTTACCGTCCGCACGACGTCGCCGGCAGCGTTGATCTCCGGATACTCCACGCTGTGCAGGACCGCACCCTGCTCGGAAGTGCCCTGGTGGACCTGCGCTTTGATCAGCCGGTTGTAGGCGTCGTACCGGTATGCCGTGGTGGTGGTCGCCGATTGACCGGTCTCGGGATCGGGTCGGGTCTCGGTGGCGCTGGCCACCTGGCCGTGTCCGTCGTAGGTGTACGAGGCATCGGCGAGCACCGCGCCTTCAAATCCGGTGGTGCGCTGGGTCTTGAGCTGTCCGCTGTCCCAGAAGGTGAAATGGGTTGTGCTGTTCTCGCGCTCGACGCGCTCCGGCCGCGCCATCTCGTCGTAGAAGTAGCGCGTGCTTGCAAGCCTGGTCGTACCATCCGCCGCGTACTGGACAGCCTCACGCATCGCGCCGTGGCCGTAGTAACCGTAAGCGGTGATGAGACCGGCGGCATCGGTAGTGCGCTCGAGTCGGCCTGCGTCGTCGAACGCCTGGGTCAGCACAGCACCGTCGGGGTGGTCCGGGCTCGCCGGGTAGGTGATCGAGGTGGTGTAGCCATCGGTGTTGTACTCGTATGAAATCCTCGTCTTCTCTGGGTTGTCGGGATCCCACACGTGGCTCACGGTACCGGTGGTGTGGTTGTACTCGAAGTGACGCTTGACCGGCTGTATGCCCTCCGCAGTGATGACGGTGTCGGTCAGTCGGCCGGTCTTCTCGTCGTAGTCGTTATGGGTCGTGGACAGCACGGTACCGTCGGAGCGGGTGGTGGTCGCCGTCTTGACCTGGCCGTCGGCCGCGTACTGGTAGGTGATGTAGACGCCGTCGGGGTAGGTCACTCGTTCCGGCCGGCCGGCCGCGTCGAACACGGCTCGGGTACCCGAACGAATGCGGTCCGGGTCATCGGCGGGGGTAAGACTCTTCGAGCGTGACTCTCCGAGGACGTTGAGGTCCCGCTTCGCGGTGATGGCGGTCCCAGGGAAGCGATCGGTCGCAGTCGGGGTGAGAGTGTTGCCCTCGTTCAAGCCTCCGGTGCCGTGGATCGGCGTGACCTCGACGTCGTTCTCCACCGCACCGGCGTCGCGGCCGATGCCGTCGAACGACCGGCTGGAGTCAGGCGTCTCGGTACCGTCGGAATAGTCGGTACTACTACAGACCATACGACCCTCGGAGTCGAGGGAATCCTTCTGCGTGATCTTGGCTTGCTCGCGGTCGCTGCCTGCGGGAATCGTGTACTGAGTGAGTGAGCTGACGCCTGTTGCACATGCCTCGTGAGATGCTGCGTCGTCGTAGTGAGTCTGCTGTGTAACACCGTTCGGCCTGCGCACCTCGACGACACGCCCTGCCAGGTCTTTGGTCTCCACGGTCGGCTTGTCGGCCCCCGGAGAAGTCGTCTCGGTCACCCGCCCGGTCACGTCATAGGTGACCTTACGCAGTTCACGGGCATTGTCGGCGCCCACGGGCTTACCACCCTTGACGTTGTCGGTCATTCGGGTGGGGCGGCCGAGCTCGTCCGTCTGATGGGTGACACGCCTGCCGTCCGGAGTCTGAACGGTGCGTTCACGGACACCACTGTAGGTGGTACTCGTGGTGAGACTGCGGTCCGTCCCGGCGAACCTGGTCTCGGCGATCCGACGTCCGGCGACATCGTGCTCGAACCGGGTGACCTTGCCGCCGGCGTCCCTCTGCTCGACGACCGCGTTGGTCGAGAGGTCCCGAACCTCGACAAGCTTCGCCTCTGACGGGCCGCCCTTGTCTACGGTCGTCGTCTGGGTGAGTCGGAGCCCGCCGGTGATCGGGTCCTTGCCGATCTCGCGGTCGTACATCTCCTCGGCGCGCTCCGGCGGGGTGCTTGCGTCGCCCGTCGAAGTGACCGTCTTCCGCGTCAACTCACCTCTCCCGTCGACCGCGAAGGAGGTCGTGCTTCGGCTGGAAAACGGTCCGCCAGCCTCGGCGACGGACTCCGTGGTCGACTCGACCGACTTACCGTCGGACGTCAGCCGGTTGACAACCTCCTTGGTGGGACCGCCAGGTGCAGTCGTTGTCGTCTTGACCGGCTGGCTGTACGGGCCGTACTCGGTCGTCGTCGTGACACCATCTGCGTCCGTGGTGGAGGATGGGAGGCCCAGACCGTTGTAAGTGGTCTTCTGAGTCTGCTTGTACTGTCCGCCCTCCCGGTTGCGTGCGGTGACGTCAGTCTGGATGGCCCAGGCATTGTTCGGTTTGAGGTCCGCCACCCTGGGAGCCCTGCCCTCCACCTCTCCGGGGTAGGACAGCTCGACTTCCTGAGATGTGCCTTGACGACTACCCTCCACCCACAACGTCTCGCTCTTCTTGAGCAAATGGAATTTGTTGTATGTAGAGCGCACTGCCGAATACCTGTCGGACAGCTCGGTCGTGTAGGAGTATGCGGTGGCATCGTCGGACTCGTACAGCCCGTCGGTGCCCTTACCGTGGAAATTTGGATATCCCGTAAAGTTGCGCGCCGAGCCATCCGGGGAGAACCTGAACGAACGGGTCGGGATGAGCTCCTTGTCATCGTCATTCGTGACCTTGAGTGTTTCCACCGCCAGTGCTCCAGGCTGGTTTGGCACGTTCTGGTAGGAAATCTGGGTCACGCCTCCTGCAGGCGAGAAGACCTGGCTCAGCAGTTTCGCCTGGTTGGGCCCATAAGTGTTGTACCTGAAATGAATGGAGCCCTGTTCGCCAGGGAGGTTGATCCATTCGAGCACCCCGCCGTCGAAGGAAAGAATGGTATCCGGAGTGCGCTCGTCGCTACTTTCAGAGCGTGCCGGAGGGACGATATGCGTCCCGTCTGGCTTTTCGGCAAAGAGCGTCTTCTGCCCATATGCATCAATGACCGATTCGGGCTTGAAAGAGGGTTTTCCAGTACCACCTTCGACCGTGCTCCAGGTCATGTCCATCCGATTGCCGAACCGATCGGCCCGGGCAATCATGTTTCCATCCTCGCCAAAGTATTCGGCTTCGCCGGTAGCCGTATACTCCAGCGTGTAGTGGTACGGACGGGCGCCGTCCACACCCTCACGTTCCGGCAGCACGCCAGAATCCTGGGAGAATTTCAAATCCTCCCCCATGTAATTCTTCAGCCTAGACGGTGAATTTTCGTCATATCCGTACGATCCTCCGGATGCGGGATGAATCTGTAGACCGCCCACCGGATCGACGTAGGGAACGCTTACACCCCAACCCGCACCCCATCCATAGCGGTCCGTCCCAGCGGCGGCACGTTCCTGGTCATAGTTCAGGGTGAGCGAGGTGGCGAATCCACTCGGCCCGTCCATCTTGAGAAGCGGGAATGAGGTTCTGAACCGTCCGGTACGCGGATCGATGTCGCCACTGAGCTCACCACTCATGGTGAATGCGCCCGAGACAGGCGGCGGCAGGGTGCCCGCCGACGCCGGTGTCGCGGCAGACAGCGTTACGATCGGGGCCGTAGTCACCGCCGTCAGCACGGCTACGCTCAGCGCCAGGCGGCGCCGCACAGGGTGCATTGCTGTCTGACGGGTACCCGGCTGGCCGGACGGTGCACGGGGAGTCATGTCATGCTCCTAAGAATCTAACGGTCGTGGATCTCAGGACCGCGGTCCATCGATGTAGCGCCCATGAGTGATGAGTGCCGCATTGAAGAGGCTTCCGTTGAAGCCGCTGTCGAGGTACGCCGTCTTGCCCTCGATCCGCATCGGTGTCTGGATAAGTGCCTTTCGGTCGTAAGGGAGCGGAAGGCTCTCGACCGCATGCGCCACTCGACTCGCCCACATGAGGCCGATTGCCGGACCAGTTCCGTTGCGAGCATCTAGGCCCGCTTGGAAAAGGGCGGGATGAGTCTTCCCGTCGGCCTCTGGGTTGGCCAACTGACAGACACCCTCCTCGATGGGGCACGGGCCGGCTTGAAGGCCGATCTGAGGAGATCCGGTTATCGACGGAGCGGAAGTATTTGTGTAAAAGTTGAACTGGCCGCTGTGACTGACTGATCCATCCTCGAGATATCCATTGACGAGAAATGCCGTGGTCGTACTGGTGGTCGAAAGGTACACCCTGTATCGAGATTCCAAAGCTGCCAGTTCAGTATTTGAGTAGCTCCCCTTGTTGGATTCCACCGAGATATAGTTGGAAAGCTTTCCTTCCTGATAGAGGCCAGTGATCAACTTTCCTGATGTTTCACGGAAATAGAGAAGACTGTAGAACGGGTGAGATGGCTCGAGGGCGGATGCCGTTCCGTCTTTAATCACGACATCAACAGGAGCCTGGTCGAGACCGTTCGGCGCAATTGATGGCGTCGAGAAATGGTGAAAGAATGATGGCTTGACGGTGCTAGAAACCGCCTCTGGCGCAGCATTGTCAAGATCACTGATAATGATCGGTGTCGATTTCAAGCCATTGGAGACTCGAATCTTCGAAAGTTTCACCCCGTTAGTCTCCTGGCTTTCCCAGAAAAAACTTGCGGGGCCGAGAGTAATTTTGTCTCCGTCCCGGACCGGTTCGGATGCAGGCATTAGCTTGCCCAACTGATGGGACCACGTGATGCCGTTGGTACTGCCTTCGACGGTCAGAGCAGGAAGAACTGCTTGGGTACGGGATCCGGAATCAGGAACGATCCATTCGGCGCCGGATACATCGAATCTATAGACCACCGACTTTCCCTTGTCCTCGGCGGCCTTGCTGACCAGCCGCTGGCCCGTCACCTGAGGTGCTGCCGCTGCTTGCGGTGAGGCTCCCTCGATCACAAGCTTGTACCCGGCTTCCAACCTTTCAGTTTTAAGCCTAAGCCCCTTGTCGCCTACCTGCTCCTTGACGGTCACCGCGCCATTACTCTGCTCGATCCGCGCGATTGTCCGCGCACCGGGATTTCCTGTCGGATTCAGCACGACATATGCGTACCTGGCGTCTGCATCACCGCACCACCCCTTGTCCGATGATGTCATGACATCAGAGGAAAACGCCTCGCCTTGTACGCCGGGCTGGATCTCTTGCGTGGTTCCGCCCGACCAGCATCCCTTGTCTTCGTTGACGTCGGACTTAACCGCCACCTGCACAGATTCCGCCGAAGTATTGTCGACGGCGAATTTCAAGGTATGCCGGCCGGGGTACCACTGATAGGCTTTTTTATCGTCCATCGCCATTGGAGGCTTATTGGTGATCTTGTCTTCGCGCCCCAACGCCATCGGGCTGAGCTTCCCGTTTTCCTGGGACAGCACCGAGTGAGTCTGGTTACGCCATTGACCGGTCAGCAACTTCGGCTTCCCGTCTTTGGTGAGGACCGGGAGGTAGTTGATTGCCTCGACAGCGCCGCCGCCGGCTGGCGTCTCGGCTATCGGCGCTCCCGTACCGAGGTTTCCTTGGGGCTTGACGAGCATTGCTCGTCCGTTGTTGTGCCCGATTGCCAGAGAATCTTCGCTGCCCCACTTTCCGAAGGCAAAGGACGTAGGTGCCTCAAAACCGTCCCGGCCCTCAGGGGAACTGCTGCTGCTCCAGTCCGACCAGATCTGGTCGTAGGTTCCGGAGGAGAGATTCCTTACCTGAACCCTCTGCAGATTTTCGCTGGCCAGGCCAATGGCTACGCCGAACTTTCCGCCTCCTATCTCTCCGATTCCGAGCGAAGAAACCGTCTGCTTGTCGGTCCAGGATCCAAGCCATTGCCTGTGTTTTATGGTGCCGGTGTCGGTGTCGACGAAATCGACCAGGGCTTCTCGCTGAGTCTCCCAACTGTCACCGAAATGCAGCCAATCCTTGTTCTTCTCCCAGAAATATGCGACGGAGTGCCCGGCGGCCAGGATCCTCTCGTCGCCATTCTCTCCCTTAACGACCCCGAATGCGAGAGCGGTGATTTGAGGGAGTCGATATTCCCAGCCTGCGAGAACTATTCCGTCCCGCCGATCTTCCGCTCGCCATTTATCTGAGGAGTGCTGGAGGATCGTCGTGGCGCCGCAGGATTCCGCTGCGCATCCGCTTCTAGGGTCTACCTTGTACACTTTCGGCGTACGTGCTTGGTCCGGCCCAGTTAGGCCGGAAATGTAGAGCTCCTTGGCGTCACCGGCAAGCTGCAACCCGCTTACTCCGTTGTTGTGAGCGAAATTCTTGTAGTTTGCCGACCAGCGCTTCTCGTCCAGCCCTGGGCTCAGGTCTGTCTGGGTCTCGGAGAGCAGTGCACCGCCTCGGCTGGGGTGGTCGTAGATCCGTAGGAAGTACGCATTGGATTGATCCGACTCGATGACCGCGCGCTGGTCGTAGTTCTTGCCCAGAAAGTCTGCGATCACCTCGTTGCGCCGTAGAGTCGGGGGGGAAGAATCCTCCGGGATGCTCTCCTCTATGGTGGCATCCCTCTCCGCTGCGACCAGCGCATCCGTTTCCTGAATGTCTGCTTCCGAAGCGGCCGCAGCTGGCTGAACGAACGCTAGCGTCGATGCGGTCGCGATGAAACCGGCGCTGACCGATACCCCGATCCGGCTCAGGAAAATCTTCTTCACTGACATCATAGCCATTCTGGTCATCCATATCTGATAATTCGTGGCGCTGGGTTCAACAGGCCGGATCAGGAGTCGAACTCATCTCTGCCATTGGACACCACCGAGCACCCGGCAAGCGTCCACCGATCGGCGGGTCAGGGGGATGAAATGAGCTCCAAGAGATTGGAATCTTCTACACTGCGTCCATCTGGGGCGCCTTCCATCATGTGAGCGGGAACGCCCTGCCCGTCTCGCTGGATGATTCAAGCGCCCACAACGGCGAACCGGGCGTGTTGTTGAAGATTAAGGGGGTATTCCCGACCGCTTGATCCGTTATTGCCCTGACGGCATTGATGGCAGGATGGCAGTAACGAGATCGCCATGGGTCGTGATCCTCGTGCGAATCATTTCATTAGGTGTGAAAATTTGGGCAGCGTCCCGCAGAATTGCCCTCGTGGATTGAGTCTCAAGAGGGGTTAGGTGGCGATCAACGTCGGTTTTATCGCCTGTGACGGTTCGCAGCGGGAGGCTTGCGTTGTCGGTGCGAGCGTGAGGGTTGAGAGCGACACCGATGAGCGGGGGCCCGCCCTTGGACCGAGCCTGATACAGGGCCGGTTGAGTGCTGCTTGGGGCGACGAGCCGGCAGGTGTCCTCAGGGCAGCCCTTGATGGCGATTCCACCGACTGCATAGCCGCTATTGTCAGCGGAGCTGGCCGTCAGCGCGGTTCGGGAAGCCGTCACCTTCATGTCTTTGGTCTGGTTATTATTCCGCCATTCATTGCCGTTGAGGTTTATGTAGGCCCTGACAGCCTGGTTTGCCGTGTTGGCGTGGTTGGCCGTGGACAAGTAGAAACGGTAGTTGGAGTTTTCGGTGCCGGTTGGCTGGTACTGCCCTCGCACAGGTGTGATCGACATGTACTGGTCGAAGTCCTCGCCGGTCCTGTGGAGCCCGGTGATCAGGCTGCTGGTTGCCGTGTCCCGGAAGAAGAGGTAGTCATAGGCTCGTTCCTCGAGAGCTGGGGTGCCCGGAGCAATATAGGGCGTGATCACCAGAGGGACCTGGTCTACGCCGTTGGGCCGTGGGACGGCGTTCGTTGCTGCAGTAGGTGCCAGTGGTGCGTCGGTGAGTACGGGCGGTTTGGGGAGCGATCCGAGGTCGATCGAGCTTCCGCGTTGATCGCCGGCGCTTACCCGCAGTTTGGTATACTGCGGGCCCTTGGCGTTTTCCCAGTAGAAGCTTGCTGAGCCCATGGTGAGAAGGCCGTCTTTGAGGGTTGGCGCCGAGGCAGGGATCAAGTCACCGACATCGGTCCAGGTCATTCCGTTCGTGGTTCCTTGAACTTTCAAGGGGGGGATAACTGCATTATCAAGGTGCTCAGCTCCCTCTATTCTCCACTGGGCACCAGTGACGTCCACCCGGTAGACGGTCAGTCCGGGGTCATTGTTGTGAGGCTGGTTCACCAGGCGGTGCCCGGTCGCTTGGGGGGCGGTTACCGCTTTCACGGCGGAGAATTCGTCCTCCACCACCAGCCGGTAGGCGTGTGGGTCGTTCTCGTCCCGCTGGGCGGTGAGCTTGGTCCCGGAGCCGGAGTTATCCCAGGCCACGGTCAGAGAACCGTTGTCGACCTGGAGTTTGAACGTCGTCGGCTCGCTGTGCTTCTGGCTGTCCTGGACCTGGAGGTATGTGTATGTCCCGCCGTCAGCTGCGCAGCGTCCCTGATCGGAAAGCATCGATGCCACCGAGGTGAAGCTCTGGGGTTCGCCAGGGCGGACGGTGTGCGGTTCCTCAGGGAAGGGCACGCCGTCGGCGACGGCGGCATTCCGCCAGCAACCGAGGTACTCGTCGCCGGGCTTGGCGGGGGACATCCGTACGTCAATGTCGTTTCCCTTGCGGTTCTCCACCGTCAGGCGGGGCGCAATATAGCCGGGGTAGATCGTGCGAGCCGTGTCCCCATCCGTCTTGTCGTTGATTTCAGCCCTGCCATCCCTGATGGCTTGGCCAACGGCGCTGGCGCGTAGCTCGGTCCCCTCGTCGCCGGAGCGGCCGGTGTCCTCCAGAACGGTATGTTCCCCGCCGCCGACGCGACCCACCATCAGCCGTTCCTTGCCGGAGGAGTCGGTAAAGAAGTTGATTCCGGCAACCGGGGCATTCTTCAGAGCAGGCTGAGTGGTGATCGGTGAACTCTTCCCGCTTCCATTGCCCGATGCTTTCATGATGCTGACCTTGCCCGAGTTGGTCCCGACCGCGAGGACCTGCTCGCCCTTCCAACGGCCGTAGGCCAGAGTGGTAGGCGAGTTGGCACCGTCCCGTGCCTCCTCAGGCTTTACATCCATCCAGTCGCCCCACCTGGTCTCCGTCTTTCCGTCCTTCAAGGATATGACGTGCAGCTGGTTGATCGCCCCGCCATTCATCCCGACGGCCAGCGAAGATTCGCCGTTTCCAAGATCGCCGATCGCCAGGGAGGACGGCATGGAACCGTTATCTGTTGTTGGCAGATCAATGGTGTAGATGGGATTAGTGGCCCAGATGTCGTCAGCATCATAGATCTGAACTCTAGGACTCTCCTGCTTCTGGTATGACTCAGGTACCCCATCGTCTATCCAGACATCGTTTTTGTCGAAGAAGTGGGCTGTAGATGTCGCTACGGCGATCATTCTTTTCCCGTCGACATTGCCGATCGCCGTGGCCGTCGCGAAAGGCCTTTCCGTGTCCCACCCGATCATGCGACCCCAGTTCCACCAATCCGTTATCCAGCGCTCCTTCCGATCATATGTTCCTCTACCCAGATGGCGTGGGGATTGAAAATCACTGAGGTCTTCGTTCGTGCTGATCAGAACTGGCTGCCCGCCCATATTTCCGGCTATATAGAGCCCTTTTGCGTCGCCTGATAGTTGAACCTTGTCGAGCTCGCTGGATTTTGCAAAGGGCCGCACGTCGTCGATGAAGGACCCCCGGGAGTCGTTGGTTGCCCCGGTAACCTCGATCTTTAGTTCACGTAGTTTGCTTCCGCCCCAGTCGGGGTGGTCGTAGATGCGCACAAAGCCGTCCTCGATGACGGCCCGCTGGTCGTGCCCCTTGTCGAAGAAGTCGGCGACGACCTCGCTGCGGTCCAACTTCGGGAGCTTGCCGCGTTCGTCCTGCTCCAGTGCGGGTGCGATCGCGGTTAGTTCGGTGTCTGCCGGCGATGCGGCGGCTGCCGGGACCGACAGGGCAATCGGAGCGCCCATGACCGCGCATGACACCGACACCGCTGCCCACCGTCCGTAACGTCCTTTGACGCCGCGCCTGAAGCTCATGGAAGTTCCCGCCTATGTGAGGTCTAGTTCACTCCATGGGACCGGACAGCACCGCCGAGACGCATCGGGAGATCGGCCCTAGAACCGGGGGACCCCCCCCTCCCCTTGGTCTCACCTGGCATCGTTTGGACGCGATCGTGTAAGGGTATGCAAGCCGCCGCGCCCTCCCTGTCGTTGCTCCCGCAAGAGGTTCTGACTGAGAAGCCGTTGTCTTTCCGTGAGTGATGGCGCCATTTCCGCAGGTCAGGCATAGGTTCGGCGTTTCGGCGGCAGGGACGAGGCGTCGTGTCGTCTCTTCGGTGGAGGTGCCGGGATGCCGTCGGTGATGGGGTTGCTGGAGGAGCGCGAACGCGCGGCTCGCCAGCGGGTGGAGGCCCTTCAGGCCGAGCTGCGGGAGGCGGAGTCCGTGTGGGAGCGGCTCGTGATCGCCCGCGAGACGGTGGCCGAGGTCCTGACGGGACCCCGCGGCGGTGAGGAAGAGGTGCCGGTCGTGACGGCCGCTGAGCGGCCGGCGCGAGTCCTGGCAGCGGCGCCGGGTTCGATGGTGCCGCACTGGCGGGAGGGTCTCGTCCCCGCGGTGCCGGCGCCGGACTATCAGCGGATCATGGATGCTCTCGTCGGCCGCAACGGGTCGTGCGGGGAAATGATGGACTGTCGGCAACTCGCGGCAGCACTCGGGCTGGAGCCGGCTCCGGCGAAGGTGGAAGGGGTGCGGTCGAAGGCGAAGCGGCTGGCCGCGCGGGGCTGGCTGGCCGAGGAACGGCCGCGGGTGGTCAGCGTGGTCGCCGGGCGAGGCGTCGGCTCATGCCCATGCTCATCGACCAGCGGATCATCGCCTCGGAGGTGTCGGTGCGGCCCTCGTAGTCGCGGGCGAGTCGGCGTGAGCGCATCAGCCAGGCGAACGTCCGCTCGACCAGCCACCTTCTGGGCAGCACCGACGAAGCCCGTGGTGTCGTCGCTGCGTTTGACCACGCTCAGCGCGAGGCTCAGGACGTCGCGGGCGAGGTCGACCAGGCGTCCGGTGTAGCCGCCGTCGGCCCACACCAGCGTGATGCGCCAGTGCCGTTCGCGTAGCCGGGCCGGCAGCGTCCGGCCGGCCTCGCGGTCGGTGACCGAGGCCGCGGTGACCATCACCGCCAGCAGCAGCCCGAGGGTGTCCACCACGATGTGACGCTTGCGGCCGTTCACCTTCTTCCCGCCGTCGAATCCCCGGGTGGCGGCCGGCACCGACGCGGCGCCCTTCACCGACTGGGCGTCGACGATCCCCGCGGTCGGCTCCGGATCGCGGCCCGCCTCCTCGCGGACCCGGTCCCGCAGCCGGTCGTGGAACTCGGCGACCAGCCCCTTGTCCCGCCAGCGCCGGAAGAAGGCATAGACGCGGTCCCATGCGGGGAAGTCCGCGGGCATCGCCCGCCAGGTGATGCCACCCGCGACCAGGTAGCGCACAGCATCGACCATCTTCCGGTGGCAGTACCCCTCCGGCTGCCCGCCCCGGCCCTCCAGCCATCCCGGAACGGGCATGACGTCGCGCACCACGGCCCACTCCGCGTCGCTCATGTCGGACGGATACCTCGGTCGCCTGTGCGGGTGGTCCTCGGCGTTCCCGAACCGATGAGCGAGGCAATCACACCTCAGGGCACTGGAGTTGGACGACACCGGCACGGGCACGGGCACGGGCACGAAAGACTGCAGCACCAGGGGCCTCCTGTCGCTCAGTTGGATTCGACACCCACGAGCTGTACGGGAGGCCCCACTCTCATGCGCAGCCGGCCAGAAGATCACCCGACCGAGTCGACGACGCGAACTCACGTTCACCAAGATCGATAGAGCAACGGCCACTTAGAAGTCATCTCATTTGGAGAGTCTTCGGAGGCAGATGAGGGCTGCGGCGATGCTGGCGAAGGCGGCGAAGTGGTCGGCCTTGCGTTCGTAGCGGCGATGGAGCCGGCGGAAGCCGCCGAGCCGGGCCACGGTCCGCTCGATTACCCATCGGTGACGGCCGAGGCGCTGGGAGGACTCGACGCCTCGGCGGGCGATGCGTGCCGGGATCTGCCGTCGTCGCAGGTAGGAGCGGATGAAGCGGTGGTCGTAGGCTTTGTCGCCGTGCAGCTTCCCGGTTCTGCGTCGCCTGGGGCCGCGCCGCGAACGGATGGGCGGGATGGCGTCGGCCAGCGGGATCAGGACCTGGCTGTCGTGGACGTTGGCCCCGGAGATCGCGAGCGACAGGGGTAAACCGGTGCGTTCGGTGAGCAGGTGGATCTTCGACCCGTACTTGCCCCTATCGACAGGATTCGGACCTGTCAGCTCCCCCTTTTCAGGCAAGGCCGTGAAGTTATGGGCTGATCGGTGTTGTCGAGAGGAGGTCGATGCTGATGGTGGCCTTGTAGCCGCGTCGGTCGACGCGGAGGCTCTTGTAGGCGTATTTGGACAGGGGTCGTTTTGACGGCTCGGGGACTAGGGACTCACACGCAGGCGGCGGGCGGGCATGAGGTGCTCCAGAACCGCTCGCCCGATCGTGCCGATTAGGTCGATGACGGTGCCGGCGATGACGTTCGCGGCCTGGACGACCTGGTCGCGGGCGGCCTGGAGAGCGATCGAGTCCCGGCGTCCCAGCATGGTTTTCTTGATCGCAAAGTAGGCGGACTCGACTTCCCAGCGTTCGTGGTAGAGCTTGACCAGCTCGAGCGCGGGATGGGTGCGGTAGTCGAGCGGGGTGGTCGCCAGGCGGTAGACACCGGTGTGGTGTCCGGCAGTGGTGGCGATGGAGATCTCGCACTCGATGATGCGAACCTCCAACTCGCCGAAGCGAGAGAGGAACGAGCCGTCCGCGAAGCGCCGCAGGACGGACGGCTTGCGCGTGGCAGTGAGGCGGGCCAGGAAGGCGGCGCCGGTGGCGGCGGTGTGTTCGAGGAAGGCGTTGGAGGCGAAGCCGCGGTCCAGCAGCACGATCGTCCCGGGTCCGAGTGATCGCAGCAGACGCCGGCCGTAGGTGGTCTCGCCGGTGATGCGCGGTCCGAAAGCGGCGTCCAGGACAGCGCGGGTGCCGCAGGAGACCAGGGCCGTCAGGCAGATCTGCGGATAGCCGGCAGTGTTGAACCGGTTCGATCCCTTGCCCAGGTGGGCGCGGGTGGCCGGGGCGTCGGGGACGTCGAGGTAGGTGCCGTCGATGGCGACGACCAGCAGGCCGGCCCAGCGGGCTCCGGTGGTGCGGATCGCGCTCGCAGGCCCTCGCAGCAGATCGAACAGGGCGTGCAGCGGGCGCACTCCGAGTCGGCATCGCGCATGCCATAGCGCGGTCGAGGTGACTTTCGGTATCGGCAGCGAGCCGAGTGCGCCGGTCAGTTTGGACCACACGGCCGGGTAGCCGCATTCCTCGAACAGCGCGGCCGCCAGAAGCAGATACACGACGACTCTGGCCGGGAGCTTCCGCAGCCGCTCTTGTACGGCCCCGCACTCGGCGAGGACCTCATCGACCATGTCGAAGGGCACGATCTGGGTCAACTCGCCCAGATGGCCCGGCGCATAGATGCCTTCGGCTACCGCGATCTCGCGGGTGATGACACACTGACCGGACAGCGGAGCTCCCGAAGTTGAACGGCTCGTCTTGGCAGACGTCGTTCTACCGGGGCTCCGCTTCTTGCGTCCGGCGTTCATGCAGATCAGCCCACATCTGCGCGCCGGCCTCGGCCTGTAACTTCATGGCCTTGCCTTTTCAGGGCCCTCATGTTCACCGAGTCGACCGCGCACCGCGACCAGTCCAGCTCGCCCCGCGAACCGAGTTCGTCGAGGACGACCCGGTGGAGCTTGGCCCACACGCGGGCCTTTCTCCACTCGGTGAAGCGTCGATGGGCCGTCGGCCCGGACGGGCCGAAGCACGGCGGCAACTGGGCCCAGGTGCACCCGGAGGTCGCGACGAACACGATCGCCGCCAGAACCTCCCGGTCACCGTGTCGCCGCCGACCACCGCCCTGCGGACGAGTCGGCGCGTCCGGCACCACCAACTGGAAAAGCTCCCACAACTCGTCCGGCACCAGACGCTCCACGATCAGCACGCCCGGAGTCTACCCAACCGCCCCAAATGAGATGACTTCTTAGAAGCCGTTGTCGTACCGATAGCGACGGGCGTGTTTC
>NZ_JAIZ01000017.1 GCF_000710465.2 Kitasatospora sp. MBT63 | reverse complement strand
TTTTCCGGAGTTTCACTCACCCGACCTGGCCGGTCTTCGTTTTCCAGCTTATCAGATGCATTCCGCTCTGTTTTTCAGAGATTCATTCATCGGATTTGCTTCGGCCGCTCCTCGCGGTGCGACTCCGGAACTGTACGGGGCCCGCCGCCCCACAAGCAAATCGTCCCCGCCGGCCGGGCCGGCGGGGACGACGGGCTGCTCGTTCAGCGGACCTCGGTGATCTCCGGGCCGCGGGCGAAGGGGTCGAGCGGAGCCTGGCCGAACCGGCTGCCGCCCTCCTCCCCGCCGGTGCCCGGGCCGCCGTCGGCGACCATCTGGGCGTCCTCGGGGAGCTTCAGCACGATCGGGTCGCGCGGTGCCATCGGGGTCTCGCCGCGGACGACGACCGTCTGCTGAAAGACCTGCTCCAGGATGCCGCCCACCTCGGGCTGCACCGCCGCCTGGCCGGAGATCACACCGCGCAGGAACCAGCGCGGCCCGTCGCAGCCGACGAACCTGACCAGCTGGGACCCCTGGGTGCCGTCCGGCAGCTGAACGGGGACCTGGGCGCGCAGGTGCCAGCCCAGCGTGCCCTCCTCCTCCTCGATCAGCCCGCCCTGGGAGGTGATGCCGTTGGCGATCTCCTCGCGGACCTCGTGCCAGATGCCCTCCGACTTGGGGGCGGCGAAGGCCTGCAGCTGGATCGCGCTGTTACCGAGGACGAGGGTGGCGGCGACGATGGAGTCACCGGCCACCTCCACCCGCAGCTCCATACCTTCGACGCCAGGGACCAGCAGGCCACCCAGGTCGACCCGGCCCTCCTCGGGGCTCTCCAGTTCGGAGACGTCCCACGGGCCGTCCGGACGGGGCGCCGGCGGCAGACCGACCCGGTCGGCCGGGTCCAGCTCGGCGTCGTTCTCGCTCTCGGCGGAGTCCTCGACGTCATCGGCCGTCTCGTCGGCGCTGGTGGCGTCCTCGGCGAGCTGCTCGACAGCGTCCTCGCTCTTGTGGCGACGACGGAACACGGTCACTGTCCTTCCCGGCCCGGACGGATCCAGGTCCGAAGCGAATACCTGCTCGGCTACTGCGAGACCGCGGGCATGCTAGACCGCGGCGTGGCCACCGGTCGATCCGAACCCGCCCGCGGCGCGTACCGAACCCGGCAGCTCCGCGACCTCGTGGAACCGCGCTTTCTCGACCTGCTGGATGACCAGCTGGGCGATGCGGTCCCCTCGACGGAAGCTGACCGCCTCGCGCGGGTCCAGATTGACGACGATCACCTTGATCTCACCACGGTACCCGGCATCGACCGTCCCTGGGGCGTTCACCAGTGCAACACCGCAACGAGCTGCGAGCCCCGAACGCGGGTGCACGAACGCCGCGTAACCGTCCGGTAGCGCAATGGCGATACCGGTGGGCAGCACGGCGCGCTCGCCGGGAGCGAGCTCCGCGTCGACGGTGGTGCGCAGGTCGGCTCCGGCATCGCCGGGGTGCTCGTAGGCGGGCAGCGGAAGGTCCGGGTCGATCCGGTTGATCAGGATGTCCACCGGCGGACGCGGGGTGGTGCTCACGGGTTCACCTCGAAGGCTCGGCTGCGCTTCAGCAGATCGGGGTCGTCCAGGGCCTTCTTGATGTCCTCGGGACGACCGTGCGTGGTGAAGTGTTCCAGCTTCACCTGGATGAAGAGCGCCTGGGCGCGGACGGCGACCGGTCCGTCGGGGCCGCCGATCCGTCCCTCGGCCGCGCTGTAGATCTTGCGGCCGTGCACACCCGTCACCCGGGCGTGGATGTGCAGCACCGAGTCGACCGGCACCGGACGGATGAAGTCAGTCTCCAGCCGGCCGGTCACCGCGGGGGTGTGCAGGAGCCAGCTGAGCGTGCCGAGGGTCTCGTCCATGGCGGTCATCAGGACGCCGCCGTGCGCGAGGCCGGGGCCGCCCTGATGGCCGGGGCGGACGGTGAACTCCGCGGTGACCGTGAGCCCTTCACCGGCGACGGCGACCAGCTGCAGTCCCTGCGGGTGCTGCGGTCCGCAGCCGAAGCAGTGGTCGTAGTGCGAGCCGAGCGGCTCGCCGGGCGCCGGGGCCTCCGGGGCGCGCTCGGGCATCACGGCGTCGGCCGGCGGGGTGGTCGGGGTGAGGAACGCTGGTGCCTGCACGGGCGTTTCGGCCGGCTGCGGCACGGGCGGGAAGACGATGGGTCCGGTCACGGACGCGACCTTACCGGCTGGTAGGAGGCGGCGGGGAGGCAGTGTTACACCAGTTGTGTCACAGTCGCCCGCGGCCTCCCGCGGGGGTGGCGTCCGGCCCCGTCCGGCCCGGCCCACACAATGGGTGCATGTACGACGAACGCCTCACCGTCCCGCGCTCCTGGTGGCTGCTCCCGGTCGCGGCCGGGCTCTCGCTCGGGCTGATCATGCTCAGGTTCAGCGCGGTGGGTGCACTGGCCGCCCTGCTGGTCGGCATCGTCGCGATGGCGGCGGCGCTCAGCAGCTACGGCTCCGCCCGGATCAGGGTGGTCCAGGGTTCACTGGTGGCCGGGCAGGCCCGGATCCCGCTGTCCGCCCTCGGGGCGGCCGAACCGCTGGACCGGGCCGAGGCGCTGGCCTGGCGCTCGGTCAAGGCGGATCCGCGCGCGTTCATGCTGCTGCGCAGCTACGTGCCGACGGCGCTGCGGGTCGAGGTGTGCGACCCGGCCGACCCGACGCCGTACGTCTATCTGTCGACCCGCTCCCCGCAGCAGCTGGCCGAGGCGATCGACGCGGCCCGGGCCGGGGCCGCCGCCGGCTGACCCGCGCGGGTCCGGCGAGGGCCGGAGCGCCGGGGTCCGGACACAGAGGAGGGACGGCTCCGCATCGCTGCGGGACCGTCCCGTTCTCCGGTGGTGCGCCGGTCGCGGCAGGACGTGCCTACCGGGTGCCGTCGCTCGGGACGACGGCTGGTGCTGCCTCCGGGCCCGTGCGGGACCGGTCGGGGCGGCGTACCGGGCCTGCCGGGGAAGGCGTGCCCGGGCCATGGCCGCGCGGTGCTCAGGCGCCGCAGTCCCGGCAGATCGGCTGGCCGTTCTTCTCGCTGTACAGCTGGCTGCGGTGGTGCACAAGGAAGCAGCTCATGCAGGTGAACTCGTCGGCCTGGCGCGGAAGCACCCGGACCGAGAGCTCCTCGTTCGAGAGGTCGGCGCCCGGAAGCTCCAGCCCCTCGGCCGCGTCGAACTCGTCGATGTCGACCGTGCTGGTCGCCTTCTCGTTCCGCCGTGCCTTGAGCTCCTCGATGCTGTCCTCGTTGAGGTCGTCATCGGTCTTGCGCGGGGTGTCGTAGTCCGTTGCCATTTTCGCTCTCCCCCTTTGGGTGTGTGCGGTGCGGTATCTCCAGCGCACGTAACGCTTGGGGGGTCGGTCTTGTGCCCGACCCGAGGCCGAGATTGTGCCTTACTTCAAGCCCTGTTACTCAATCGACACCCAAGACCGGGCCCGTTGGGGTGATCGAACACGTTCCGGACGGCGTCACCGTGCGGCACCGGCCACACTGCCCGGGCCCCCGCCGGCGGTGACCGCCGGTAGCGGGCGCCCCCGGGCCCGGCCCCCAACTGGCCGTGGGGCGAGGGCGATTGACGACAGGTCGACAAACCGCCCGCGGCGCCCGGCGGTCACGGTACGCCATGCCCTCACTCGAACGAGTCGTCACTCTGCGAGATCACCCGACTGTGCTGCGCTACCAGATGTGAGATGCGACACACCGGGGACTTTTTTGCCGAAATACAGACATTCGGCACCGCGCTCGCGGCCGGCGGATCAGCGCTTGGCGGCGTTGGCGGCGCGGCGGGCCAGCAGGGCCGCCTGGCGCTCGTCGAACTTGGTGGCCTGGGCGTCGAGGCCGGCCAGGAAGACCCCGAGCTCCTGCTGGGCCTGCGCGCCCTGCGGGCCGAGGCCGGTGACCTCCATGACCTTCAGGTGGCGCAGCACGGGCTGCAGCACGTCGTCGTGGTGGATCCGCAGGTTGTAGACACCGCCGATGGCGATCTGCGCGGCGGAGCGCTCGAAGCCGGGCATGCCGTGGCCGGGCATCCGGAAGTTGATGACGACGTCGGCGATGGCGCGCATGGCCTGGTCCGGGGCGATCTCCAGGGCGGCCCGGAGCAGGTTCCGGTAGAAGACCATGTGCAGGTTCTCGTCGTTGGCGATCTTCGCCAGCAGCTGGTCGCAGAGCGGGTCGCCGGAGTGGTGGCCGGTGTTGCGGTGCGCGATCCGGGTGGCGAGCTCCTGGAAGGCCACGTAGGCGACCGAGTGCAGCATGCTGTGCGAGTTGTCGGACTCGAAGCCCTCGCCCATGTGCGTCATCCGGGCCCGCTCCAGCTCGACCGGGTCGACGGCCCGGGTGGCGAGCAGGTAGTCGCGGATGGCTATGCCGTGGCGGCCCTCCTCGGCCGTCCAGCGGTGCACCCAGGTGCCCCAGGCGCCCTCGCGGCCGAACATGGTGGCGATCTCGTGGTGGTAGCTGGGGAGGTTGTCCTCGGTCAGCAGGTTGACCACCAGGGAGATCCGGGCCAGCGGGGTGACCTTGGACTGGTCGAGGGACCAGGCCTCGCCGCCGAGCACGCCGTCGAAGTCGCGGCCCTGGCCCCACGGCACGTACTCGTGCGGCATCCACTCCTTGGCGACCTTCAGGTGCCGGTTGAGCTCGGTCTCGACGACCTGCTCCAGCTCGAGGATCAGCCGGGCGTCGGTCCAGGCGGAGGTGGCGGTGCGCTGCACGGGTGCGATGGTCACGACGGATTTCTCCCGGGGCGGACGAGGATGGCGGCCGGTCGGGCCGGAGCTCCGACGCCGGCGGAGCCGGGCCGGCGGCTGTCACCTACGGCTGCGTAGGTTACGACACCGTAAGTTGTCCCGACGGGAAAAGACAAGCCGCCCCTGCCAGGCCTTATGTCAATCCGACATGGCGGGCAGGGGCGGCACGGACGGTCCGCGCACGGACCTCGGGGTGATGCGGCCGGTGGCGGCCGTGCGGGCGGCACAGGGGCCCTGGGGCGCCGTCCCGGGGCCCCCGTGCGGGGTGGGGACGGGTGCGCCCGGGGCGGCGAGGCGCGGGGGCGGTCAGCCCGGGATGCGGGCCTTGATGGTCAGGCCGCCGCCGGGCCGGGAGGAGGCCTCGATGGCGCCGCCGTGGGCCCGGACGACCGAGCGGACGATGGACAGGCCGAGGCCCACTCCCTTGTCGCTCCGGGTCCGCTCGGCGCCCTTGACCCGGCGGAACGGTTCGAAGATGTGCTCCAGTTCGTACCCCGGCACCACCGGGCCGGTGTTGCTGACCACCAGCTCGCCGCCACCGTCCGGGGTGGCCCGGGTGGAGATCTCCACCCAGCCGTCGGGGGTGTTGTAGCGGACCGCGTTCTGCAGCAGGTTGAGGGCGATCCGCTCGAGCAGGACGCCGTTGCCCGAGACGGTGGCCGGGCTCAGGTCGGGGCGCAGCACGACCTCCCGGGAGACCGCCTCGGTACGGATCTGCTCCAGGGCGCGCTGGGCGACCTCGGCGATTTCGACCGGGCGGCGGTCGGTGAGTTCGTTGTCGCTGCGGGCGAGCAGCAGCAGGCCCTCGACCAGCTGTTCGCTGCGTTCGTTGGTGGCGAGCAGGGTCTTGCCGAGCTGCTGGAGGTCGGGGGAGGCCGCGGGGTCGGAGAGCTGCACCTCCAGCAGGGTCCGGTTGATCGCCAGTGGGGTGCGTAGTTCGTGCGAGGCGTTGGCGACGAAGCGGCGCTGGGAGTCGAAGGCCCGGTCGAGGCGCTGGAGCATGTCGTCGAAGGTGTCGGCGAGCTCCTTGAGCTCGTCGTCCGGCCCGTCCAGCTGGATCCGCCGGTGCAGATCGGATCCGGCCACCTCGCGGGCGGTGCGGGTGATCCGGCCGAGCGGGCGCAGCACCCGGCCGGCCATGGCGTAGCCGGCCGCGAAGGCGATCACGGCGAGGCAGACCAGCGCGGTGAGGGCCTTGCGCAGCAGGGTGTTGAGCGCCTGGTCGGCCTCGACCGCCTGGTAGTTGTCGATGTAGCGGTCCAGCGCCGCCTGGTTGGTGATGACGCTGCCTTCGGGCGTGGTGATCTGGACGTTCGCGCCGAGCCTGAGCGGGGGCAGCGAGGCGCCCTGGAAGGCCTGCCGGACGAAGTAGTACATCAGCAGCAGCAGCACCACGCCGGCCATCAGGAACATGCCGCCGTAGAGCAGGGTGAGCCTGATCCGGATGGTCGGCCGCAGCGCCAGCCAGGCGAACAGCCCGTCGCCGGGGCGGTAGGCGGGGGTTTCGCGCCGGTGCTCGGTGGCGGTGTCGGTCTGCGGGGGGCGGGGCGGGCGGGGC
>NZ_JAIZ01000016.1 GCF_000710465.2 Kitasatospora sp. MBT63 | reverse complement strand
GGGGCCGGGGGCGCGGGGCGGGGCGGTCGTCAGCGGCGTCAACGCATCCCCTCGGCTCACCCCCACGGGGGATGGAAGTTATCCACAGGGCGGGGTTGTCCACAGGAATTCGCCGGGGCATTCCCAGGGATCCGGCGTGGACGCAGGCTGAGTTCCGCAGGCCCGGCCGCGGGCCGGTACCGATCCAGCCTCGAAGGCGGTGCCCGACCATGACCACGGCAGCCCACCTCACCACCAACCTCCAGGCCCGCCTCGCCCCGCACCCGGCCCGGCACTCCGCTCCCCCGCCTCCCGCGCCCGAGGTGCCTCCGCGACAGGAGGTCCCCGACTTCCCGCCGATCCGGCGCGGCGTCGGAAGCCGCCACCGGCTCCGGCAGGCGGTACGACTCCGGCCGGGCATCCTGGCCGTCGGCCTGCTGGCGGCGGCCACGGCCCTCACCGCCGGGCCCCTACGGCACGGCCCGCCGCCGGGGCCGGCAGCGGCAGGTCCGGCGATCTGTACGCGGAGTGGCGCGCCCACGGGGTGACCCGTCGCGACCGTCGACCGGGCAGCCGGACAGCCAGGCGTTCACCCGTGACCGATCGTCCTGCTCACCGAGATCCGGGGCGCCCTGGTCGACCAGCGCTGACCTTCGGCGCCGCCGCAGCTCCGGGGTCCGCCGCTCCGTCCCCGCTCCTGTCCCCGTACCGTCCGCGA
This sequence comes from Kitasatospora sp. MBT63, assembly GCF_000710465.2. GTDB lineage: Bacteria > Actinomycetota > Actinomycetes > Streptomycetales > Streptomycetaceae > Kitasatospora. The sequence continues at coordinate 9,032 of NZ_JAIZ01000016.1, read as the reverse complement.
CCGGTCGCGACCGGTCGCCCGTAGTGCGAGGTCCCCCGGTCGCCCGACTCCGCCGGTCAGTCCCCGTGGTGGGGCGGCCGCTGGCTCAGGTACCAGTCGAGCCCTCGCCCGCTGCCCTCTCCGCCACCGGGACGCTCTCCCCAGCCCTGATCGGTGTCGTCGCTGGTCTGCCGCTCCAGCGGGTCCGCGAAGACCAGCTTCGCCTTGGCCGCCGGGGTCCGCGGTTCCTGTCCCCGACCACCGTCCCGGGCGCCCGCCCGGTTCCGGTCCTGGTCCTTGTCCTGCTCACCCATCGTCCGCTGCCTCCCGTGGTGTCCCTGCGCGTTCAAGCGTAGGCCGTGCCGACCCGCCCCCGGTCGGGCCCGGGCGCCGCAGGAGTCGGCCCCGGTACAGCCGTGGCCGTACCGGGGCCCTCAACCGCTTCCCCGCTCGCCTGCGTCCCCGCCTGCCCGCTCGGTCAGGCGGCTTCGAAGCCCGCGTGGTCCGCGATCTTCTTGAGCTCGGCCAGCGCGTGCTTCTCGATCTGCCGGATGCGCTCGCGGGTCAGGCCGTGCTGCTTGCCCACCTCCGTGAGCGTCCGCTCGCGACCGTCCTCCATGCCGTACCGGGACCGGATGATCGACGCCGTCCGGTCGTCCAGCCGGTCGATCAGGGTGTCCAGCTCCTCGCGGCGGAGCATCACCATCACGGCGTCCTCCGGCGAGACCGCGCCGGTGTCCTCCACCAGGTCGCCGAACTGGGTCTCGCCCTCGTCGTCGACCGACATGTTCAGGCTCACCGGGTCACGGGCCCAGTCGAGCACGTCCTTGACCCGCTGCTCGCTGATGTCCAGCTCGACGGCGACCTCGGCCGGCTCCGGCTCACGCCCGAGCTCCTTGGCCTTCTCGCGCTGGACCCGCCGAATCCGGCCGAGTTCCTCGACCAGGTGGACGGGGAGCCGGATGGTCCGGGACTGGTCGGCGATCGACCGGGTGATCGCCTGCCGGATCCACCACGTCGCGTACGTGGAGAACTTGAACCCCTTCGAGTAGTCGAACTTCTCGACGGCCCGGACGAGCCCCGCGTTGCCCTCCTGGATGAGGTCCAGCAGTGGCAGGCCGCTGCGCGGGTAGCGGCGGGCCACCGCGACCACCAGCCGCAGATTGGACCGGATGAAGACGTCCTTGGCGCGCTCGGCGTCCTCGGCTATGAACTCCAGCTCCTCCCGGGTCACGCCCTTGGGGAGCCGGTCTTCCTCCAGCAGGTGCTGGGCGTACACCCCGGCCTCGATCCGGAGCGAGAGCTCGACCTCTTCTGCGGCGTCGAGCAGGGGCGTCCTGGCGATCTCGTCCAGGTACATGCCGACAAGGTCGCGGTCGGCCTCGAAATTGGTCGGGCGGGCCGAGCGAGTCCGGTCGGCCCTGTCGCGAACGACGGCACGGGTGGCCATGCTTGCTCCCTTGCTGGTGTTGCCGGGTCTGCCTGCGACTGCGCCGGTCATGGGCGGATCGGTGCAGCGAGATCCTCTGGAGATCCCACGGGGAAGATCCACGGGCTCAAAGAGGTGCGGGCCTCACCGAGGCTCACACGTAACGATCCAACGCACAGAAATCGGACAACATTCCCAACTGACTCAGATTTTCCCCCGACATGCAGTATGCTGCCCGTTTTTCCCTCGACTCCTGACCCAGGGTGACGCGTTGGGCGCTCACTGCGATCGATCTGTGCACCCGGCTCGGAGGCCGGCCCACACCGGCGGCGACGCCAACTGCGGGCAAATGATGCCGAATCGCTACTCGCCCGGCGCCGGAATCACCGGCCCGGAAGGGAAAGGGACGGACATGCAGCTGCAGTCGCCCGACCTCCTTCACCAGACACAACGTCGGAACCTCGCCCGTTGTGCCGGGGTGGCGGTCGGAGCTGCCGCACTGTTCGCCCTCCTCACCGTCCTCACCGCCACCCCCGGGGGCCCGCTGGCGGGCCTGGACCGCGCATCGGTGAATGCGCTGCACTCGTACGCCCGTCGGCACACCGTGTGGACGGCCTCCGTCCGGACCATGGACGATCTGGGCGGCCCCGCCACCATGCGGGTCCTGCTCGGCCTGGCCGCCGTCTGGCTGCTCCGGCTCGGGGCCCGGACCCTGGCCGGATGGGCGGCGGCGCTGGCACTGGTCGGCTGGGCCGCCGGCCGGACGGCACAGTGGACGATCGCCCGGCCCCGCCCGCACTTCACCGATCCGGTCGCGCAGGCCGCCGGCCCCGGCTACCCGTCCGGCCGGGCGATGGCCGCGCTGATCACCTGCACCGCCCTGGCCGCGCTGCTGTGGCCCCGGGCGACCCGGGCCGGGCGGGTGGCGGCCGGCTCGGCCGCGACGCTGGCGGTGGCCACGGTCGGCTTCACCGGGATCGCGCTCGGCACGCACCGGCCGAGTGACGTGCTGGCCGGCTGGCTCGGCGCCGCGGTGGTCCTGGGGGCGGTCACGGCGGTGCTGGAACTCCTGCACCCCGGGGGCCTGCTCCGGGACTCCCACCGGGTGGACTGGCAGACCAGACCGCGGGTCCGGTCGGCCCGGGCACCGACGCCGCCGTCCCGCCACGTCACGGACCCGGACGGGGAGGACCCCTGGGAGGGGGACCCCTGACACCCAGTGAGGAAGATCACACCCTCGAACGAGGGATGCCCACAGGGGGCGAAACGGTGCTTCACCCAACAAACAGGCCGAGGGCTCTACCGCCAATACCCCCTCAAATCGGACCAATCGCCCGCAATCCCGACCACCTGGGGTGCAACTCCGCAGGGTCACCGGGCCCGTGGCGAGTATCGCCACATGCACTCGGCTCCCCAGAGGGTGCCGATGTGAGGCAGACTTCTCCGGCTGGGGTGCATATCAGCGCCCGACACGGGGAGGCCTGGTCCGAGGTGGACCTGGCCGGCCTTGTCCGACAGGTCGACTCCGTACACCGACGTTTCGCCGGACGGGTGTCGCGGAGCCGCCTCGCGGCACCACCACCCAGGCACCGAGTGACGGGGGTCTGATGACCATGCACACGACGGACGGGTCCTCCGACCCGAACGCGTACATCGACCCGCCCACCATGGCCCTGCGGATCCCGGCGCAGTACTCCGCGCCCGTGCCGCCGATGCCCGCTGCGCCGCCCGGCGCACCCTCGGTCCCGCCACAGACTGCACCCCCGGCCCAGGCTCCGGCGAAGCCCGCGGCCTCCGCGGGCCGTAACGGTCTGATCATGGCCCTGGGCACCATGGCCTCGCGCGCACTCGGATTCGTCCGCAGCGCGATGATCGTCGCCGCCCTCGGCGTGGGTGAGCTCGGCGACTCCTTCAACATCGCGAACTCCCTGCCGAACGTCGTCTACATGATGCTCATGGGCGGTGTGCTGGCATCGGTCTTCGTCCCGGAGCTGGTGCACGCCGCGCAGACCCACAAGGACGGCGGCGTCGCCTACACCGACCGGCTGCTCACGATCTGCGCGGTCGCCCTCGGCGTCCTGACCGTCGCCGCCTGGTTCGCCGCCCCGGTCATCGCGGACGCGTACTCCGGTTATCCGCCCGGCGTGAAGCGCGACCTGACCATCACCTTCGCCCGCTACTGCCTGCCGCAGATCTTCTTCTACGGGGTCTTCACCCTGTTCGGCCAGGTGCTCAACTCCCGCGACCGGTTCGGCGCGATGATGTGGACCCCGGTCCTGAACAACCTGGTCGCCATCGGCGTCTTCGGCCTCTACATGGTGGTCGGCAGCAACGCCCGCGACGTCGGCGCCGTCACCTCGGCCGACGCCATGCTGCTCGGACTCGGCAGCACGCTGGGCATCGTGATCCAGGCCGTCGGCCTACTGCCGTCCCTGCGCAGTTCGGGCTTCCGCTGGCACCCCCGCTTCGACTGGCGCGGCGCCGGCCTCGGCAAGCCCCTGCGCTCGGCCGGCTGGGCGCTGCTGCTGGTCGTGGTGACCCAGCTGTCGTTCGCGGTGATCAGCCAGCTGACCGCACGGGCCGGCGACCTCGCCGGGAAGGCCGGACTCCACGTCGGCCTCGGCAACATCGCCTACACCAACGCCTATCAGCTGTTCGTCGTCCCGCAGGGCGTCATCACCATCTCGCTGGTGACCGCCCTGCTCCCCGGGATGACCCGGGCCGCGACCGCCGGCCAGTACAGCCGGGTGGGTTCCGACCTGTCGGGCATGCTGCGCTCGTCCGCCGCGATGATCATCCCGATCACCGTGCTGTTCGTGGTGCTGGCCTCGCAGATCACGGCCATCGCGTACGGCCACGGCAAGGCCGGTCCGGCCGACACCTGGGTGATCGCCCAGGTACTGATCGCCTTCGCGATCGGCCTGCCCGCCTTCTGCGCCCAGTACGCGCTGGCCCGCGGGTTCTACGCACTGGGCGACGCCCGGACGCCGTTCTGGCTGACGGTGGTGAGCACCGGTACCAATGCCGGCCTGTCCTGCGTCGCGTTCTGGCTGCTCGACCCGCGCTGGATCATCATCGGGATGGCCACCGCGCAGACGATCGCCTGCCTGGTGAGCGTGGCCATCACCGGCTGGGCACTGGGCCGCCGACTGCGGTCCGCGCCGGCGGCGGCCGAGCCCGAGGCCGCGCCGGACGCGACACTCGTCCTGAACACCCGCCGGGGCAAGGCCACCAGTGGTCTGGAGGGCGGCCGGGTGATCGGTCTGCACCTGGCGATCCTGCTGGCGTGCGTCCCGGGTGCGGTCGCCGCGCACTGGATCGCCGGCTGGTTCGGCATCGGCCTGTTCGGGAACCTGGTGGGCATGATGGCCGGATCGGCGGCCGTACTGGTCTCGCTCTTCCTCTTCGCCCGGCCGCTCGGCGCGGGCGAGGCCGTCGCCCCGCTCGCCCGCAAGCTGCGGATCCCCTACCCGGCCCCCGCACCCGCCGCCTCCGGCACCGGCACCAGCGGCCGCCACCGCCGCTGACCGCACGGGCGCCACCGGCCCACCGCCAGTTCGCATGCGCCGGCGGACGCTCGCGGCAGCGGCGGCTTCGGGCGCCGCTAGGAGCCGGTCAGCAGCCCCGGGAGCGCCCGCATGTCCTCGAAGACCACCGTCCCCGGCCCCGCCAGCCGATGGGCGGGCGTGACGCCGCCCGCATAGCCGAAGGACCGCATCCCCGCGGCCCGGGCGGCCCGGACGCCGGGCTCGCTGTCCTCGACGACCGCGCACCGCTCCGCCGCCACCCCGAGCCGCTCGGCGGCGTGCAGGAACAGGTCGGGGGCCGGCTTGCCCCTGGCCACCTCGGTGGCGCTGAAGATCCGGCCGGCGAACCTCCGGTACAGGCCGGTCCGGCCGAGCGTGTGCCGCATCTTCTCGTGGTCGCCGCTGGAGGCCACGCAGTACGGCACCGCGAGTCCGTCCAACGCCTCCGCGATGCCGTCGACCGCCCGCAGTTCCGCGTCCACGGCCTCGCGGTGGAGGTCCCGGAAGCGCGCATCCCAGGCCGTGGCCGTGGCGGCGCCGAGCCGGGCCCCGATCTTCTCCCCGATCGAGGCGGAGGAGCGCCCCACGAACTCCTCGATCACCTCGCCCTCGGTCAGCGGCCAGCCGAACTCCGCGCCCAGTGCGACGTGCACCCGGACGGCGATGGGCTCGCTGTCGACCAGCACACCGTCACAGTCGAAGATCACCAGCTCCACCGGCTCGCGGCCGTCCGTTCCCCGCAACTCCCCAGCCGTTCCCATCGAGTCCCCCTTCGGCAGCACCACCGGTCGGCCGACCGATCACCCGACCGATCGCCCGGGCCAGCCTGCCAGGCCGCAGCCGACGCCACGGCAGGGGGTCCCGTCGTGGTGCACGGGAAGGCATTCCCTGTCACATCGCGCCGATCGACGTACCGGTGAGAACAGCACCGACCACAGCACCGCGGAGGACGTCCCACCATGGCCAAGTTCGCCACCCTCGACGAGTACCTCGCCGCCCTGCCGGCCGCGCAGCGCGAGATCACCGACGCGCTCCTGCCCCTCATCGAGGCCACCGCACCCGGCGCGGGGGGCCTCTGGCACGGCCACCCGGTCTGGAGCCTGGGCGGCGCCCCCCGGCAAGGACCCCGTCTGCTATCTCAAGGCGTACACCGCTCACGTGACCTTCGGCTTCTGGCGCGGCCAGGAGCTCACCGACCCCTCGGGCCGGCTCGAACCGGGCGCCCAGCGGATGGCCGGCCTCAAGCTCCGTACGCCGTCCGACATCGACCCCGCACTCTTCGCCGACTGGCTGTCCCAGGCCCGGGCCCTCCACCGGCCCGACGAGAACTGACGGACCTCACCCCGCCGGGCCGCCGGGCCCGACGGCCCGCCAGAACGCCGCTGGCCCCTCTGCCCTGTGGGGCGGGGAGGGGCCAGCGGCCTTGGTGCTTCTCTGTGCCCCAGGCAGGATTCGAACCTGCGACACCGGCTTTAGGAGAGCCGTGCTCTATCCCCTGAGCTACTGAGGCTGAAGAAGGCCGCCAACCAGGTTGGGCGACCGACCATGACAGACTAGCGGATGCCGCCTCCGAAGATCTCCCCCGTTGGGACTGCGGTCCGGGAGCGTCCGCGGGCGGGTCGCGGTGGCCGTATCCCGGTGGTCCCACCGGGGCCGCAGGCCGTCGGGCGGCGGCGGTCGCCTATCATCGGGCTCCGGGGTCGCCGTCTTCGAGATGCGTCGGCCGCCCGGACGGACGGCCCGCGAGGTCCGGCCTCCGGCAGGTGCACAACAGTTCCTGCGGGGTACACGGAAACGAGGCCGGGTGTCGCTCGTTACCATCGGCACGGGTGATGCGCCGCTACGGAGCCTCTCGGTGGACCGAACCAGGGCGCTCCGGGCAGTATTCACCCGACCGAGGTCCGACGTGTTCGCGGACTGACAGTGTGGCTGCGGGTAGGCAGCCGCCGGTAGCCGACGTGCAGGCCAGACAGGCCGACGCGCCACAGCACAGTGAAAGGCACAGACGTGACTGCCGCCCAGGAGAGCACCTTCGCCGATCTCGGCAAGGTGCTGGTGATCATCCCGACCTACAACGAGGCCGAGAACGTCGAGCGGATCGTCTCCCGGGTCCGCGAGGCCGTCCCCGAGGTTCACGTGCTGGTGGCGGACGACAACAGCCCGGACGGCACCGGTGAGCTCGCCGACAAGATGGCGGCCGAGGACGGCAACGTCCACGTGATGCACCGCAAGGGCAAGGAGGGCCTCGGCGCCGCCTACCTCGCGGGCTTCGACTGGGGCATCGACCACGGCTACGACGTCCTGGTCGAGATGGACGCCGACGGCTCGCACCAGCCCGAGGAGCTGCACCGGCTGCTGACCGCGCTGCGCGGCGCCGACCTGGTGCTCGGCTCGCGCTGGGTGCCGGGCGGCGCGGTGGTGAACTGGCCGAAGTCCCGGCTGATGCTCTCGCGCGGCGGCTCCCTCTACTCCCGGCTGATGCTGGACGTCCCGATCAAGGACGTCACCGGCGGGTACCGGGCGTTCCGCAAGGAGACCCTGCTCGGCCTCGGCATGGACCAGGTCGCCTCCCAGGGGTACTGCTTCCAGGTCGACCTCGCCTGGCGTGCCGTCAAGAGCGGCTTCAAGGTCGCCGAGGTCCCGATCACCTTCGTCGAGCGTGAGCACGGCGCGTCGAAGATGAGCCGCAACATCGTGGTCGAGGCGCTCTGGCGGGTCACCGCCTGGGGCGTCAAGGCGCGGGTCGAGAAGCTCACGGCCAAGAAGGGCTGACGTCCGCCGCACCGACGTGGACGTGGACGTGGATCACTGACGGGCCCGGGCCGCCGCGAGGCGCCCGGGCCCGCAGCCGTCTGCGGACGCGTTCTGGAGAGCGGCACGGGCGTGGCGGATCAGGGCTCACCGGGCGGGTCCGGGTGCGGGGGTGCTGGGCGCGGGCGACCATGAGGCATCGACCTTCTCCGGGAGGTGCCCGTGACAGACCCGCCGAGCGGCGGTCGCGGCAGCCCCGGCGACCCCGCTGAGCCCGCTGAGCCCGGCGCTACCGGGGAGCCTGTCGGACCCCCGGAGCCCGTCGGCCCCGCTGAGCCCGGCGACCCCGGTGACCCCACCGGACCCGCTGGACCCGCTGGACCCGCCGGACCCGATGCGGCCGGCACCCCGCCTCCGGAGACCGGGCCGGGGCGCTGGGCGCGGACCAGGGTCCGTGCTGCCCGGCTCTCCGACCATGCGAAGACGGCACCCGAGCGGATCCCGCTGGTGGGCCGGACAGCGGCGCAGCTCATCCGGGTGAACCTGCTGGACAACGCGACCCGGCTGGCCGCCCAGGCCTTCCTCAGCGCGCTGCCCGCGCTGTTCGTGGTGGCCGTGTTCGCCCCGGCCACGGTCCGCGACGGCGTGACCAACTCGCTCCGCGACCACCTCGGGCTGCAGGGCCCCGCGCAGCAGCAGGTGCAGCGGTTGCTGTCGACCAGCCACGACGACGTGACGCAGAGCTTCGGCGTCTTCGGTGCGCTGGTCACCCTGCTGTCCGCCACCGCACTCAGCCGGGCCCTCCAGCGGGTCTGCGAGCGCTGTTGGGAGATGCCGCGGGCCCGGGCCCGGCTGGCGGTCTGGCGTTGGCTGGTCTGGCTGGCCGTCTGGCTGGTGTTCCTGGTGTTCGAGGTGCCGATCCGGAAGGGCTTCGGGGTCGGCCCCGTGCTGGGCCTGCCGCTGGCCCTGCTGGCCGGTTCGGCGCTGTGGTGGTGGACGCAGCACCTGCTGCTGCTCAGCCGCGTCCGCTGGTACCCCCTGTTGCCCGGTGCACTGCTCTGCGGGGTGACCCAGGGGCTGGTCGGGATCGGCGCACAGGTGTACCTGCCGGGCGCGATGAGCCGCAGTGTGCAGAAGTTCGGCCCGTACGGGGTGGTGTTCACCTCGCTGTCCTGGCTGATCGTGCTGTTCGCGGCGCTGACGCTGGCCATGGTGCTGGGCCGGGTGGTCGCAGAGGAGCCGATGATCGCCGGGTGGCTGGGCACCGCCACCGAGCCGGGCAGCTGGGGCGGCCGTCCCGCGGCGCCCGACGTTCCCACGGGCGGGAGCACGGGCGGGAGCGGGGG
>NZ_JAIZ01000015.1 GCF_000710465.2 Kitasatospora sp. MBT63 | reverse complement strand
GGCCGGGATGCTCCACCGCCTGGTGGTCCGGCCGGAGTTGGGCGCGGCGCTGGGCGCCCTGCTGGTGTTCGGGTTCTTCTCCACCATCACCGGGCAGTTCCTCAGCCCGCTCGGCGCGGCGACCTGGCTGGACGACTCGGCGACCCTCGGGATCGTGGCCGTCGCGGTCGCACTGCTCATGATCGGCGGCGAGTTCGACCTGTCGGCCGGGGTGATGACGGCCTCCACGGCGCTGGTCACCTCGCTGCTCGCGGTCCGGCTCGGCTGGAACGTCTGGGCCGCGCTGCTGGTCTCGCTGCTGCTCGCCCTCGCGGTCGGCGCCCTGAACGGCTGGCTGGTGATGCGCACCGGGCTGCCGAGCTTCATCGTCACGCTCGGCTCGTTCCTGGCACTGCAGGGCCTCAACCTCGGGGTGACCCGGGCCGTCACCGGCACCGTGCAGGTCAGCGGCATGCGGGCGACGGACGGCTACACCTCGGCCGGTTCACTGTTCGCCTCCACCATGGACCTGGGCGGGACCGTCTTCCCGACCTCGATCGTCTGGTGGCTCGGCGTCACGGCGGTCGCCTCGGTGGTGCTGGTCCGCACCCGCCTCGGCAACTGGATCTTCGCGGTCGGCGGTTCGGCGCCCAGCGCCCGCCAGGTCGGCGTCCCGGTGCAGCGCACCAAGATCCTGCTGTTCATGACCACCTCGGCCGCGGCCTGGCTGGTCGGCAGCATCAACCTGCTGCGGTACACCACCGTGCAGGCCAACCAGGGGGTGGGGCTGGAGTTCCAGTACATCATCGCCGCGGTGATCGGCGGCTGCCTGATGACCGGCGGCTTCGGCTCGGCGGCCGGGGCGGCGATCGGCGCGCTGATCTTCGGCATGGCCCGCCAGGGCATCGTCTTCGCCCGCTGGAACAGCGACTGGTTCATGCTCTTCCTCGGCCTGATGCTGATCTCGGCCGTGCTGGTCAACAACACCTTCCGCCGCCGCGCCGAACGGGCCCGCCGATGACCGGGGAGACTCCGATGAGCAGGCAGACGCCGATGACCGACGACCAGCCGGTGCCCGCGGAGAACCCGGTGTCCGCGCGGACGCCCCTGCTGGAGGCCAGATCCGTCGGCCGGACGTACGGCAGCGTCAGCGCCCTCGACGGGGTGAGCGTCGCCGTGAACGCCGGTCAGGTCACCTGCGTGCTGGGCGACAACGGGGCCGGCAAGTCCACCCTGATCAAGATCCTCTCCGGCGCGCACCAGCACACCAGCGGCGAACTGCTGCTGGACGGGCGGCCGGTCCGCTTCGGCTCGCCGCGCCAGGCGCTGGACCGCGGCATCGCCACGGTCTACCAGGACCTGGCCGTCGTCCCCCTGATGAGCGTCTGGCGCAACTTCTTCCTGGGCTCCGAGCCGGTGCGCCGGTACGGGCCGGTACGGCTGCTGGACCGGCGCACCGCGCGGGAGACCGCCCGCAGCGCGCTGGCCGAGATGGGCATCGAACTGGCCGACGTCGAACAGCCGGTCGGCACCCTGTCGGGCGGGCAGCGCCAGTGCGTGGCCATCGCCCGGGCGGTCCACTTCGGCGCCCGGGTGCTGATCCTGGACGAACCGACAGCCGCGCTCGGCGTCCGGCAGGCCGGGGTGGTGCTGCGCTACGTCGCCCAGGCCAGGGACCGGGGCCTGGGCGTCGTCCTGATCACCCACAACCCGCACCACGCCCACCCGGTCGGCGACCGGTTCCTGCTGCTCCAGCGGGGCCGCAGCCTGGGCTGCTTCGAGAAGGCCGACATCTCGCTCGCCGAGCTCACCCGGCAGATGGCCGGCGGCGCCGAACTCGACGCCCTCGCGCACGAGTTGCGCACCGACGCCGCAGACCCCGGCTGACCGCCGGGCCCGCCCGCCCGCTCCACCCGGCTCCCTCCGGTCCTCCCTGCACATCCCGACGAAAGGCCCACCCATGCGTGTCGGTCTCCTCGGTACAGGCCGCATCGGCCTCTTCCACGCCTCGACCCTCGCCCACCACCCGGCCGTCACCGAACTGCTGCTCGCCGACGCCGACCCGGCCCGCGCCCAGGACGCGGCCGCCCGGCTCACCGGCGGCGCCGCCCGCACCGGTGCCGCCGAGGTCACCGCGCTCGCCACCGTCGAGGCGGTGCTCGCCGCCCGCCCGGACGCGGTGGTCGTCGCCACCGCCACCGACGCCCACGCCGACCTGATCGTCCGGACCTCCCGCGCCGGGCTGCCGACGTACTGCGAGAAGCCGATCGCCGCCGACCTGGCGGGCACCATCCGGGCCCTGCGGGAGGTGGACCGCAACGGCACCGCGCTGCAGATGGGGTTCCAGCGCCGCTTCGACGCCGGTTACACCGCCGCCCGCGCCGCCTACCGCTCCGGCGAGCTCGGCTTCGTGCACACCCTGCGGACGGTGACCGCCGACCCGGCGCCCCCGCCGGCCGGCTACCTGCCCACCTCCGGCGGCCTCTACCGGGACTGCCTGGTGCACGACTTCGACGCCGTCCGCTGGGTGACCGGCCGGGAGATCCTCCAGGTGTACGCGACCGGCTCCAACCGCGGCGAGCCGTTCTTCTCCGACGCGGGCGACGTCGACACCGCCGCCGCGCTGCTCACCCTCGACGACGGCACGCTGGTCAGCTGCACCGGCACCCGCTACAACGGCGCCGGGTACGACGTCCGGATGGAGGTCAGCGGCAGCCTGGGCCAGATCACCGCCGGCCTGGACGGACGCACCCCGCTCACCTCGGCCGAACCCGCCGGGCCCGCCGCGCCCGAGCAGCCGTGGCCCGACTTCCTCAGCCGCTTCCACGACGCCTACCTCGCCGAACTCGACGTCTTCCTGGACGTCGCCCGCGGCCGCCGACCGAGCCCCTGCACCGGCCACGACGCGCTGGAGGCGCTGCTCGCCGCCGAGGCCTGCGAGCTGTCCCGGGCGCTCGGCTCGCCGGTCGCCGTCGACAGCGTCCGCTCGGCCGCGGCCCTGCGGGCCCTGCCCGCGCAGGAGGCCGCCCGATGACCGGACAGCCGACGGCCGTGCAGCCGACGCCCGGGCAGCCGGCCCCCACTCCACTGCGCGCCCGGATCGCGGCCGCGCCGATCTCCTGGGGCGTGTGCGAGGTCCCCGGCTGGGGCCACCAGCTGTCCGCCGGGCGGGTCCTCGCCGAGATGGCCGGACTCGGCCTGGCCGCCACCGAGTTCGGCCCGGACGGCTTCCTGCCCGCCGACCCGGCCGAACGGGCCGCCACCCTGCGCTCGTACGGGCTGGCCGCGGTGGGCGGCTTCGTCCCGGTCGTCCTGCACGAGCCCGGACACGACCCGCTGCCCGCCGTTCGGACCGCGCTCCGCGCGCTGGCCGGCTGCGGCGCCCGCACCCTGGTGCTGGCCGCCGCCACCGGCCGGGACGGCTACGAGCAGCGGCCCGCCCTGGACGCCGCCGGCTGGCACACCCTGCTCGCCAACCTCGCCGGGATCGTCGCGCTGGCCGCCGCGGAGGGCGTCACCGCCGCCCTCCACCCGCACATCGGGACCATGGTCGAGCGCCCCGAGGAGGTCCGGCGCGTCCTGGACGGCGGTGACGCACCGCTCTGCCTGGACACCGGCCACCTGCTGGCCGGCGGTACCGACCCGGTCGACCTGGCCCGCCGCGCCGCCGACCGGATCGCCCACGTCCACCTCAAGGACGTCGACGCCGGGGCCGCCGCCCGGGTCAGGTCCGGCGAGGTCGGCTACGCCGCTGCCGTCGCCGCCGGGCTGTACCGGCCGCTCGGGCAGGGCGACGTGGACATCGCCGTGCTGGTCCCGCTCCTGGAGCGGTCCGGCTACCGCGGCTGGTACGTGATGGAGCAGGACACCGTGCTCACCGGCGAGCCCGCCCCCGGTACCGGCCCGGTCGCGGACGTCCGGACGGGCCTGGACTACCTGCTCGCCCTGGAACCCGAGGGGACACCGGCCGGATGAACCGCCCCCACGACCTGATCACGCTGGGCCGGGTCGGCGTCGACCTCTACCCCCAGCAGACCGGGGTGCCGCTCGCCGAGGTGGAGACCTTCGCCCGCTCGCTCGGCGGCACCGCGACCAACGTGGCCGTCGCCGCCGCCCGCCACGGCCTGCGCACGGCGGTCGCCACCGGCGTCGGCGACGACCGCTTCGCCCCGTACGTGCGCACCGCGCTGCGGCGCTTCGGCGTCGACGACAGCCAGGTGGTGACGGTGCCCGGCCGGCAGACCCCGGTGGTGTTCTGCGAGATCCACCCCCCGGACGACTTCCCGATCCTGTTCTACCGCTCGCCGATCGCCCCCGACCAGTGCCTGACCTGCGAGGACCTCGACCTCGCGGCCTTCGCCCGGGCCCGGATGATCTGGATCACCGGCGGCGGCCTGGCCGTCGAACCGTCCCGGACCACCACCCTGGAGGCGGCGGCGCTGCGCGCGCCCGACGCCGACACCGTGCTCGACCTGGACTGGCGGCCCTCGTTCTGGGCCCGGCCCGAGGACGCCAGGCACTGGTACGCGCGGGCGCTGGAGCTGTCCACCGTCGCCGTCGGGAACCTGGACGAGGCCAAGGTCGCCGTCGGAACCTGCGACCCCGACAAGGCCGCCGACCTGCTGCTGGCGCGCGGGGTCCGGCTGGCCGTCATCAAGCAGGGCCCGAACGGCGTGCTGGCCCGCACCCCCACCGAGGAGGTGGTGGTCGAGCCGGTCACCGTCCGGGTGGTCAACGGTCTCGGCGCGGGCGACGCCTTCGGCGGCGCGCTGGCCGCCGGGCTGCTCGCCGGCCGGCCGCTGCGGGAGGTGATCGAGACCGCCAACGCCGCCGGCGCGCTGGTAGCCGGGCGGCTCGCCTGCGCCGACGACATGCCCGAGCCGCACGAGGTGACCGAGCTGCTCTGGCGCAACGCCCGGCGCCACCCCGAGGACCCGCCGCTGTCCGTACCGCCGCGCGCCTTCACCCTGGCCGCCCACCGCCCCCGGGACGTGAGCCTGTGACCGCCGACCCCGGCCCGCTCGCCCTGGCCGCCCGCCACCGCCCCGACCTGGCCCGGCTGACGGAGCTCCGGGCGACCAACCCGGGCGCCGTCGCCGAGGCGCTGCTGCTACGCCCGCGCTTCGACCGGGCGGCGCTGGCCCGGCCGCTGTTCGTGCTGGCCGCCGACCATCCGGCGCGCGGGGCGCTGGCCGCCGGCGGCCACCCGACCGCGATGGGCGACCGCCACGAACTGCTCGGCCGCTGCGTCGAGGCGCTCGCCCGCCCGGGCGTGGACGGGTTCCTCGGCACCGCCGACCTGGTGGAGGACCTCGCCCTGCTCGGCGCGCTCGACGGCAAGCTGGTGCTCGGCTCGATGAACCGCGGCGGGCTGCCCGGCGCCGCCTTCGAGCTCGACGACCGCTTCACCGGCTACGACGCCCGCGGCATCGCCGAGGCGGGCCTGGACGGCGGGAAGCTGCTGCTGCGCCTGGACCCGGGCGACCACGGCACCGCCGCCACCCTGGAGAGCGCGGCGCACGCCGTCGACCAGCTGAACGAGCGCGGGCTGATCGCCATGGTCGAGCCGTTCAGCTCCCGCCGGGAGGGCGGCCGGGTGGTCAACCGGCTCACCGCGGACGACCAGATGTGGGCCAACAACATCGCCCAGGGCCTCGGCCGCACCACCGCCCACACCTGGCTCAAGGTGCCGGTGGTCGAGGACATGGAGCGGATGATGGCCTCGACCACCCTGCCCGCGATGCTGCTCGGCGGTGAGGGCGGCGGCGACCGCGACGCGCTGTTCGCATCGTGGCGACGGGCCCTGCGGATCCCCCAGATCCGCGGTCTGATGATCGGCCGCACCCTGCTCTACCCGCCGGACGGCGACGTCGCGGGCGCCATCGACACCGCCGTCTCGCTGCTGGAGCGCTGACCGGCACCCACCCCGCCACTCCCGGCACCCCCGACACCCCGAGGAGACCCCGTGCCCGCGGACCCGCCCGGCCCCGCCCCCGTACGGCTGCACCTGCCCGACGGGTCCGCCGACCGCGACGGCTACCGCTGCCGGATCGACCCGGCGACGGCCGGCTGGACCTACACCTCGCTGCGGATCCTCGACCTGGCGCCCGGCGCCTCCCGGACCTTCGACACCGGGGACAGCGAGTGGATCGTGCTGCCGCTGTCCGGCTCGGCCCACGTCACCTGCGACGGCCGGACGCTGGAGCTGCACGGGCGGCCCGACGTGTTCTCCGCGGTCAGCGACTTCGCCTACCTGCCGCGCGACGGCCGGGCCACCGTCGCCAGTGCGGCCGGTGGACGGTTCGCCCTCACCGGGGCCCGGTGCGAGCGGCGGCTGGCCTTCCGTCACGGACCGGCCGACCGGGTCCCGGTGGAGATCCGCGGCGCCGGGAGCAGCACCCGGCAGGTCAACAACTTCGCCGGGGTGGACGCCTTCGCCACCGACCGGCTGATCGCGGTCGAGGTGCTCACCCCGGCCGGGAACTGGTCCTCGTACCCGCCGCACCGGCACGACCGGGAACGCCCGGGCGAGGAGAGCCGGTTGGAGGAGATCTACTGGTTCACCATCGCCGACTCCCCCGCCGGTGCGCCCGGCACCGGCTACCACCGGGTCTACCCGTCCGGGGAGCGCACCCGTTCGGAGGTGCTCGCCGAGGTCCGCACCGGCGACGCGGTCCTGGTCCCCGACGGCTACCACGGGCCGTCGATGGCGGCCCCCGGTTACGACATGTACTACCTCAACGCGATGGCCGGTCCCGGCGCCGCCCGGGCCTGGCTGATCTGCGACGACCCGGCGCACGCCTGGGTCCGGCGGACCTGGCCCGGTCAGGCGCCGGACCCGCGGCTGCCGATGTGCACCGCACCCGCACCCGCACCCGCACCCGCACCCGCACCCGCACCGACGGAAGGCCCCGAGCGATGACCGCCGCCAGTCCCGAGCCGCCCGCGGCGCCCGAGGCGCCCGGCGCCACCGTCCGGCTGACCACCGCCCAGGCGCTGGTGCGATTCCTCGCCCACCAGTTCACCGAACGCGACGGCCACCGGCAGCGGCTGATCGCGGCCTGCTGGGGCATCTTCGGCCACGGCAACGTGGCGGGCCTCGGGCAGGCGCTGCGGCAGGCCGGGCAGGACGGCCCGGACGGCATGCCGTTCCTGCAGGGCCGCAACGAGCAGGCGATGGTGCACGCCGCCGTCGGTTTCGCCCGCCAGCGCGGCCGGGCCGCCACCCACGCCGTCACCACCTCGATCGGGCCCGGCGCGACCAACCTGGTCACCGGCGCCGCCCTGGCCACCGTCAACCGGCTGCCGGTCCTGCTGCTGCCCGGCGACGTCTTCGCGACCCGCCCCGCGGACCCGGTGCTGCAGCAGCTGGAGTCGCCGTCCTCGGGCGATCTGACGGTCAATGACGCGCTGCGTCCGGTGTCCCGTTACTTCGACCGGATCTGGCGGCCGGAGATGCTGATCGACGCGGCGCTGCACGCCGTACGGGTGCTGACCGACCCGGTGGACACGGGCGCGGTGACGCTCGCCGTCCCGCAGGACGTCCAGGCCGAGGCGTACGACTGGCCGGCCGGGTTCTTCGCCGACCGGGTCTGGCGGCTGCGCCGGCCGCAGCCGGACGCCGGGGAGCTGGCCCGTGCCGCCGAGCTGATCAGGGGTGCCCGCCGGCCGCTGCTGGTGGCGGGCGGCGGTGTCCACCACAGCGGGGCCGAGCGGGCGCTGGCCGCGCTGGTCGAGGCGACCGGACTGCCGGTCGCCGAGACGCAGGCCGGCAAGGGCTCGCTGCCCTGGGACCACCCCGCGCAGCTCGGTGCGGTCGGCCACACCGGCACCACCGCGGCCAACGACGCCGCCGGGCGGGCCGACCTGGTGATCGGTGTCGGCACCCGCTGGACCGACTTCAGCACCGCGTCCGCCACCCTGTTCGGCGCGCCGGGCGTGCGCTTCGTCAACCTCAACATCGCCGCACCGGACGCCCACAAGCTGGCCGGCGAGCCGCTGGTGGCCGACGCCCGCAGCGGGTTGGAACAGCTGACCGCACAGCTGGCCGGCCACCGGGTCGACCGGGAGCACCGGGAGCTGTGCGCGGCCTCGGCGCGGGCCTGGCAGCGCCTGGTCGACCGGGCGTACCACGCCCCGGACCCGGCGGCCCGGCCCACCCAGACCCAGCTGCTCGGCGTGCTCCAGGAGACCCTCGGCGAACGCGACGTGCTGGTCAACGCGGCCGGTTCGCTCCCCGGTGACCTGCACCGGCTGTGGCGGGCCCGCGATCCGCGGCAGTACCACGTCGAGTACGGCTACTCCTGCATGGGGTACGAGATCCCGGCGGCGCTCGGTGTCCGGCTGGCGGACCCCGACCGGGAGGTGTTCGCGCTGGTCGGCGACGGCACGTACCTGATGATGCCGACGGAGCTGGTCACCGCCGTCCAGGAGCACATCAAGATCATCCCGGTGCTGGTGCAGAACCACGGCTACGCCTCGATCGGCGCTCTCTCCGAGGCGGTCGGCGCGGAGCGCTACGGCACGGCGTACCGTTACCGGGCGGCGGACGGCGGCTACACCGGTGATCCGCTGCCGGTCGACCTGGCGGCCAACATGGCCAGCCTCGGCCTGGACGTCCTGCGGGCCGACACGGTCGAACAGCTCCGCGCCGCCCTGCGGACCGCGCGTGCCGCCGACCGTCCCACCGCGGTGTACGTCGAGACCGCGCCGGCCGCCGCCCCGGCGCCCGACGGCGCCCCGGCCTGGTGGGAGGTCCCGGTCGCGGAGGTCTCCACCCTCGAGTCCACCGCGCAGGCCCGCCGGGTCTACGACGACGGGAAGCGGCGGCAGCGGCGGCACCTGTGACCCCGCCCGCCGGGGGGCGGGCGGGGTCACAGGTGGCGTGGGGCGGGGTCAGGGGTTGAGCGTCCACTTCTGGTTGCCGCCGCCGGTGCAGGTCCAGATCTGGGTGGGGGTCGAGTCGGCGGGGTTGTTGCCGGTGACGTCCAGGCACTTGTCGGCGGGCACGTTGACCACGTCGTGGCTGGTCGCGTTGTACGACCAGCGCTGGGCGCCGGTGCCGTTGCAGTCCCACAGCTGCACCTTGGTGCCGTCGGCGGTGTTGCCGCCCGAGACGTCCAGGCACTTGCCGAGCGCCCGGATGGTGCCGTCCCCGCCGACCGTCCAGCGCTGGGCGGGGGTGCCGTTGCAGGTGTAGAGCTGGACCGGGGTGCCGTTGGCGGTGTTGGCGGCGGCCACGTCCAGGCACTTGCCGGCCAGGCCGGTGAGGGAGCCGCCGGCCGGTGCGGTGGAGCCGGTGGTCACCCGGACGTAGTCCACCACCAGTTGCTGCGGGAAGGCGGTGGAGCCGTCCGGGTCGCCGGGCCAGTAGCCGCCGACGGCCAGGTTGAGGATGATGAAGAACGGCTTGTTGAACACCCAGCTGCGGCCGCCGAGATCGGCCGGGGTGCGGCGCTGGTAGACGTTGCCGTCGACCGACCAGCTGATCGAGTCGGGGGCCCAGTCGACCGCGAAGGTGTGGAACGCGTCGGCGAACGCCTGGCCGGCGGGGAGGTTGTAGCCCGCGCCGATGCCGCCGCTGCCGGAGTACCCGGGTCCGTGGATGGTGCCGTGCACGGCGCCGGGCTCGAAGCCGACGTTCTCCATCACGTCGATCTCGCCGCTGTTCGGCCAGCCCACCTGGCCGATGTCGTCGCCCAGCATCCAGAACGCGGGCCACATGCCCTGTCCGCGCGGGATCTTCATCCGGGTCTCGACGTGCCCGTAGGCCTGGGCGAACCGGCCCGAGGTGTTCAGCCGCGCCGAGGTGTACTGGCAGCTGCCGTACCAGCACTGGTAGTTGGCCGGGTTCTCGCGGCGGGCGGTGATCACCAGGTGGCCCTGGCCGTCCAGCGCGGCGTTGGCGTTGCCCGCGGTGTAGTACTGGCGCTCGTGGTTGTTGACGTTGTCCCCGGTCTCGGTCTGCCACCGGCCGGAGTCGACGCCGGCCCCGGCCGGGCCGTCGAAGTTGTCCTCGAAGTTCACTGCTTGAACGGGGAGCGGCGCCGCCGACACCGTCGCCGGGGCCCAGCTGAGGGCGGCGAGCAGAGCCAGGACCACCCCGACAGTGGCCGCGAGCGAGTGTCGATGTATCGATGAAGGCATGCGAAGACCGCCTTGAATGCGGGTTGGTGGGTGTCGGCCCGCCTGTGGCGTCGACCGAATGGGGGCACCCCGGCCAAAGGCCCGCCGGCCGGGTGGATGGGTGGCCCGGCCGGGACCTTTCTTCACGAAGTGAACTCTCCTGACGAAACCCTGTCAATGACTTGGACACACCGGCCCGTTCGGCGCGGCGCCCGACGGTCCGTCAGCGGCCGTCAGGGTCCCTCAGGGCGCGACCCCGCACCGCGGCGGCCCTCGACGGCCCGGGAGTCTCGACCTGGTCGTCGCGGCCGGTGAAGGCGGTGGAGGAGGCCGGCAGCCCGGACAGTGCGGCGGCGATCTCGGCGGGCAGCTGCACGGTGAGGTTCCGGCCCTGCACCACGGTGTTGAGGAAGATCCCGCCGGAGACCGTGTTGGTGACCGTCGCGCCGCCGGTGGGGTGGGGGCCGGCCTGGGCGGTCACCGGCCCTCCGCCGGGGTGCGGTCCTCCGGGGCCGGCGACGGGTTCGGGATCCCGCCGGGGCGCGGGTCGCGGGGTGCGGCGCCGAAGGAGGGTACGGCGATGACGCCCGCCTGCACCACGTGCCCGAGGTGGGACCCGCCGCTGATGGTGTTGTACACCGCGCCCGCCACCGCGTCGGCCTGGTCGAGCCGGCGCAGCCGGTCGGAGACGGGCAGCCGGGCAGCGCGTCGCCGCAGTTCCTCGGCGAAGCGGGGGTCGCGTTCGGTGGCGTCGGCCAGCGAGTCCGCCAGCCGCCGCCGGGTGCGCTCCGACAGTTGCGGGTCGGGCGCCGAGGCCTCTTCGCGGGCCCGCTCCAGTGCCGGATCCGACCCGAGCCTGCGCGCGACCGCCTCGCACAACCGGCGTTTCCCGGCGGCGAGTTCCGGGTCCTGCTCGGTGTCGGCCGGCTCTTCCGCCCGCCCGTCGGCCGAACCGGCCTGGCGGACCAGCCAGGCGAACACGTACTCCACCGCGATCTGAACACCCGACACGACAGCTCCCCCTATGGTCTCCCCGACGTCGCCCTGTCCTATCGAAGCTCCGGGCGAACTGCCAAATCTGCGGCATCAAATCGGCGGCGTCAGGGGGACGGTGGTTGCCGCAGCCCCTGGAGCAGCAGGTCGATCAGGCGGCGGGGGTCGTAGCGCGGGTCGCTGTCGCGGCCGATGCAGAGGTTGCCGATGCCGCGCATCAGCTCGTAGGCGTGTGTGCCGGGCCTGATCTCGCCGGCGTCGACGGCGGCGGCGAGCAGGTCGGAGCAGACGGGCACCAGGCGGTCGAGGAAGTAGGAGTGCAGCGCGTCGAAGCCGCTGTCCGCCTGCATGGTGTTGGCGAGGCCGTGCTTGGTGACCAGGAAGTCGACGAAGAGGTCGACCCACTGGCGGAGCGCGGCGAGCGGGGAGGCATCGGCGGCGAGCAGGGTCGGTCCGGCCTCGGCGCAGGCCTCGACCTGGTGGCGGTAGACCGCGACGACGAGGTCCGCCCTGGCGGGGAAGTGGCGGTAGATCGTCCCGACGCCGACGCCGGCCCTGGCCGCGATCGCGCGGATCGGCGCGTCGATGCCGGAGGTGGCGAACACCTCGGCGGCCGCGGCGAGGAGCGCCTGCTGGTTGCGCTGCGCGTCGGCCCGCTTGCTGCGGCTCGACCCCTGCGCCGACTGACCTTCGATGGACACCGCGTTCTCCGTCCGGACGGTGATTGACTAAACGGAACGCCGTTCCGTATCGTATCTGGAACAAGGTTCCGCTTTGAGCTTAGCCGAAGCGCGCCCTCCCGTCCGCCTCACCCCGCCGCCGGCCGGTCACCACCGGCACCGCTGCCGCGGGAACGGAAAGGCTCTCCCATGACTTCACCGGCCCAGGTGGCTGACACCGTCGGCACCCCCACCTCCACCCCCGTCCTGTCGGTCGACTCGGTCGTCCTGCCGGTACCCGGCCGACCCGTCGACCTGCACCTGCGCGTCACCGCTCCGGTGACCGGGAGCGGACTGCCGGTCATCCTCCTCTCGCACGGCCAGGGGCCCTCCAACCACCTCTCCTCCTCCAACGGCTACGCCCCGCTCGCCAACTACTGGGCGGCGCACGGCTTCACCGTCGTCCAGCCGACCCACCTGAGCTCGCGGACGCTGCACCTGGACCCCGCCACCCCCGGGGCGCCGCTGTACTGGCGGTCGCGGGCCGAGGACATGACGCACATCCTCGACCGCCTCGACCTGATCGAGGCCGCCGTCCCCCAGCTCCGCGGACGCCTGGACCACGGCAAGGTGGCCGTGGCCGGGCACTCGATGGGCGGGCACACCGCGAGCCTGCTGCTGGGCGCCCGGCTCACCGACCCCGACACCGGCACCGAGGTCGACCTGTCCGAGCCCCGGATCACCGCGGGCCTGCTGCTCGCCGCACCGGGCCGAGGGGGTGATGCACTCACCGGGCCCATCGCCGAGAACTACCCCTTCTTCCTGACCACGGACTTCTCCCGGATGACCACGCCCACCCTGGTGGTGGCCGGTGACAACGACCACTCCCCCCACATGACCGTGGCCGGCCCGGCCTGGCACACCGACCCGTACGTCCTGTCCCCGGGCCCCAAGTCCCTGCTCACGCTGTTCGGCGCGGAGCACGGTCTCGGCGGGATCTCCGGGTACGACGTCGCCGAGACCACGGACGAGAACCCCGAGCGGGTCGCCGCGGTCCAGCGGCTCACCACCGCCTACCTCCGCAGCGTGCTCTTCCCCGGGGACGGGACCTGGCGCGCGGCGGTCGAGCAGCTCGCCGCCGGACCCGACCCGCTCGGACGGGTCGAGTCCAAGTGACCCCGCACGGCCGTCACGGCGGAACACCGCCACGCGGTAGCGCGGTTCGAGCCGCACCGCGGTGCGGATCGGCTCCCGCGCGCTCGGCGCGCTGAGCTCCGTCCGGGCGCCCCGGCCACCACCGGGACGCCCGGACGCGGGGTCACAGCCAGTGCGCCCAGCCGAAGGTCAGCAGGTGGCTTCGGCGCACCAGGTCCCTGCCCCGGAGGCCACGTCCGAAGGTGACGGCCAGCACCGCGGCGGCGGCCACCAGGCCGAGACCGAGATGGGCGGAGCGAGCACGCCGGGGGCCCTTGGCCGGCCTCACCGGCCCTGCCGGTGGTCCGCCACGACCTCTCCGATCACGTGCCGTGCGGTGGCCGCCATCGCCGGGTTGGTGGTCCGGTAGTACGAGGCCTCCATCAGGGCGATGGACAGTGCCCAGCCACGGCCGCGGGACCAGGCGGCGTCGTCGTCACCGAGCCTCGCTCGGAAGTCTGCCCTGGCGGCGGCGGGCAGCAGGTACCAGGCGGCGATCAGGTCGACCGCGGGGTCGCCGGTCCCCGCGCAGCCGAAGTCGATGACGGCGCCGAGCCGTCCGTCGACCAGCAGCACGTTGCCCGGCTGCAGGTCCGCGTGGATCCAGCCGGCCGGGCCGGGGTGCCCGGCGGTCCGCAGCGACGTCTCCCAGACCTCGGCCGCGGCGTCGGCGTCCTCGGCGTCCTTGGTGTCACCGGTGGCGCGCAGCGCGGCCAGGGCGGAGCGGGTCGCGGTGTCGCGGGCGGCCAGCGGCTCGCTGCGGTACGAGGCCGGGCCGTCGGCGGGGTCGATCCGGCGCAGGGCGTGCAGCAGGTCCGCCAGGTCCCCGGCCAGCCGGGCGGGGTCGGGGAGCCCGCCTGCGCCGACGGCCGGGGTCTCGCCGTCGAGCCAGCGGTACACCGACCAGGGCCAGGGGTAGCCGCAGGCGGGCGTCCCGAGGCCGAGCGGAACGGGGACGGCGACGGGCAGTTCGGGCGCGAGCCGGGGCAGCCAGTGGTGTTCCCGGGTGACGTCGGCGGCGGCGCCCGCGATCCGGGGCAGGCGTACCACCAGGTCCTCGCCGAGCCGGTACATCGCGTTGGAGGTCCCGGCCGGCCGGACCGGCTCGATCGGGTGGTGCGCCCACTGCGGGAACTGGGCGGCGAGCAGGCGCCGTACCAGGGTGCGGCCGGTCTCGGCCTCGTCGGCGTGCATCCTGCCGGTGCTCATGACTGCTCTCCTGGCTGCTCTCCTGGCTACTTCTCCCGGGCCGGTGTACGGGCGGCCGGCCCGCGGCCCGGGCGACACACCGTCACCGCGTCGCGGGCCGACCACGAAGCAAAACGCCTCCCGGCGCCCGCGGTCAACCGGTTTCCGGGCCACCCGCGTCCCCTCCGGCCGGGCGCCGCCGTACCGGTCAGCGCGGTTCCTGGACGGGCCGTCCGGGTGCCGCCGGGTCGGGCGTGTCGCCGGGCGCCCGCCGCGGCGGGCCGCCGCCCATCGCCCGGAGCATCCGCGCGCCGCCGGTCCGGAAGAAGCGGACCACCAGGACCAGGGCGAGCAGCAGGAAGACGATGTTCAGCCAGGTCGTGTAGTTCCAGGAGACGCCGTCGGCGGGGACCTGGGCGTCGGCCTGGTCCGGGATCAGGCCGAGTCCACCGAAGACCAGTTCGACGGCGTACCCGGCGAGCACCATGGCGGTGTAGAAGGTGGAGAGGATGAACAGGGCCATCCGGGGGCCGTAGTACTTCCGGTAGATGTTCAGGATGGGCAGGATCAGCAGGTCGGCGAAGAGGAACGCGACGACCCCGCCGAAGCTGATGCCGCCCTTCCACAGCACCACGGCGAGCGGCACGTTGGCGATCGAGCAGACGAACGAGGCGATCGCGACGACCGGCCCGATCAGCGGGCCCCAGATCTTGGCGGCCACCGGGTGCCCGCTGAAGAAGAACGCCTGCCAGAAGCTGTCCGGGACCCAGGCCGCGACCGCCCCGGCGATCAGCAGCCCGACGGCCAGGTCCCGGATGATCGCGGCCCACTCCATCACGAACACGTGCGACACCGCGGTGAACCCCTCGGCGGAGCACAGCCGCCGGGCGAAGCCGCCCGGGCGCCGGACGGTCATGTCCATCGCCGCGTGCCCCTCCATCGAGCCGGCCAGCCCGCGGTCGGCCTGCCGCCGCGCCTGCGCGAGCAGCCGCTCCCGCAGGAACAGCCGGAACAGCACGGCCAGCACGACGATCATCAGCGGGCCGCCGGTGAACTCGGCGGCAGTGAACTGCCAGCCCATCAGCAGAGCCAGGATCACGCCGAGTTCGATCACCAGGTTGGTGGAGGCGATCTCGAACGCCATCGCCGCGGTGAAGTCCGCGCCCTTGCGGAACAGCGACCGGGCGAGCGCCACCGCCGCGTACGAGCAGGAGGAGGAGGCCGCGCCCAGCCCGGTCGCCACCGCCAGGGTCCGGGGGCGGGCGTCACCGAGCAGCCGGACCACGGTGGAGTGGCGGACCACCGCCTGCACCACCGCGGACAGCGCGAAGCCCAGGATGAGGGCCCAGGTGATCTCCCAGGTCATCGAACCGGTGATCTTCAGTGCGTGCAGCACGGCGCCCATGGGTGCGGCGTCCTCTCCTGGTACGAGCGGTGGGGTGTCGGATCCGTTCCCCGGCACCGGCGCCCGAGACGGGGCCGCCCGGCTGAAACCTGCCCGAGCCAGGTCATCGGTCGGTGCGGCCGTCCTGCCGTTCCCGGGGGCGTGGGCTTTCGGCCATCGGATCCCGGACGCCCTCGAACCGTCCCGCAGTGACGGGTACGGTGTCGGGGCGGCACCTCGGACACGCCGTCAGGTTCCGTACGCTCCAACCGTTCGCCACCCTCGCCGATGGAGCTGACAGCATGCGCGACAGAACGCCGTCCGGCCGCGGGCCCGCCGCCGCTACCGCCCCGGCCCGCCCGGCGCTCTCCCCCACCGCCCGGCGGGCGTCCGGGTGAGCCGGGCTGCCGGGACGACCGGTGCGGGTGTCGCGGTCGAGCGGCTCGGTGGCCGCTGGCGGGTGAGCCGGCCCTGGCACCCCGGGCTGCGGCCGTATCTGCGCAGCTATGCCGGGTACTGGGAGGCCGGGTCCTCGCCGTACCGGGTGCGGGTGGTCCCGACCGGGCGGGCCGTCGTGGTGATCAATCTGGCGGAGCCCTTCACCCAGGTGAGCCGGCTGGGCGTTCCCGGTCCCGGCAGCGGGCGGATCGGCTCGCTGGTGGTCGGCCTGGAGGACCGGCCGGCGCTGTGCGAGCACCCGGGCGGGCAGGAGGCGATCCGGCTGGAGCTGACGCCGTTGGGCGCCTACCGGCTGTTCGCCGTCCCGATGCGGGCCCTGACCAACCATGCGGTCGAGCTGTCGGCCGTGCTGGGTCCGGAGGCCGGGGAACTGGTCGAGCGGCTGGCGGCCACCCGGGACTGGGCGGCCAGGTTCGACCTGCTG
Organism: Kitasatospora sp. MBT63; assembly: GCF_000710465.2. Lineage (GTDB taxonomy): Bacteria > Actinomycetota > Actinomycetes > Streptomycetales > Streptomycetaceae > Kitasatospora. The sequence continues at coordinate 1,615 of NZ_JAIZ01000015.1, read as the reverse complement.
GACGCCGTCCTGCTGGCCCGGCTCGGGCACAGCCCGGCGCCCGCCCCCGAGGTGGGCCGGGCCTGGCAGTTGCTGGCCGGCTCCGGTGGGACCGTCCAGATCGCCAGGGTCGCCGAGGAGGTCGGGTGGAGCCAGGGGCACCTGATCCGCCGGTTCACCGATCAGGTCGGCCTGACGCCCAAGGCGTCCGCGCGGGTGCTGCGTTTCCACCGCGCGGTCGCCCTGCTGGCGCGCGGGGACGCCGGCCCGGCCGCCGTGGCGGCGGCCTGCGGCTACTACGACCAGGCGCACCTGAACCGGGAGTTCCGCGCGCTGGCCGACGCCACCCCCGGACAGCTGGTGGCCGCCCGCCGGGTGGAGGGCGCGCTCGCCCAGTAGGGCGGGGCGCAAATTTGTCCAAGCCCGCCCCGGCGGACGCTGGCTAGCCTCCTGGAGGCCCGGGCGCGCGCTCACGCCGCGCGCGTCCGGGCCCGCCGCGCACCCGGTCGTCGGGCGGACAGCGACGGCGGCAGCGTTAGGAGCGTCCGATCCGCCCGTGCGCCCGACGGCGCGCAGCACGGGCCAGGGGGGAAACCGTGGCACTGGAACTACCGCCGGAACTCGGGTCCGTACTCGGCCTGCTCGGGCTGGAGTGGCCCCAGGTGAACGAGGACGACGTGGTCAGGCTCGCGGACGAGCTCAGGAAGCTCGCCTCGACCCTCGACTCCGTCCAGATGGACGCCGACAGGGCGCTCACCGCACTGCAGGGGGCGTACCACGGCGCGTCCGCGGACCGGCTGGCCGAGATGTGGGGCACCGTGTCGACGTACTCGCGCCTGGTGGTCGACGGCTGTGGGGCCGCCGCGACGGCGCTCAATGCGGCGGCGCTGGTCGTGGAGGGCTGCAAGGCCGCGACGCTCGTCCAACTGGTGACCACGCAGGGTGAGTTGGCGGTGGCGTCGGCAACCGGGCCGTGGGGCACGGCGGCCATCGTCGCGGCCGCCAGGCAGATCGCCTCCACCATCCTGGAGGAGGCGGTGTCCGCGCTGGGCCAGGCGCTGGCGCAGCCGGTGGGCGATCTGGTGGAGGCCGTGGTGGGCGGCCTGACGGGCGGCGGCGGGTCGGGTTCGTCGCAGGGCAGCGGGTTCGGGGTGGACCTGGAGCAGTTGGCCTCCTGCGCGCTGCACCTGCGGCGGCACGCGGACGGGATCGACGCCCACGGTGGCTCGTTCCGGCGGATCATCGAGGGGCTGGACGTGGGCCGGCCCGGCGACGCCCTGGGCCGGTTGCTGCTCGCCGCCGTCGAGCAGATCGCCACCACCGTCGGTACGGAGGTGCTGAAGCGGCTGCTCGGCGCGTTCCGGGGCACCGCCGACCGGATGGACCAGGTGGCGCGCAATCTCACCGAGAACGAGGACGCGCACAGCCGTGAGATGCAGGGCATCCTCACTTCGCCGACCGCCTCGTCCGGGTCGGGTCTGCTGAAACTGGCGGGCGGGGTCACCGGCGGGGGCGGCGCGCACCGCGCGGGCCACCGTGCGGACGACGGGCCGGACCTGGTGGCCGCCGGCGGCGGGGCGGGCGGCGGCGGGTTCCTCGCCGGTGTGGCCCGCGCGTCCGGTGCGGCCGATGCCCC
>NZ_JAIZ01000014.1 GCF_000710465.2 Kitasatospora sp. MBT63 | reverse complement strand
GCGTCCTGGCCGTCAACGTCTGCCGCACCCGCGACGGCGCACCCAGCACGCGCAAGGTCAACAACCTGATTCTCCAGAGCTTCCTCGCCGATGCCGGGCTGCGCACCGTCTGCGCCGACAAGCACCTCTTCGTCGTCCACCCCGACCTCGAACTCCCGGCACCGACCGCCGCCAGCGCCGCCCCTCGCGCAGCCCGCCCGACTCCGGCGGTGATGGTCAGCCCGCCTCGACGGCGGCAGGCCAGCTGGTTCCCCCTCATCAGGCACCGACGCGCCTGATCTCCCCTGACGCAGCGCGACTGGCGTCGGGTCGGCGCGGGTGGAACACGATGGTGAGCGTCCTCTTCCGGGGTGAGGTGGTGGGGACCGCACACTCGACTCGACGCTGGAAAGAACCCCGAACTCGACCGCGGGGTGACCGCGGAAGCACGACGCCAGAGCGTGTGCAGGCCACAATCGAACGCTATCGCTACATGCGTAGAATTTATGGCCATGGAGACTCCGTTCCGCGTCACGGCAGCCACACTGGACGTGCTGGAAGTACTTCTCGGCGCGCGCGAGGAACTGCATGGCTTCGCTGTCGTCCGGGCCTCGGGTCGGCCCACCGGCACCGTCTACCCGATCCTGGGACGCCTGGAGGAAGCCGGTTGGCTGGAGAGCCGTTGGGAGTTGGAGCACCCCGAGGTCGGCAGGCCGCGTCGGCGTTTCTACGCTCTCTCGGCCGCCGGCATGGACGCTGCGGCGGCCGTCGTTCTGAAGCAGAGAGGGAAGCTGCCGAAGCCTGAGCCTGAGGGCAGTCAGTGAGTCCGTCTGCCCCCGTCCTGCTTCCGGCTGCCCTCTCGCCGCCGCTGCGCCCTGCCCGCCGCCGCTCGCCTGGCACGCGCCGTCCTGGCCCACCCGCCCCAGCGGTGCAGGCCGCGGGTCGGCTGCGCCGGCGGTGGTCGGCCTTGCGGTCGGTCACCGTCCTTTCGCACAGTAGTCCGGCTGGCCGGAAGGTGGTGAAGGGTGGATCAGGCCGAACGATGGCATGGCCGCGACGCTAGACGAGCAGGTCAAAAGCAGTTTCGGTCACCCTCCTCACGGTCTACGATTCGAATCAGAGCGGTCCCACCACACATCCAGCGGATCGCGAGCAGCTGCGGCCGGTTCCTCCAGACGGGCCGCCTCCGGCCGGGACGCCAGGCACCCCCCGCCTCTGGCGTCCCGGCCGAACGAGCGGCCCACCTCTGCCCCGCCTGTAGGCCTACCTCCAGGGCGCTCGAGCCAGGACCAGGCCGCGGACCTCACGCGCACCGTGGTGCCTCAGCAGTCGGGAGACCGTCGCCATCTGGGCACCGGTCGTGAAGACATCGTCGACCAGCAGCACGCTGGCGCCGTTCACAGCCGATCCGACCTCGATCGCCGCGGCGTGCTGCTCAGCTGCGGTCCATTTGGTCTGCCAGGCGGCGCCGGATGCTGCGGATGCGGTCGTCGTGCCGGTCTTGGTCAGCACGGGCTTGTCGGGATCTGCGATCGGCCACCGTCCGGTGCGGTTCGCGTCGCTGGCGGCCCGCATGATCGCCTCGACGTGTTGCGGTCGGCGGTCCGGTGAGGTCGGGTTGCCGACGATGAGGTCGATGTCGGCGACCTCCGCTGCATGGGTGTCCAGCCAGCCGACGATCAGCCGGCCGAAGATCAGTGCCCAGCCCATCTTGGACTCGTACTTCAGGCGGGGCAGGGTCTGCTTCATCGCCCCGTCGTACATCGCGACCGCGTCGACCCTGGTGAAGTGCCTTTCCTCCAGGGGCCACCCGCAGATGCGGTTCCCGCACAGACCACCCGCAGTCGGAAGGGTCTGGCTGCAGACCAGGCAGTGTGCAGGGGCGACCGGCGGCAGGGTGGCTCCGGCGCACGCCGCGCAGATCGCCGGCGCTCCGGTCAGCTTGTATGCGCAGCTCTTGCAGTCCGGGAAGCCGGCAGGCTCGGGGAGTGGACCGGGCCCGGTCACAGGCCGGCCAAGGCGAGCTGCAGGCGCTGCTGCCCGGCCTGTTGCGCCTGCGTGGCGCTGCCAAGTCTGTCCAGGACGTCTTCGAGTTCGAAGACCTCGATCGCGCGGTGGCCGGCGAGCATGTCCGCGGCCCACGCCTCGGAGGTGGCGAGCGAGTGCAGGAGGAACACCTGCTTGCCGTGCTCGGCCGCGACACGGGCTTGGAGTTTGGCGCCCGAAGTGCTGGATGCCTCGATGACGACGCTTCCCAGCGTCGATCCGGACGTGACGACGTTGCGCCGTGGGAAGGTCCACCGCGCCGGGGTCGAGGTGGGCCAGAACTGCGAGAACAATGCGCCGCCGGCGTCGACGATGGAGCGCGCGAGGCTGGTGTTCTCCGCCGGGTAGATCTTCGAGGCGATCCCCGTGCCCATCACCGCGACGGTTCGTCCACCGGACGTCAGGGCTTCCTGGTGGGCTGCGGTGTCGATGCCCTTGGCCAGGCCCGAGTAGATGACAACGTCCGCGTCGACCAGTCCTCGCGTCATCCGGGCGGCTCGGCGCCGACCGTCCTCGGTGCAGTTGCGCGTCCCTACGACGGCAACCGAGCGCCCGTCCCGGACGGACAGCTCGCCGAGGTGGAAAAGGAACGGCGGCAGGTTCGGGATCAGGCGCAGGTTCGCCGGGTACGCCTCGTCGAGGACAGTGACGAGGCGGGCTCCCACGCGTTCGGCTGCTTCCAGCTCGGCGGCGACACGCTCTCGTGCCGCGTCGAGGTGGGGCAGCGCCGAGCGCAGCACGGGCAGGCTCTTGCGAGATGCCGAGGACTGCTCGGGCAGGTCGCCCCCGAGTACCGTCTCGATGCCGGCTGCTGTCTGGCAGGTCCTGGCGAGCAGGCTCCAGTCGACAGAGGTGTCCCCGACCTTGAGGGCGCACAGTGCCAGCAGATCGTGGTGCAGCTCGGGCAGCTCACTGGGGAGCCTGCCCTGTCCGGTTGTGGGCGACATGATCATTCCTTCTACTCGCGGCCCGATCTGTTCGAAGGGTTCAGCGCACTGCCTTGGGCCTGGGGCCATCATGGCGCACTCCTGTGACCGTGCCGTACCGAACCTGGCAGTCGAGGGGGCGGGATCCTCCGGAGGCACACTCGGAGGGCCTAGGATCCGGCCATGACCGACGCTTCCCGTGATGCTCCTGTTCGGGACGGTCAGAGTCGGGGCGTGCTGAAGGTCCCCGAGATGGCCTCGCTCTACCTGGAGCCACTGGGGCCGATGGGGCTGCCGGTCTCGGGAGGCGCGACCGGGTTCGTCGTGCGGGACGGCCAGGAGCTGTTCCTGGTCACGAACCGGCACGTGGTGACCGCCCGGAACTCCAAGACCGGTGACCGGCTGGGAGGGCTCTCGCCGTCGGCGGTGCGTGTCTACCTCCGTTCGCAGCTCGCGGGCCGGTGGGTCGGCGTCGTGGTGGAGCTCGGTGACGAGGACGGCCGGCCGCTGTGGTGGGAGCACCCGGAGCACGGATGGCAGGTCGACGTCGTCGCGATCCCGTTCCCGGCGCAGGGAGTGCCTCAGGAACTGGTGGACTGGTCGGCCGCCTACACCGTGGCTGGCCCGGCGCTGCCCCGGCTAGGCATCGCAAGCCAGGTGCATGTAATCGGCTATCCCGTCGGGTTCGACCCGAACCGGACCAGTGCGTGGCTCGGGGTCTGGACACGCGGGACGCTCGCCTGGCCACCGTCACTCGACTGGGAGAGCCTGCCCACGATGCTCATCGACTGCCGTGCGCGCCAAGGGCAGTCCGGGTCACCCGTGGTCTTCTACGCAGACGAGCTGACCCGCTTCCTCGCCTCCGACGGCAGGGAGCTGGTGGGACCGGCGTGGGATCTCGTCGGCGTCTACAGCGGACGGACCCACCGGGACAGCGACGTCGGCATGGTCTGGAAGCGCTCGGCGGTCGCGGACATCATCGCTGCCCGCCAGCGGCCGGACGGGCCCTACGTGAATCCCCTCGACTCTGCCGCAGACCGGACCGCAGCCCTGTTCCCGGCCGAGTCCGAGGCTGAGCAGCACGGGGGCGCTGCACTAGGCTCCGGCTCATGACCGGCCCTTCCTCCAGCCCGCCCGACGACGGCATGGCCCGGGGTGTGCCGCGCAAGCTGCAGGTCCCGGCGCTCGCGTCACTGGACCTGGAGTTCCTCGACCACGAGGGCAAGCCGATGGGAGGCAGGGGCGCGACCGGGTTCGTCGTGCGCGATCGCGAACGGCACCCGTACCTGGTCACCAGCCGCCGCGCCGTGGTCGGCGGCGGCGAGGATGCCCCCGCGACGGTGTTGCGTGTCCTCATGCACGCCCACGGCCGGCCGTTCGGCGTCTGGATCCCGGTGACCTTCAGGCTGGGCGATGAACATGGGCGGCCCCTCTGGTACGAGCACCCTGTGCACGGAGCCGAGGTGGATGTCATCGCGCTTCCCATCCCCCAGAACGTGGAGGAGAGGAGAAGGTCGACCTCATCTCCTACCCGGTGGCCAAGTCCCCATTTTCCCGCGTCGACATCGCGAGCGAGCTCTTCGTGATCGGCTTCCCGGTGGGGTTCGACTCGCTGCGGGCGGAGGCCGCCATCGGTGTGTGGTGCCGTGGGACGGTCGCCTGGCCGCCCTCGCTGGACTGGGAGGGGCTGCCGCGGATGCTCCTGGACTTCCGTGCGCGGGAGGGTCAGATCGGCTCTCCCGTGGTGGCTTACATGGACGACGTTCGGGCCTTCACCACGTCCGACGGCAGACCGGCCGAGGGACCGTGGTGGGACCTCGTCGGCATGTACGGCGGCGGCACGACGTCGGGCGACGTCAACGTGGGTGTGGTGTGGAAGCGCTCGGTGATCGACGACATCGTGCTTCTTCCTGACGGGCCCTGTGTCCCGCATCTCGACGAAGCTGTCGACTGGTTGAGCTTGGCCGAGCCACCGCAGTCCTGAGGGTCTACCTGGCTGGTGTCGCCCTGCTATCCGTATTCCCTGGTCCCCCGCGGTGGCCCCTGCAGCGCCCGGGTGCTCTGCCGACAGCGGATCGGCCGCAGGAGGCGTGGCACCGGGATCTGCGCCAGCCCGCACGCACAACTGCCCATGATCGGAACGTGCCTAATTCAGGTATCTGGGGGTTCGTCGGGCAAGTTCGACACGTACGGGATGTCGGCGGTTGGCGCGCCCCTTGACCCGCCATGCCGCCAGCATGCACCCGCTCGGGCCCGACCCATGCAAATGTATCGCTCGATACATATCGCGGGTGTAGCATGTATCGTGCGATACATCGACGGCCGGTTGTTCGGTCCTGCGAGAGGGTTCGTCATGGTGGAACTGCCCCTGCACGCGAGCAAGGACATGCGGGAGGAGGCCCTGGCGGAGTACGGCCCCGGCCTGTACTTCCTCAACAATGGCTACCGGGAGATCCGCACCCGCGCTGGCCACAACTCCTGGTCCGTGGACCACGGTGTCCGGGTCTGGCTGATGGACGGCGTCGCAGGCATCGCGTGCGCGGAGGAAGCGGTTGGTCGGGCCGAGGCGGACGCCGAGGTGCAACGTCTGGTTGCACAGATGACCCCGTGGGCGCCGGCGGTCGCGGCCCTCGCCCGGGCCGACCGCCTCGCCGCGAGTCACGACAGGATCGTGCAGCTCAGGGACGAGATCACCAGGGACACCCCGAACGAGCGGATCGACTGGCTTCTCGACCGCCACCCCGGCCTGCTGACCGCCGACGAGCGCAAGCTCTGGTGGTCGCACCGCCAGAAGATCTACAACGGGCTCAGCGTCAAGGCCACGGCCGTCCACGGCGAGAGCCTCGACGCCCGCACCGAGGCCATGGCCGCCGTGCCTCCCCGTGGTGCCCTGCCGCCCACCCCGAACAGCTGGGCGGTACCCGGCTCCGGCCCTATCACCCAGCTCTGGACCCGGCCGCTGATGGAGCTCTGCGCGCAGGCGTGGGCCGCCGCGCGTGACGAGGTGGAGGACTCCCGGGGCCCCATGGTCCGTTGGGCGGTCGACGGGGGCATGAGCAAGTCGCAGCTTCACCAGCTGACCGGCATGTCCCGCGCCACGATCGACCGGTACCTGGACCAGTCGAAGTAGCCGTTGCCATGCTGCGGTGCCCCTCTTGCTTCCAATCGCCTACGTGCCTAATTCGTTGATAGCGGATCGGTGGAGCCAGGGGGCTGATGTCGGTCCGTTCGAATGCCGAGGTCGTGACGCCTCGCGCCACCCGGGCCGGTGAGGCCTTCGGATAGATCGGCGCGCGGCCCCGGTGTTCGTGGTGGTGGCGGTCGCGTGGGCGCCGGACGAACGCCTATTACGTGCCCGGCCGTCGAGGCCTCTTGTCAGAGCGGCGGCGTCCGGCGGCCTCCCGACCGCCACCACCGTCAACACCACTCGCTTGATCACTCGTTGGTGTTGGTGGTGCGAGCCCGTCGCACGGTGACCTCTCGAAACTCCCGAGCTGCCCGAGCTCCCGCAACAGACCGAGGCCCGCGCGGCGCGCTGGTGCCACGAACGGCTAGTGAGGTGGCGGACCGGCCGGGTGGTCGAGTCCTGGAATTAGGTCGCTGCGTGGCCCGCATGCGCTCGCAACCAGCGCAAACACCGCGCCCATGGGGAGGGAACCTTGATCTACTACGGCATCGACTGGGCCGAGCGAACACACGACGTCGCCCTGGTCGACGACACCGGCCAGCTGCTGGCCAAGAGGCACATCACCGACGACGCAGCCGGCTACAAGCTGCTGCTGGACCTGCTCGCCGAGTACGGCGACACCGAGGACACCCCGATCCCTGTCGCGATCGAAACCTCCCGCGGCCTGCTGGTCGCGATCCTGCGGACCGGCCGGCGCAAGGTCTTCGCGATCAACCCGATGGCCGCCGCCCGCTACCGCGACCGCCACGCCGTCTCCCGCAAGAAGTCCGACCCCGGCGACGCCCTGGTC
>NZ_JAIZ01000013.1 GCF_000710465.2 Kitasatospora sp. MBT63 | reverse complement strand
GAGACGGGGACGCAGGCCGACGGCGTGCTGACGCTCCATGGAAATCTCCTTCGGTTCATCGGGAAACTTTTCCCGCCGGTTTCCCACTGCTTCGGCGTGGTCCAAAATTAGCCACACATAACCGCTTTTCGCAAGCCCGTTGGCGCGACTCATGAAATCACCTAGCGGCCCTTTTCGGGGAAACTCAAATAGCGGCCCACCTTCACTTCCGGCGGCCGTTCAATAGATTGATATCCAGCTGTCTCCGCAGTTCACACGGCTAGTCGAGCCAGATTAATCCGTTGACCTCATCGACGGACACGCCAGCCAGGAAAAGGCGGCACCAGATTTCCGCGGTCCACAGCCGGAAGATCGTGCGTTCCTCGGATTCGGCCAGGAGCCGTGCCCATTCCCGTGCGGGCAGGCGCAGGACGTCGACGAGTTCTCCCCGCCGCAGGCGCCGCATGTCCAGCGATTCGAGATACGGCCGCACGGAGAAGTTGAAGCCGAACTTCTCCCGGTCCACGACCTCGGCCGGCAGGTACCGGCGGGCCGTGGCCGCGAGGCCGGCCTTGAGGCCCGGCAGCAGGTGCCGCTCCAGCGGGGAGTTCAGCGCGAAGGAGGCCACCGCGGTGTCGAGGAAGGGTTCACGCACCTCGATCGACGCCTGCATCAGGTTCTTGTCCAGGCGGTTGAGGCCGTGGCTGAGGAACAGCCGCAGGTCGGCGGCGAGTGCCGACGACAACTCATTCCGCTCCCGGGGAAGGTGACGGAAGGAGCGCCGCAGCCGGTCCCGGACGTCCAGCTCGTAGTCGGACGGCCCGGGCCGCAGGCCCAGCAGCTCGCGCAGGCCGCGGCCGCGGTCCGCGGGGGGTTCCAGGGCGTGCGCCCCGACGCCGAACGCGCGCCGCTCCCCGTGGTGCCGGGAGGGGTAGCCGCCGAACAGCTCGTCCGCCCCTTCGCCGGAGAACAGCACCCGCAGCCCGTCGGCGCGCGCCCGCGCCGCGACGGCGGCCAGGGCGACCGAGTTCTGGTGCACCAGCGGGTACTCGAAGTGGCGGACGCTGGCGACGAAGTGTTCCCGCCAGGCGCGCCCGTCGACCTGCACCGGCACCAGCGGGGTACCGGCGGCCTCGGCGGCCCGGGCGGCCCACCGGGTCTCGTCCACCTCGGGCTGGTCCCCGAACGAGGCCACGTAGGCGGGCAGTCGCACGCCCTCCGCCTTGGCGAGAGCCAGCACGAGACTGGAGTCCAGGCCTCCGGAGCACAGGACGCCGGCCTCCGCGAAGCCGTCCTGCGGCAGGCGGCGACGCACGCCGGCCCGCAGGACGCCGTCCAGCCGGTCGATCCAGCCTTCGGCCGGCAGCGCGGCCAGCCGGTCGGCCTCCTCCCGGTCGACCAGACTGCCCGGCTCGAACCAGGTCCGCTCGGACAGCAGCTCGCCGTCGGCGTCGAATTCGAGCACCGTCCCGGGCAGGACCCGGCGGATGCCCTCCAGCGGTGTCCGCGGGCCGTTCACCCAGTAGTCGGCCAGCACGGCGCGCAGTTGCGGAACGCACGGGGTGGCCGGTACGCCGCCCGCGAGAAGTGCCTTGATCTCGCTGCCCACGTACCAGCGGCCCTCGTACCGGGCGAGGTACAGCGACTTGACGCCGAACCGGTCCCGGGCCACGATCGTGCGGCCGGTCGCCCGGTTCACGTGGACGAAGGCGAACGGGCCCTCCAGCCAGGGCAGGGCGTGCGGGCCCCACTCGGCGAGCGCCGCGAGCAGCGTCTCGGTGTCGCTGTCGCCCCGGAAGACGTGGCCGGGCAGCTGTCTGCGCAGCTCGCGGTGGTTGTGTATCTCGCCGTTGAAGACGAGCAGCTGGTCGCGGCCGGCCGTCCGCATCGGCTGGTCCCCGGCCGGGCCGGGCCCGGTGACGGCGAGCCGTGCGGCGGCCAGGGCGGCGCGCGGCAGCGCCACAGCGGCGGTGCGGTCCGGCCCCCGGTGCTTCAGGGCCAGGCCCATGGCCAGGGCGGTCTGCTCGGTGGCACCGGGGCCCAGCACCGCAGCGATTCCACACATGTCGGCAGCCCCTTCAGGCCCGTACGGTCACGAACTGGGCGAGCACGGTGCGCCGTGGTAGCGGGGCCGTGGGACTCACCTGCCGGACCGCGTGGAAGGAGTGTTCGCTCCTGGCGAACAGCACCGAGGTGTTGAACCTGGGCCACAGCGAGGCGGCGACGGCCGCGGGGTCGTCGTCGTCCGCGGAGGTCAGGACGTCCAGGCCGCCGCCCCAGCTCTCGTCCCAGGCCGGGGAGAGGTAGAGGATCTGGGTGGCCACCCGGTCGGCCCGGTCGGTGTGCGCGGTCATGAAGGTCCCGGGGCCGTATTCGCACAGGCGCACCTTGAGCGCGCAGCCCGCCAGGTCGGCGCCGGTGGCGTCGGTCACGAAGGCCCGGTAGTCGGCGCTCAGCATCCAGTCGAGCAGGCGCCGCCAGGCGCCGGAGAGGCCCGCCACGGCGTCCGTCGGCTCGCCGGACTCGACGACCGTGCAGTCGCGCAGCAGGTAGTGGCCGTGCGGGCTGCGGGACTCCCGCAGCGCGGCGGTCGGGAACTCGGCGGCGAGCAGCTCGGCGTGGGCCGGCTCCAGCAGGTCCTCGACCCGCGCCCAGGAGTAGGGGAAGTGGTGGCGGTCGACGGCCGCCGCCGGGGAGATCGGGGTCATGGAGGTCCTTGGGACGGGCCGTGCGTTCACCACGGCATCGGGGACGGGGCGGTGGAGGCGGCGACGGGCCGCCGTTCCCGCCAGGTCAGGTAGGAGTGCACGAGCCACAGCAGCCGCAGTTCCTGGGCCGGGGCCGGACGGTCGGACGCGGCGAGCCGGGCCAGCGCGCGGGTGTCCAGGCCGAACAGGTCGCAGTCGCCCGCCAGCCGGTCGAGCAGGCGCTCGCGGGCCACGGCCCGGAAGGACTCGAAGGACAGGGCCTGCTGCTGCTTGCCGTGCCGGGACGCGGCCCAGCACCCCAGGGAGTCCAGTTCACGGCGCAGATAGCGTTTGCCGACCGCCTCCTCGCGCACGGAAGCGGCCCTGAAGCCCAGGGCGGAGACCTCCGGTGCGAGGAACGGGTGGCGGACGCCGACGCCGTGCAGGCCGTGCGCCACCGCCGCGGAGCGCAGGTGTTCGGGCAGGAAGTGCTCGGCGTGGAACCGTTCGACGGAGCGGGCCGGCGACTCGCCGTACGGCATGAGCTCGCGCAGCTGCGCGGGCACCTCGGCGACGGCGGCGCGCAGTTCGCCGTCCGCGAGGTAGGGGGTGAGGATGTCGGGGGCGACGTGGACCGCGCAGGCGACCGGCAGGTCGCCGGGGTCGACGGGGGCGGCGGCCAGCCGGTCGAGCCGGTTCCAGCCCACCAGGGGGTGGTCCGCGGCCACGCCGGAGAGCACCACGGGCGCCCCGTCCTGCGCCGCGGCCCGTCCCAGGTGCCAGAAGGTCGGCACGCCGATGGCCATCACCGGCGCGCCGAGGGCGTCGGTCAGCCGGTCGACGACGTCGAGGAAGTCCTCGGTGGCGATCGGCAGTTCGCGGTGGTCGCTGCCGGTCTCGGCGGCGACGGAGGCGGCCCAGGCGCGGTCCGCGTCGTCCTGCCGGTAGAAGGCGCTGTAGGTGCGCAGCGGGCCGGGGTGGGGAAGGCGGTGGAGCGCGTGGGCGATCAGCGAGGTGTCGACGCCGCCGCTGAGGTGGAGCGCCGCCGGGCCGTCGAGCAGCCGTGCGCCGGCCTCGGCGAGCGCCCGGGTGAGTTCCCCGGCCGGGGGTACGGTCGCGGGCCGGGCGTCGCGGCCCGGGTAGGAGGCCGTGGTGCGCAGGGGACGTGGGCCGTCCGGGGTCAGCAGGTGCAGGACGCCGGGTGCCAGCGGGTGGACGCCGTCGAGGTACCAGCCGTCCGCGAGGGGGTAGTTGAGCGTCAGGAACTGGGCGAAGGCCGCCAGGCGGGGGCGGTCGGCGCCCACCGCGGCGGCCGTCTCGGCGGGGCCGGTGCCCACGGCGGTCCGGTCCGCGGTGCGGGCGGCGAACAGGGCGCCTTCGCCCGCCGCGTCCCGGGCCGCGTAGCTGCGGCCGGTTCTGGCGTCGTCGACCAGCACGCCGAAGCCGCCCGTCACGCCGTCCAGGAACGTTTCGCCGTTGCGCAGGTAGGAGTCCATGAGCCGCCGGGCGGCCTGCTCCCCCGCGACGGCCGGGCCTTGCCCGGTGTCGAGGTGGCCCCGTACCGCGAGGGTGACCCGTCCCTGGGCGCCGGTGGCGAGGCCGAGCCCGGCCTCGCCACCGGCGAGCCGCAGAACGCCGTCGGCGAGCAGGAATCCGGTGCCGGTGTGTTCGGTCAGAACGAACGTCATGGCTGTGTCCCTTCCGTGGTCAGGCCACCGGTGGCCGGTCCGGTGAGGCCGCGGACCACGGGGTGGGCCAGCAGCCGGGCCAGCGGGGGTGCGCAGTCGTCGCTGGTGGTGTCCAGGGACAGCACCGGGTCGCCGGTGGGCTCGGCTGCCAGGAGTTCGGCGCAGGAGAGCCAGTAGCGTTCGTAGCCGGGCCCGCTGTCGCCGAGCGGACGGGCGTGCGGCGATCCGTCCGGGCGGCCGCCGAGCCGGCGCAGGCGTGCGGGCCGGTCGGAGGTCAGCAGGACCGTCAGGTCGGGCCGGGGCAGCAGCAGTCGCGGGTTGTCCGTCCCGCCGAGGGCCTGGTCGGGGCGCAGCCCGAGGTTCCAGCCGTGCTGGACGGCGCTGGAGAACCAGTAGCGGTCGACGAGCAGGGCCGGTTCCCCGGCGCGGGCCGCCGATTCGACGGCCTGGGCGCAGCCGCTGAGGTACATCAGGTAGGAGGCGAGGCCGCCGGCCGTGTGCAGGGCGGAGCGCAGCGCGTCGTAGTCGGGGCCGGGGGTCGCGGTGCGGGGTATCCCGGTCGCTTCGGAGAGCAGGGTGGTCAACCGGGTCTTGCCGGTGCCGTCCAGTCCTTCGAAGGCGATCAGCCGGGGTGTGCGGACGCCGCCCGGCCACAGGTCGGCGGTCACGCGGCCGCCTGCCCGGGGGCGGGGTTCCCGGGTCCGGCGGCGGGGTTGGGGGCGGGGCAGGGGTAGATGACGTCCCGGAACTCGACGCCGCCCAGGTGCCTGCTCCGGCTCGCCACGGGGGCCGCGCCGCGGGCCTGCGCCGGCTCGGGGTCGTCTTCGTGCAGCAGCGCCAGCAGGTGCGGGGTGATCGGTCCGGGTGCGGTGGCGGTGGTCGGTTCGATGCCGAGGAAGTGCTGCAGGCCGAGGAGTTCGACGTCGACGCCGGTGGTGCGGCGGACCAGTTCCGGGATGAAGCCGCCGGTGACCCGGGGGGAGAACTCCAGGACGTGGAGGGTGTCGTGCCGTTCGTCGTAGAGCGCCTCGATCTCGTAGACGCCGCCGGTCAGCTCCAGGCCTTCAATGATCAGTTCCAGGTCGCGCCGGAGCGCGTTCGCGGCGTTCTCGGGTACGTCGCCGCAGTGGAAGGCGCTCCAGTGGAAGTCGGTGAGCTCGTCACCGCGCCGGCCGACCCCCTGGACGGGGAACATGCCGGCCAGGTCGCCGTCTCGGACCAGGAAGGGGACGGTGAGGAAGAGCGTGCCCCGGGTCAGGTCGGGTTCCAGGATGACGTTCCAGGGGTCGGCGTCCGGGTAGGCGGCGATGAAGTCGTCGTACTCGGTGAGCAGGGACCTCTCGCGCAGCTCGCGGTAGGAGCGCTCGTACTCCTCCAGGGCGCGCGCGTCGGGGATGCGCTTGACCAGCATGCTGGCGAACCCGAAGTCGGGCTTGGCGATGAGGGGGTAGCTCAGCGCGTCGCGGTCCTCGACCTCGTCCAGGCGCCGCTTGTCGACCACGGTCACGCCGAGCGCGCCCAGCTCGGCGGCCAGCCGGGTCTTGACCAGCATGTCCAGGCAGACCTCGGCGAAGTTGGGGCTTCCGACGGCTGCGCGGTGCTCGGCGACCCAGTACACGCCGCTCTCGTGACAGCACATCACGCGGGCGCCGTGGGGGGCGGTCCGCCCGGCCGCCTCGGTGGCGGACAGCACCGTCACCCCGGCGGCCGCGGGGCGGGGCGCGCCGTCGGGGACGATGACGGTGAGCGGCGTCCCGGTGTCGGCGGCGGTCCGGGAGACGTTCTCCAGCTGGGCGGCGTTGGGGAAGACGATGACGGTCTCCGGCTGCTCGCCGGTGGTCGGGTCAGACACCGGAGTGCTCCAGTTCCGCGGTGGTCTCCTCGGCCGGGTGGCCGATGAGGTAGGGCAGGGCCTTGTCGCGCACCGACCGGCGGCCGTACTCCGCGGCGCACTCCTCGACCAGGTCGACGAGGTCCAGTCCGGCGGCGTCGAGCATGCGGGGGAAGGCGCTGCCGTGCATCAGCCCGGGCAGGGTGTTGATCTCCAGGAAGTACAGGTCGTCGTCGTGCACGAGGAAGTCGAGGCGGGCGAAGCCGAACACCTCCATCTCGTCGAAGAGCCGGACGGAGGCCTGTTTGACCCGCCGGGTCGTCCCGGTGTCCGTGGTGTGCAGCAGGGGCTGGACGAGGCCGTGTTCGTGCTTCTCGCGGTGGCCGAGGAAGCCGTGTTCGGTCACCGCCTGCACGACCGGCAGGGCCGTGGTGCGGCCGCCGGTCCGGACCACTCCGCAGGTGTACTCGGTGCCGGGGACGTACTCCTGGACCAGGACCTGGCTGTCGTACGGCAGTGCGGCGGCCGTCGCCCGGGCCAGGGCGGGGCCGGTCGGGTCGGGCAGCACGCGGGTGAGCAGGGAGGCGCCCATCCGGTTGGGCTTGACCACGGCGGGCCGTCCGTCGAGGAGGCCGGCCACCTCTGCGGCCCACTGCTCCAGTGCCTCGGGGTCCCGGGCGAGGGACGGGGGTGCCATCCAGGTCCGCGGTGTGCGCAGTCCCGGCACCAGGTCGCGGGCCACCACCGCCTGCAGGCGCTTGTCCATGCCCAGCGCCGAGGCCAGGACTGGGCCGAAGTTGCCGCGAAGGGCGAGGACTTCGGCGATGCCCTGCCAGGCGCCGTCCTCGCCCTCGTTGCCGTGCAGCAGGGAGAAGACGAAGGCGTCGCCGTCGGTGAGCCGGCTCAGCGCCTCGTGCAGCGGCAGGTCGGTGCCGGCGCGCAGCTCGTCCTCGGTGTCCGGCCAGGGGGCGGTGTCGAAGTGCCGGTAGCCGCCCTCGCGGGTGATGTAGGCGACCGCGTGGAGGGTGATCCGTCCGGGGGCGGATTCGAGGGCCGCGCGCAGCCTGCGGTAGCTGTGCAGGGAGGCGTCGTGCTCGGTACTGCGGCCGCCGAGCAGCAGGACCACGTTCAGGGTCATCGGTTCACCGGTCCGCTCGCGGTCAGGTAGGTGGCGTGGGGGGTGGTCTCGACGTCGACCTGGTCGAAGGCGGTGCCCAGCAGGGCGGCGGCCTCGTCGGTGTCCAGGCCGAAGCCGGTGGTGCGGAACGGCTGGGCGGCCAGCCAGTGGGCGGGCCGGGGGCGGAACATCCGGGAGTGGAGCATGCCGTCGGGGGTGAGGATGCGGGCGAGTTCGCGTACGGCGGCGGGCCGGTCGTCGGCGGGCATGCAGTGCAGGCAGCCGATGTCGAGCGCGGCGTCGAAGGAGGCGTCGGGCCAGGGCAGGCGGGTGGCGTCGGCGGCCGAGAGGTCGGCCTGCGGGCCGAGCAGGCGCCGGGCCCGGGTGACGGCGGAGGCGGAGATGTCGGAGCCGGCGACCCGGTAGCCGAGGGAGGTGAGCAGGCGGGCGTTCTTGCCGTAGCCGCAGCCCAGGTCGAAGACGCGGGCGCCGGCGCCGGTGCCCGCGAGCAGCCGTCGCAGGACGTCGGTCTCCAGCGGGACGAAGTTCCAGGGGACCGTGTAGGGGTCCTGGTAGACCTCTTCCATGGTGGCGGCCCGGGTGCGGTCGCCGCGGGTGAAGTCGGTGAGCGCGGAGCGCAGCCGGCCGTCGCCGTCCGGTTCGAAGCCCTCCTCGCGGAGTGCGGGGAGCAAGGCTTCGGCGAGGCCCGCCGGGGTGGTCAGCGACCAGCCGGTGTGGCGGCCGCGGAAGGTCTTCGCGAGGGTGCGGACGGCGAGCCGGGTGGCTTCGCCGACGGTGGCGGCCGGCTCGGTGCCCAGCCGGGGGTCGATGGTGATGCGGACGACGGTGCCGGACAGGGCGCCGTGCAGGGTGCCGAGTCCGCCGTCGGTGTCGCGGCCGACGCGGAAGCGGATCTCGTCGTGGCCGTGTGCCCGTTCGGCGCACAGGAGGAGGTCGGGCCCCACCACGTGGTAGAGCTCCCGGTCCTCGGTCCACGGGCGGTCGTCCGGGGTCGCTGCGGCGGGGCCGGTGGTGTGGGTCATGTCGCGGTCCTCGTGTCGATTCCGGGGCCGGCCGCGCGGAAGATCCGGTGGAGCTCCGGCTGGCCGGCGAGGAAGAGCTCGTCGTGGGGGGTGGAGTGGCGTAGCGCGAGCGAGGGCCAGGGCGAACGGGCCACCGGGACCTCGCTGTTGCGGATGCTGGTGTCGGGGCTCGCCGGGAAGAACTCCCCGACGGTCAGTCCGACGGCGAGGAGCAGCGGCTTGACCCGGGTGCGGACGCCGGTGAGCAGGTCGCCCCGCCCTTCCAGCGCGGTGAAGACGACGACTCGGCAGCGCAGCAGGGCCTCGGCCGGTTTCAGCTCGTGGACGCGGGTGCGGAAATCGGCCGCGTGCCCCAGCAGGGCGGCGTCGAGCGCCTGGGGGTCCTCCCCCGCCAGGGTGCACGCGGACAGTTCGATGTGGCCGCGGCGCAGTGCGGTCGGGACGTAGGGGCACAGGGCTCCCGGGCGGCCCAGTTCCGGGACGGGGACGCTGATCTCGTCCCGGATCCAGGCCGCGGTCCGGACCGCCCAGTCGGGGGCAGGCGGGTCGTCCAGGGCTCGCGCCGCGTCCATGGGTTCGGTGGGTGTGCTCATCGGGCGGCTCCCGCGAGTGCGGGCACGGGTGCGGGAGCCGGTACGCCGGCGGGGCGGTGGGAGGTCAGCAGCCGTTCGGTGCAGGCCTCGACCAGGCAGCTGAGGCTGTCCACCACGGGCACGCCGAAGTCCGTGCTGTCGCGCAGCAGGTGCAGGTCGGTGCAGGCGAGGACGACCGCGTCCACGGGGCCCGCCGATGCCGCGAGGGCCCGTAGCCGGGCGGCGGGGAACGCGCCGAGGTCGCCCTCCAGGCAGGCGAGCACGAGTTGCTCCGCCTCGCGTTGGGCGGCCGCCTGCGGCAGGGCGAACTCGACGCCGTCCCCGTCCCGGTAGAGGCCGCTGCGGACGGTGGACGTGGTGCCGAGCAGCAGAACCCGGCGGTAGCGGTTGCGGGTGAGCGTGCGGCCGACGGCGGCGACCATGTCGATCCACTCCAGGTCGCGGCCGCGCAGCAGGTCGGGCAGGCGGGCGTGCAGGGTGTTGCAGGGCAGGGCGACGAAGTCGGATCCGGCCCGTTCGAAGACGTCGAGGGCCTCGCGCAGCAGTGCGTCGATCTCCTCACGGTGTCCGGGGCCCGCGGTGCCGGTGATGAAGGCGTGTTCGAGGTCGGCGGGCAGCGGGAGGCTGTGGGTGACGACGTCCGGGTAGGAGCCGCCGGTGGCGCGCCGGTGTCCGGAGACCAGCCGGAGGTAGAAGTCGCTGGTGGCGATCGGGCCGACGCCGCCGACGAGGCCCAGGCGGGCCCGGTGGCCGGTGTCTGGGTTCGCGGGGATCGCGGGGGCCGGATGCGGGCGGGCCGGGCCGGATGCGCCGGGCCGGGCCGGGGTCTGCGGGCCGGGGTCGGGGGACGTGGTGTTCACCGTGATGTTCCAGGGGTGGCGGGGCGGATCGGGGTGGTGGCGGCCTGCCGCGGCGAGGCATTCCCGCCAGACGGACTCGTCGATGTTGCCGCCGGAGACGACCGCGAGGGCCCGCTCATCGGGGGTGCCTTCGCGCAGTGCGGCGGCCAGGGCGGCGGCCCCGGCGCCTTCGGCGCGGATACCGGCCTCGGTCCACAGCAGGGCCATCGCCCGGTGCAGTTCGGCGTCGTCGACGGTGACCACCCGCTGGCGGCGGGCGTGGCAGGCGTCGAACGGGTGCCGGCCGATCCTGCGGACGAGCAGGCCCTCGGGCAGGCCCGACACCCGGTCGAGGATGATGCGGCGTCCGGCGGCGAGGGAGCGCCGCATCGCGGGGGCGCCGTCGTACTCGACGCCGACGATGCGGACCCCGGCCGCGCCCCACTGCCGGATCGCCGCGGTGATCAGCCCGCCGCCGCCGAGCGGTACGTAGACGGCGTCGGGGAGCGCGGCCTGCTCCCCGGCCTCGCGAAAATGCTCCCCGGCGGTGCGGAACTGCTCCCCGGCTTCGCGGAACAGGGTCCGGTGCCCGGCGATGATCTCGGGATCGTCGAAGCTGTGGACGAACACGCCCGCCCCCGCGTCGGCCTCGGCCCGCGCCAGCGCCTCGCATTCGTCGTATCCGCCGTCCACCGGGACGATCTCGCCGCCCATGGCCGCGATCCGGTCGAGCTTGGCGCGGGGCGTGGTCGCCGGGACGTGGATCCGGGCGTGCTGGCCGCGGGCTCGGGCGGCTTCCGCGAGCGCGCAGGCGTGGTTGCCGGTGGAGGCGGTGATCAGCGTCGTTCCGGCCGGGAGGAGCCCGGTGCGCCGCCACACCCCTCGGTACTTGAAGGCCCCGGAGCGCTGCTTGGTCTCGTCCTTCACGAACAGTTCCCGCCAGCCGAGGGAGCCGCCGAGACGGACCAGCGGGGTGGTCAGCGGCCGTGCCCCGGTGGGGGAAGGCGCTAGGCGAAGCACGGCAGGACCTTCCGGGCGAACATCTGCAGCGAGGCGGAGGAGAGTTCGGGGGCCAGGCTGCCGAACTGCGTCATCAGGGACAGGTCGGTGATCCCGAGCCGCTCCCACTGCCGGATCTTGGCGATGACCGTGTCGGGTGTCCCGAACAGGACGTTGTCCGGGTACATGTCCGCGTAGTCGTGCGGGGTCAGCGGTCGGCCGAAGGCCGCGTCCACCGCGCCGAGGTACTCCATCAGGGCCTGGGCGGGCAGGTCGCGGGCCTGCGCCTCGGTGGCGGCCACGAACAGGTGCTGGTTGGCGAGGATCCGGCCGCCGTCGGGGGCGAGGCCGGCGGCCCGGCGGGCCTCCCGGTACCAGGCCAGGCCGGCCGCCAGCTCCTCGGTGGTCCGGTTGTAGGGGTTCACCATCAGGTTGAGGCCCTCGCGGCCGGCCCGTTCGAAGGAGTCGCGGGAGGTGGAGGCGGCGATCCACAGCGGCGGACCGGGGCGCTGCACCGGCTTGGGCAGGACCTCGACCCCGTCCAGCCGGTAGTGCTCGCCGCGGAAGGTGAACGGGCCGTCGGCCCAGGCGCCGCGCAGCACAGAGAGCCCCTCGGTGAACAGGCCGGCCCGGTCGGACATCAGGACGCCGCGCCCGGCGAACTCGCCCGGCAGGAATCCCCGCCCCACCCCGACGTCCAGCCGTCCGCCGCTCAGGACGTCCAGCATCGCGAAGGACTCCGCCGTCTCCACGGCGTCGCGCAGCGGCAGCACGGTGGCGGCGGAACCGATCCGGATCCGCTCGGTGTTGGCCGCGACGGCGGCTCCGAGGACCGGGATGCTCGGGATGAAGCCGCCGTACGGGGAGAAGTGGTGCTCGGCGAACCAGATGGAGTGCAGGCCGAGTTGCTCCGCCTCCACGGCACTGCCGATCAGTGCCGCGTACGTCTCGGTGGCCGACCGGTGGTGGCCGGGACACTGTGCGGGAAGGCAGAACAAGCCGAATCGCATGCAGACTCCTGGGGCTACGGGCGTGTGAGGGTCTTCGTGCCTGCGTGCGTGGGGCGTCGGACGACGGCGTTCTCCGGTGCAGGCCGGTGGAGACGGGGATCCGCCCCGTCCCTGCGATGGCGGCCCGCTCCTGTTGATCACAGCCTGCGGTAGATGTGGCGTCGCATCAACCACCCGGATCCCCTCAGCAAGTTGCCCGGCAGCAAAGCAGGTGGGGCACAAAAGGGGTACATAGGACTTACTTACGGCTCCAATCCACAGTCGACGGTCATGCTTCGCACCGGGCCTACGTCGTACGCCATGGAGGACGCTGACCGTCGCGCGCCCGGCGCACGGCCACATCCGCCCTGCGGCAAGGAATGATCCTTTTGATGGCCTCCGAGCAGGCCCGCGTTCGCAGCGCGGGCCAGCAAGACACGCCCGCGCCGCGGTGGATGATGGCGGCTCCACGTCGTAGGAACTCGACCGGCGGGATCGAACGCGGCGGCATCCGCCGGATGTCGGCCGGCGCGCTGGAAGCCGGTATCCGCGGGCTGCTCATTGCCCGTGCGGCGATGCCGCGCGTGATACCGAGCCGACCTTGCGGTGACTTCTGGCATCGAGATCAGGCGCGCAATCGAGCCGACCACAAATTCGGACCTAAAGGCCACCCAAGGAGGCATCCATTCAATCGCCGATCCAGGCTTAAATTGAGCTGGTTTCAATACATGCAACTATTTCTATTTGGGCGGTACAGCAATGACCTACGGAGCCTGGGCGGAAAAGGTGTGCGCCGCCATCGACAGCTCGGCCGACGCTTTCCGGAATTCCACGACCTGGGAAGAGCTCGTCCACATCCTTTCAGAAAGCTCCGAATTTTCCGCCACCGATCTGGACGAGTATGGATTCTTCCAGATGATCTATGACTGGAACCTGGATTACCTGAATCCGGTCACCCTTGAACGCCTCAAGTGGTATCTCAATGCCTACTGCCTTGTGCTCGATGTGCCGAGTCCGTGGAATTCGACAGAGGTGGAGAACTACGCTGGAACCTGGTTTCTTCGCGTAGAAAATAGCTGGCAGGACGCCAGTGCAAGTAACAACGCGGCACTAGCAGCAAGAGCTCCGAACACCTACCTCGTAGGGCACGGCGGAGAGCAGGATCTGCAGATCAGCATCGGCGATGAAACGGTCATCTGGCTCTACTCGACCTCTGGGGAACTGCTGTCCCAGCTCGTAGGAGCCGCGCTCATCGACCGGCCGGCACAGGCCCCTGTGACGAGACTGGACAAATCGTCCGGCGAATTTCCCAACATCCAGCTAGGCCCGCTCAGTGACGGAGAACTGGCAGCCTACGTGCAGGTTGCCCAGGAGAACAGTGCTGACGGCCAGGTCTCCTGGGTGGCCACGGACGGACTCCCCATTCGGTTCATCCAGGAGGGAACGGCACTGTGCCTCGATGAAGCCTTCGGCAGAGCCAATGCCCGCTGCACTCCCTCACGCCACACGTGTGGAGGGGTCCTGCAGATCCACGCAGGCAGTGAGATCCGGCTAATAACCTGCCGTGAGCCCATGACGTTCACCGTCAAGAGCATGATGCGAACAACCAGGCCAGAGCAGGATGACGACTTCATCGAGACAGCCAATGATTACGTGGAGTCACTCTTGCGTCGCGCGAAGACCAATCCGCGCGAGGTGGTGGCGGAAATCGAGGGCCTACCGGCAAAATCCCAGGCACTGTTGCACTCCTACACCGCATTGACCAGATTCCTGGCAATCTACTACGTGACGGCGGCGAGCAAGTCGGTCGAAAAAGGCGAACTATCCCCTGAAGGATTCCTTTCATATTTCTCACAGCTCAGCAGCGCGGATAAAGAGTCATGCTTCGAGGATCCGACGCTCTCCGCCTTCATAATGACCGTCGGGGGGGATGGCGACTCGCCCGCCAGAGCATTTTTCAGAAAATTCGTACAGTTTGGCGAGGAGGGGCGTCACCAAGAGTGGGGGAAACTCGACGACAACAACCGGCAACTCGCCCGGCAGTTCCGATCCGTCGAGAACTGGGTGAACACAACCCTGCCGATGGTCGAGCAGCTCAAGCTACACATCAAGTCCATGGCGGGAGCCTACGAACTGCAAAATATCAATCCGTTCTTCGAGGCGATGGCGCTCGGGCGCAGAATCCAGAAGAACGAGGCTCCACATGCGGAAACCGCCATCCTGAATTATCTCATGGAATGCGGCCTGGTTTTTGCCGAGAAAAACATGATCGACTCCTTCTTGGGTCTATCAAAAACGGATCAGAGGACCACATGGGAGTCGCTGACGCCGTTGGCAAAGGAAGGAATCGCCTTCCAGGAGCGCGTCAAGAAATGGCGAAGGAGCTTCTGAAACTCGAATGGCGAATCCGATTTGAAAGTCACACGTGTAGCCGCACAGGCCGATACAGGCGCGTAGACGGCAACACTTAGCACTGGAGCGGTCGATCGGACAGCCGACGGAGAGCGGCGGACGGCACACCTCGCGATCGTCAGTCCAGGAACACGCCCAACGATGGTTCGGCTGGCCGGTGACGCCTCTTCCCACCCGAGTGAGCAGTGTATGCATCGTGTGGCTCCGGCTGGGGCCTGGTCACGTCGAGGGCCGGAGTGGGGGTGACGCTGCGGCCACCGCTCCGCTCCGGCGATGGACCGTCAAACCCGACCGGCCGATGTCCGGTTCACCTACGTATGCGCCCTCATCGGTGGATCGGCACCCCTCATTTTAAGGTCGCGCAGCTTGGTGAGGGGCAGGATCCATCGCTCCGGGCGCTACGCTCAGGCATATTGACTCTGCATCCAATTGCCACTGCGGCCCCGCAACGACGCGGGAAGCCGCCGACCATCCGGGGAAATTCCGTGATCAAGCGTTGTGTCCTGGCCGTGACCCTGGCGATCGCCGCCCTCGTCTCCGTTTCGCTCCCCTCGGCTTCCGAACCGGATGTCGTCGTCGCCGAGTGCGCCCCTACCCAGCACTGCGGGGTCGACACCTCTTGGGGTGGCTGACCGCGCGGCGGGCCGGGCCACTGCCCGGATGAACGCAGACATCTCGTGAATCGTCCCGGACTGCGCGGCTGTCGGGAAGCTCGCCGGGGCTCGTCCCGGCCGTCCCCCGCACGGGACGCGTCGGACCGCCTGAGGAAGCCGGGCCCTGACCGGCCGGACCTCCCGGGTACACCCCTCCACGTCAGCTGACTCGTTCCCGCAGGTCGCTCCGGACGCGGCCTGCGGGAACGCCGCGACCGGAGCAGCGTGCAACCACCCGTTCGGAGAAGACAGACCGTGACCGACTTCATGACCAGCGCCCCGCCTTCTTCCGCCGCACATCTCGAAACGGTGCCCGCCCCGGTGTTCCGCGAGGCGATGACCCGTTTCGCCGCCGGCGTCACGGTCGTCACCGCCTACGCCGGCGGCGACCCGGTGGGCTGCACGGCCACGGCCGTGCTGTCCCTGACCGACCGTCCGCCCACCCTGCTCGTCTCGCTGGCCTCCGGCAGCGGGACGCTGGAGTGCATCCGCACGGCCGGCCACTTCGGTGTCAGCGTGCTCCCCTACGCGCTGCGCGGGCTGGCCGACCGCTTCGCCGGGCAGCCTGCGGCTCGGCGGTTCACCGGGGTGGCCCACGAGAGGCGGTCCGGGGCACCCCTGTTGACCGGTTCGGTCGCCGGCCTCGTGTGCCGGGTCAGCCGGTACGTTTCGCTGGACGACCACACTCTGGTGGTCGGCCGCGTCGTCCACACGCAGACCGACGACGGTGACGCCCCGCTGGTGCACTTCGCCCGCCGGCAGACCCGGCCGTGCCAGGTGTGAGCCACCGCACGGGATGATCCTTGCGGCAGCTGGGGGCCGGTACGGCCACGCCCTTTCAAGCAGATTCGCAGTCTTTGCTGACACTTTATCTTGACATGAACCGCACGAATCGCCATCCTCGCCCACACGCTCGTTCGTCATACTCCGACAAGCGGAAGGGTGATCTCAATTTGAAACGACGCCCACTCCAACTCCGGTTCCACCGCAGGTCGTTGCTCCTCGTACTGCCACTCCTGCTGGCCTTGCTGGCCCTGGGGACCGGACCGGTCACCCATGCCACGGCCGACCAGGGATGGTGGAACCCGATGGCGCGGCCCGTACCGGACTCGCAGATCAACGCCGTCGGGGAACCCTTCAAGGGCACCGACGCGCAGGGCCGGGTCCGCGGATTCGTCGACGCACACGTGCATCTGATGTCCAACGAGGGATTCGGTGGACGGCTCATGTGCGGCAAGGCCTTCTCCGACCGCGGCATCGCGGACGCCCTGAAGGACTGCCCCGAGCACTACCCCGACGGCAGCCACGCGGTCTTCGACTACATCATGAACGGCGGTGACGGCCGGCACGACCCCGTCGGATGGCCGACCTTCAAGGACTGGCCCGCCTACGGATCGCTGACCCACACCCAGACGTACTACGCCTGGGTCGAACGGGCCTGGCGCGGCGGCCAGCGGGTGCTCGTCAACGACCTCGTCAGCAACAGCGTGATCTGCAACGCCTACTTCTTCAAGGACCGGGGCTGTGACGAGATGGACGCCATCCGTCTCGAGGCCCGGAAGACCTACGAGCTCCAGGCGTACGTCGACGCGATGTACGGCGGTCCGGGCAAGGGCTGGTTCCGGATCGTCACCGACAGCGACCAGGCCCGCCAGGTGATCGGCCAGGGCAAGCTGGCCGTGATCCTCGGCGTGGAGGCATCCGAACCGTTCGGCTGCAAGCAGGTCTTCGACATCCCCCAGTGCGGACCCGAAGACATCGAACGCGGCCTCGACGAGCTCTACGGTATGGGCGTGCGCAGCATGTTCCTGTGCCACAAGCTCGACAACGCGCTGTGCGGCGTACGGTTCGACACGGGCACGGTGGGGGCCGCGATCAACGTCGGCCAGTTCCTCTCCACCGGTACCTTCTGGAAGACCGAGAAGTGCACCGGCCCGCAGCACGACAACCCGATCGGGCTGGGCCTTGCCGCCGAGGCGCAGCAGGCGCTCCCTCCCGGGGTCGCGGCTCCCGCGTACGCAGCGGACGCGCAGTGCAACACCCGAGGCCTGACCGGCCTCGGCGAATACGCCATCCGCGCCATGATGAAGCGTCACATGATGCTCGAGATCGACCACATGAGCGTCAAGGCCGTGAACCAGTCGTTCGCCGTCCTCGACGGTGCGGCCTATCCGGGGGTGATCTCCTCCCACAGCTGGATGGACACCGACTGGACCGAGCGGCTCTACCGCCGCGGTGGCTTCATCGCCCAGCACATCCACAACGCACCGGACTTCGCCGCCGAGGAGCGGTCCACGGCCGCCATCAGGGCCAAGTACCAGATCACGGGTTACGGGATCGGCACCGACATGAACGGGGTCAGCGAGCAGCCCGGCCCCCGCGGCGACGCCGCCGCCAACCCCGTGACCTACCCGTTCCGCAGCGCCGACGGCGGCTCGCTCCTGGAGCGGCAGACCACCGGGCAGCGGACCTGGGACATCAACACCGAGGGAGTCGCCCACTACGGTCTGGTCCCGGACTGGGTCGAGGACGTCCGGGTGACCGGCGGTCAGGACGTCGTGGACGACCTGATGCTCGGCGCCGAGGGATACCTTCGGACGTGGGGCGCGACGGAACGACACCCCGGCGACCGCGTCGACGCCTGCACCGGCACACCCGGCCGCGGCGTGGACCTCCGCTACCAGGCGCATGTCGCGGACATCGGCTGGCAGGGCTACACCGGGCAGAACGGCACCAGCGCCGGAACCACCGGCCTCGGCGACTCCATCCAGGCGGTCCGGATGTCGGCACGCGGGGCGGGCGGCCTCTGGGTCCGCGCCCACGTGCAGAACATCGGATGGCAGCCGTGGCAGTACGCGGCCGACGGTCAGCAGGTGCAGGTGGGCACCACCGGGCAGGGCCTGAGGCTGGAAGCCCTCGAGGTCCGGGTCGGGTCGGGGACGGTCGCCGGCCGCGGGCACGTCCAGGACGTGGGGTGGACCGCTCCCGTGCGGGGCACGAGCATCGTGCTGGGCACGACCGGGCAGAGCCGCCGGTTGGAGGCGATCTCGCTGAACCTCTGTTCCTGACCGGCCGGCTGCGCCCGTTGCCCGAGGCATCGCGACCGCCCCGGGCAACGGGCGCAGGCGGCCGGAGGGCCCCGAGGGCCTTCAGCGCGTTCCGGCGTGGGGGTCGGCGTGGGCCAGGGCGGGAGGCGGCGGCGCGGCGGGGGGCATCGGCGTCGCCGACACCAGGACGTGGCCGTAGGCGAGTGCGGCTGCCGTCGCGACGCCGGTGATGAGCGGCCAGCGCACGTTGTACCGGGCCGGAACGCTCAACAGACTCCGGGAGGCCCGCCGTACGGGCGGTCGGCGACGACGGGAGACTTTGCGGCGGCTCATGGGTGGCTCCTGCGGCGGGTGCGCCGGCTGGTGGGGGCGAATGGTTGGACGGTGCCGATCAGGTCGCGGTAGGGCAGCAGGCGGCGCGGCATGTCGAGCGCCACCGCTGCCACCAGCTGGGGTCCGGCGGGGGTGTCCCGGGTGTAGGTGGCGATGAAGCGTTCGGAGCGCAACGAGCCCTCGACGACCTCCATCCGCTGTCCCAGTGCGGGCATCCCGACGGCCTGCAGCCTGCGGCCGTGCTGCTCGGACCAGAAGCGGGGTACGGGCGCGAAGGCGGACGCACCGGCGGGGCCCTGCAGCAGGGTGTCCGCGGCGTGCTGGCCCATCTCGACGGCGTGGATGAGGTGCTCCACCCGTCGGGGCACGCCGTCGAAGCGGAGGTTGGGCCAGCGGGCCACGTCTCCGGCCGCGACGACGCCGGGAACCGGGTGTCCGGTGGTGTCCAGGGCGTGGCCGGCCGCGTCGCACAGCACTCCGTCGGAGACGTCCAGGCCGCTGCCGCGCAGCCACTCGGTCCGCGGTTCGCCTCCGAGGCCCAGGACGACGAAGTCTGCGGTGATGGCGGTTCCGTCGTCCAGGCGCAGCCGTAGGGCGTGGCCGAGGTCGATCCAGTCGGTGATCCTGGTGCTGAGGCGTACGTCGACGCCGGCCCGCTGCTGCACCCGCCCGACGACCTCCCCGAGGGTGCGGCCCAGGACGCGGCGCAGCAGGGGTGCGCTGTGGACCACGAGGGTGACGTCCATGCCGTGTTCGCGGGCGGTGCAGGCCAGTTCGCAGCCGACGAAGCCGCCGCCGAGGATGACGACGTGGTGGGCTCCGGCGCGGTTCATCGCCTCGCGCAGTGCGGCGGCGTCCGCGAGGGTGCGTACGGTCCGGATCCGGTCGGAGAAGACGGGGGCCAGTGGGAGCCGTTTGGCCTCCACGCCGGTGGTGATCACCAGTCCGTCGTAGGGAAGTTGCTCGCCGCCGGGCAACAGGACGGTGCGGTGGTGGAGGTCCAGTCCGGTCATCCGGGTGTCCGTCAGCCAGTGGGCGTCCAGCTCTTCGTCGGCGCGGAAGGTGAGGTCGTCGGCGCGCAGTTCGCCCGACAGGTACTGCTTGGACAGCGGCGGGCGGCTGTAGGGGCGGTGGGGCTCCTCGCCGACGATGACCAGTTCGCCGTCGAAACCGCGTTCGCGCAGCCGGGTGGCCGCGCTGAGGCCTGCCAGGCCGGCGCCGGCGACGACGACGCGTCGGCGGCTGCCGCGGGTGGCGGCACCGCTGCGGGTGCCGCGGCGGCGTGCGGCGGGCGGTGGGGTGGTGGAGGTGACGGAGATGGCCTGCATGGGGCAGCAGCGGGCGGCCTGTCGGGCCTGCGCGGCGTGGGCGGCCGGTACGGCTCCGGTGTAGTGCAGGGATCCGTTCTCCGCGATCTGGAAGACCTCGGGTGCTTCCTGCTGGCAGATGCCGTAGATGTGGCAGCGGATGTTGTCGACGCTGACCTTCACCGGTGCCTGCTCGGGGACCAGCTGGGGGCGGGCGAGTGGCAGCGGCGGTGGTGCGGGCAGCGGTCCGGGGCTGCCGGAGATCTGGGGCTGGGGCTGCGGCTGGGGCTGGGG
>NZ_JAIZ01000012.1 GCF_000710465.2 Kitasatospora sp. MBT63 | reverse complement strand
GGCCGCAGACGGTGCGGCCGGCGACCATCCCGCCACCCGATCACCGCACACCGTCCAGGCACCCACTCATTGCGTGCGAAACGATGAGGGCGAGGCAGCAGTTGCTGCCTCGCCCTCTCGAGTCCCACCAGGCGCTACTCACTCGTGTCGGTGATCCCGAGCTCGTTGCACAAATCCTCAGCGAGCTTCCGGAGTGTCAGGGCTTCCTGTCGGGCACGGGCGGCATCTGTCTTCATCAACGAACGAATTGACGCCCCGACGACCTCAGCTGCCTTGCTGACATCATCAGGCGAATCGCCCGCCCGCGGCGACCCGACGGAACTGCCTGTGGTAGTTGTGGCGGTCAGCATCATCGGCTCACCAAAGCCAAGGAAACGGGCCGCTTCCTTGAGTGACTTCTCCGTGATCTTCCCCTTACGAAGCGCCTCCTCCCAGGTTCGACGGACCGCCTCATCGCCATGCCGCTCCTGAACTGGCACAAGAGCCCGCAGGTGCTTCTCGGCCATCTCCATACTGGTGACGTGCTCAAGAGCACGAACCACGGGCATGGAGCGGATGATCTTGTTTGCGTAGTTCCGGCCGATGCCGAACCGATGCTTGACGAGGACGTCAAAGTCAGTCCATCCCAGGGCCTTCCACAGCTCCTCTTCCCTCATAGCCAGCAAGATCTGACCCTGGACGATGACTCGCTGCTGCGTGGACTGCTGGATATTGGCTCGTGCCGCGTACTCCGCTCCAGCGAATACCCGGGCGTAGTGCTCCAATCGCTCCTGAGGGTCGTCGCTCGTCGGAGCGCTGAAGGTCGGCATCTCCACGAAGCCGGCAGCGTTACGGTCTCGCGGAAGGTGAACCAACCCTTCCTCAGACAGGTCCAACTCCTGGCTCGGCTCAGTCAGCGCCTCAGAACCTACCTGCTCAGGGATAGCAGAGATTGCCACCGACGAGCTCTCGTCCTTGTCGGTGGAATCAGTAGACGGCGACTCAGCTGAAGCATCACCCGAATCAACACCCTGGCCAGCGCCAGACAGGACACTCAGCGTCGTCCCCTCGGCCTCGCTCGGTGCGTTGACGGCCGCGGATTCACTAGACCCGTTGCTGTCCTCCGAAGTGGAGGACAACGCCTCGCCAGCCCCTGCCGCCTGGCGGGCCTCCCACTCAGCCTTGATCTCTGCCCGCGAGCGGACGGGGGGGACCGCGCTCTGCGCGTCGCTGACGACCTCGGTGCCCTTGGGGAGCGTTGCCGGACGGTACCTACTCATGCAGCGAGCTCCTTCGCGAGACGACGCAGCGTCTCCGCTTGAATGCAGTCGGGTGCGTACTGGAAGAGGGGCACCTCGTAGTCGGAGGACTCACGTCCCTCAATGGAGTCCTTCAGTTCAGCAAGGACACTCGGAGCCGTGAGGGTGTGCCACTCGTCGTAGAAGCCCCGTGTGACAACTCCCTTGCGGGCGTCATAGGCGTTCACGATGAACCCGAGCTGGTCAACCTCGATCTGCATATTGGCGCAGGTCGTGCGGATCTGTCGGTTCAACAGGTTGTACGCGCGGAAAGAAGACTTGTCCGACCAGACCGGGATCAGGATTCCCGAGTGATCAACAAGCTCGCCAGCCCGACGCTGCACGAAGTCAATCGCTAGATCCATGCCCAGCCCCAGGTTCGGGGGACCGTCCAGGACGATGACGTCGTAGTCCTGCTCGATGGGCTCAAGCGCTCGCCGCAGACAGGTGTCGCGCCCAGCCCGCATGGTGGCCAGTTCTGCATCCATCAGGAACGCGTCCTCATGCGCCGGCAGTATGTGCAACCTGCCATCGAACATGGGGGTGTCTGGACGATCGTCGTGGTCCAGGCGAACCTCTTCCAGCGCGATGATCGACCGCCGGAGGTGTTGGGTCGCCCTGCCGAGCATGTGCGTGAGGAGGCTGTCGCCACCAGTCGGAAGGTCAGCGACTCGCATCCTTGCCGAGAGGTGCGCCTGTGGGTCGTAGTCAACCAACAGAACCCGAAGACCCATCTCGGCGAAAGCCTGTGCAAGGCCGCCGGCAATGAAGGTCTTTCCGACCCCACCCTTCTGGTTGCCGACGAGGATGCGCTTCACCGGCTGGCGAAGGAGAGGGGAGGCCAGCGGCGGGTGCCGCTCCAACCAGTTCCGGATGACCTGCGCCATGCCCTGGACCTTAGTGATCGCCCGGATCTCGCACTCGACCTCGAATCGGGCAACGCCCCCGCTGGGGACATACGAGGCCCATGATTTGGCTCCCTTGATGTCCTCAACCGCGGGAGAGTTCGCGTTGTCGTACCACAACGACAACGCATGGGTCACGGCATCGGAGACGTTCAGGCCACGCTCTGCTGCCCGGATCTTCAGATCTCTTCGCATCTCGGGCATCACGTTGGCGATGAGCTTCTCGCTCGTGTCGCTGCTCACTGTGCTCATGGAGGGCAACATATCAGTTGCTGACTTGTCAGTCGCGCACCTTCGGCGTGTCGCAAAGCAGCAGCCAATTTGATCAGCCAAGGCCGCACTTCCGGAAAAATTCGCAGCTGGGAATCAATGAATCAGCTCCGATTTCACTGGCTCAAATATCGAGGGATTCATCAAAACTCTTCTGGAACTTAGTGGGAAAATTTCCAAGGATCACTCAGTTCTGTCGTCGATTTTACCGCTGAAACTTTCCTCGAATCTCATAATTCCCTCGGAGAACCGCAGGCCAAATTGCCCTTTGGGAGAGCACTTTTACGGGTCGCGAGTTCTCCCCTACGGGCCGACTCACCACAGATCGGCCAGGCCAACAGTGCAGGTCAGATGGTGTATCGTCGCGTGCGCAGTAGGCACTACCGGATATTCCAATGCGCGTCGTGCCGAGCTCTTGATGAAATTCGAATTGGTAGATCTGGCGCGCTGACCCGTTAATTCCTATGTCTCGGCGTTGCCACCTGTGGCGGCCTGAAAAGACTCGCTCGTCGCCCTGAGCCAGATCGCTGAGACTTAGCGGAGGCATGGTTGCGCGGGGCAGTGCACAGCGTCCAGGCATGGCGCTATCGGCAGATGCAGAGGGGCGCAAGTGCTTTGTATCGCCGTGTGGAGAATCCAGGTCCAGCGGTCCTCCCGTCCCCTGGGCCCACCGCTCACGCGCAGCTGCCCGGGGGCCTGACATGAGCAAGAGTGCGACTGACAACTCAGTTCGAGTTGCTCTAGCCTCGCTGGGGCTGACCTCACGAACGCGTGCCCGGCTGAGTGCGGCCGTCCAGCACCTGACGAGCCTCACCGCTGCTCGCGCCGTTCGGGACACAGCGCGAGCTGGAGCTGTGGTGCTGTTCGCCAAGTCCAGCCAGGGCTCCGCGGTAGTCACCATTCGGGCCCGCGAGCTGGGCCGCTGGGTCGGCGTGTCGGAGTCGACGGTGGATCACGTGGTGCTTCCGCAGTTGCGGGAGCTCGGGTTGATCGAGTCTGAGGTCGTTGTCGACGAGGCCGGACAGCCCCTCGGCCTCCGCTGCACGGTGGTGCCAGCCCGACAGGCGCATGCCGCGGGAGACCGACGTCACCCCCTCGCGTTGACCAGGCCCGAGTTGGCGACGTTGCTGAGGCTGTGTGAGGTGCTCTTCGCTCCAGGGTGGGGGAGCGACTTGGCCGGTGCTGGGCTGCTGGCTGACGTGACCGGTCGGGCTGCGGCGACCGATCGGCTGGCTCTTCTTCTGATGGTTCTTCAGTGCCGGCCGGACGGGCGTGTCCGCTTGGTCGGAGGGTCGGTGCCGGCTCGTCGTGGTCGTGCCGCGGCGACGGTCGCGCGCGCGCTGGGTTGTTCCGTGTCGGGTGGTGGCAAGGTGCTGGGGCGCCTTGGCGAGCGCGGTCTTGTTGAGGTTCTGCGGGAGCCGACGGCGTCTGGTCTGCGGTCGTCGACCCGGCTGCTGATCCCCCTGGTGGCTGAGGCTCATGGGAAGTCGGTGCGCAGGCCGGCGCCACGGGCTCGGACCAGGTCGCGGCGAAGCGCGGTCGGGCTGGGTGATCAGCCTGGGGGAGTGGCCGAGATCGCCCGCCCTGCTACTGCACCCGGTGATCTTGGTCAGGGTTCGGATGCTGCCGGTCTTGGTGCGCCTGGGGTTCAGAGCCCGTCGGCGGCTGAGGTCGCTGTGGTTCCAGAGCACCCCGGTGGTGCCCTCCTTCACGCGGCCCACGCTCAGGTGGTTTCTCTCTCTGGTGATAGTGACTGGTGTGTTGGGTGTTCCGGCGAAGCCGCTGCCGGGTGCTGTGATCAGCCGGAGCGCGCGGGTGCGTGCGAGGACCGGGCCGAGGGCCGTGACGGCGCGGAGCCCGGTGCAGCCGGTGCCGGCATCGCTGGCCCGCTTCGCGGGGAACACCAGGGATCAGCGAGCGGGCCGGGGATGTCGGGCGTGCAGCCTGTGGCCGGAGCTGGGGGCCAGCGGGTGCCTGCGACGTTCGCGGGCGTCCGGGTACGGCTTCCGATGGGCTGGGAGCGGCTGCTGGAGCCGGTGGAGTTCCTGTGGGCTCGGATCGGTCGCGGTGGGGCTCGTGCCCGGGTTCGGACCGCGGTGGGCCAGGCCCTGACGGAGCTCGCCGGCGTGTTCGGGGAGGTTGCCCCGCGGCTACTGCGTGAGCGGCTGGAGGCACGTCTCGCGTCGCAGGGCTCGGCTCCGATCCTGGATCCGGTCGGCTGGATGATCGGCCGCGGGCTGCGGCGGCGCTCGGCGTGCTACGACCAGCGCTGTGACGACGGCCGCCGGATGGACACCGGCGCCTCGTGCGAGGCCTGCGTGCTCCTGGTGGAGGACGCCCGGGCGCTGCGAGCGCTCATCGCCCGTCAGGTCGCTCAGGGCCTGGATCCGGCTCGCGTTGGTGAGCTGGGCCGGCTGACCGAGCTGCGTCTGCACGACGTCGTCCAGGCGCGGGCCGAGGCTCAGGTGCTGGCGCGTGAGCGGGCGGTGCGTGAGCGTGAGCGCCAGGCAGAGGCGGCGGCGGAGCGCCGTGCGTTGGTTGAGCGGGGCCGGCTGGCGGCGGCCCAGCGGCCGTGTGCGGACTGCGGGCTGGAGCGCTCGGGCGGGTTGTGCTCGGCGTGCGGCTACCAGCGGGCCGAGGACGCGGCTGTGGACCAGGCGGTGCTCGTCACGGTGGCCGGGCTGCTGGATCCGACCGAGGCCTCTCGGATCGGCCCGGTGGCGCAGCGGGTGCGGGCCCGGGTCGAAGGCGCGGTTGGGGCGGAGCAGGCCCGGCTGCTGGCGGGCGGGGCGTGCGATCCGGTGTTCGTGGCGCTGGCGCGGCAGTTCGAGGCCGAGGCGGTGTTGGAGCGCTCACGGCAGGAGGCGCTGGAGCGGCTGGCAGCCAGTGTGGAGGCATTGGAGGAGGCCGGGCGGGTGCGGGCCGCCGAGCTGGCCCGTGGTGTTCGGGCCGAGGCGGCGGAGCGGGCGGCGCAGCGCGCACGGGGCCGGGCGGCGGAGTACCTGTTGGGCGCTCGCCTGGAGCGGCTGCGTGAGGGTGAGCGCTCATCCGGCGAGGTGGCCGAGGTGGGGTCGTGGCGTGAGCGGTTGGCTGTGCTGGCGGAGCGGCCGCTGTCGTCGGAGCTGGTCGGGGCCGGGGCGGTGGTCCGGTGAGCAGGAGGCGCGGGAGCGGTCGCGGTGGGCCGGTCGGGGTCGAGGCGGCGGTGCCGGGTGCGGGGCGGCGGTTGCGGGAGTGGGTGGAGCAGCGCCCGGGTTTGTCGCGGCGGGCGAAGGCGTTGCTGCTGCACGGAGACCGGGCGGGGCGCTACGAGGGCCGCAACGGTGCCGAGGGCGGGTACCGGATGACGATGGCGCTGGCGGTGGCGTGCAGTCAGCCGGGCCGGGAGTGGACGCTGGCGCAGTTCCACGAGGCGCTGGTGCTGCGGCCGACGGCCGGCGGGTCGTGGGCGCGGGCGGTGCGCCGGCTGCAGGGGGAGGCGTACCTGGAGACCAAGCTGGGGGAGATGCTTGCCAAGGCGCGGCGCTTCGTGGGGGCGAGCGAGGCGATCACCTGCCGGGCCGACGCTCTGGTGCAGCTGGCCGAGATCCGGGCCGCGGTGGAGAGCCGGCCGTGGGAGTGGGCTGGGACTGCCGGGGGCACGGACCTGAAGAACGTGCTGGCGCGCCTGTCGCGGGCGCAGCGGGCCGGCGGGCCTGAGCACGAGGCCTCGGTGCGGCCGCTGGCTGAGGAGGCCGGGTGCTCCCGGTCGGGGCTGGAGGACAGCAACGACCGGTTGGTGAAGAGGGGCTGGCTGGTGAAGCTGCCGCGGACCGGTGCGAGCGGTCGGTGGCTGATCCGGATCCCTCCCGAACCTGCGCCGGTGGAGTGTGCGCGCCCGGGACAGGAGGCAGCTGCAGGGGCGAGGGGGGCAGGGACTGTCCCGACCGCGCACGGTGAGGTGGCCCGGTTCGACAGCCGGGTGGTGGCCGAGGTGATGCGCGAGGACGCTTTCCACCTGTGGGCCCACGGTGCCTCGGGGGCCCGGATCCTGGCGTGTCTGGATCCGGTGGAGGGCGTGGACGTGGCCGGCCTGGTGCGGGTGCTGGGGCTTCACCGCACCACCGTGAGCCGCCGCCTGGCCGCGCTGGTCGAGGACGGGCTGGCGGTCGTTGCCGACGGCCTGGTCTACCTGCCACGGGAGTTCGCGTCCGCCGCCGGTGCCCGGCCCGGCGCGGAGCGCCTGGCCGAAGTCGCCCAGGCGCGGGGGACCGCTGGCCTGGGGGAGCGCCGCCGTGTCCGGCATGCCCGGGAGCGGGAGATGTACCGGAGGTGGGTGGTGGAGCGGGAACTGCGCGCGGAGCAGAACCGTCGCCCGGACCGGCCGTCGCTGGCCCTGGTGCCCGAGGGCGTGGTCGACCCGGCCACCGGCGAGCTGGTGGACGAGCGCTGGCGGGGCTGGGACACCAGCGATCCCTGCCGGCCGGTGTGGCGCGGCGACGAGGGGCAGGCGGCGTGAACCGGCAGCCACCCGGAGCTTCGGCGCGCTCCTACATGTCGAGGGCGATGGCCAGGAGCGCCCCGCCGATCATGAAGGGTCCGAACGAGAGGTCGTCGCGGCGGCCCCGGCGCAGCACCAGCAGCAGCACGGCCGCGTACAGGCCGACGAGGAAGATCGCTGCCGCGCTGCCGTGCACGAAGACCTTCCATCCGTACCAGGCCAGGATCGCTCCGATGATCGGCGCGAGCTTGGCGTCCCCGAGCCCGAGCGGAGTGGCGATCGCCATCGCCAGGTACAGCGCGCCGAGCACCACCGCGCCCACCGCCGCCCGCAGGAGCGGAGCGGCCGTATGCGAGGTGAGCGACAGCATGGCCAGGAGCACCGCCGTGCCGACGGCAGTGGTGGCGGTCAGCGGATCGGGCAGCCGGTGGACCAGGGCGTCGACGACCGCCAGCGCGGTGCCGCACGTCGCCAGCCACAGGGCCGGCCACAGGGCGGGGCCGATGCCCAGCACGGCGACCAGCGCGGTGAACGCGAGCGCCGCCAGCACCTCCGGCACCAGGGCCGGAGCGCCCGGTCGTGCCCCGCAGCTGCACCGCCCCCGCGGTGACAGCGCCGGCCCCGACCGCCAGGACAACGGCGTGCCGCATCCCCTGCACGCGCTGGCCCAGGGCTGGTCGGCCGGGACCGCGAAGCGCGCGATCGCGGGGCGCAGGCCCCACCCGGCCGCGGCGCCGGCCACGGCGGCGGTGACGAGGGCGGTGGAGGAGGCCATCAGTGGTGCTCCCTGCTTGGGACAGGCGGTCGGGTGTACGAACGGTATCTGCCGGTGCCGCCCTGTTGGCCTGGGGCCCCGGCTGTACCGAGCGGCAGAGTACATACACTGCTCCCCTCGAAACGTTCACACGACCGAGGTCCGAAAAAATGACCGGGCCGAACGTCACACGGTGGGACAGAATCCGGCCTCTAGGTCATGAAGGGGCGCCACGGCGCCCGACAGACCAGGGGAACGGGGGAGACGGCCGTGGGAGCGCTAGGAGCGGGTGCCCGTCACCACGACGAGCACCAGGACCGACCGGCGATCGAGCACGCCACGTCCGCAGCGGGGGCCGGCCCGCGTACCAGCGGACGCAACAGGGGAGGGCCCGACATGTCGTCGTCAGCCGTCGCATGGACAAAGGGCCGCAAGGCCACGCTGGGCGTCATCGGCTTCGGTGCCACCATCATCGCGGGCATCGGCTTCTGGGGCTCCTACCAGTCCGTCAAGGAACTCGCGCGCGAGAAGGGCTTCGGCAACTTCGCACCCGCCTTCCCGATCGGCATCGACGTCGGCATCGTCGTCCTGCTCGCCTTCGACCTTTTCCTCACCTCGATCCGGCTCGGCTCCCCGTGGCTGCGCTACGTCGCCTGGGTTCTCACCGGCGCCACCATCGTCTTCAACGCCGCAGCAGCCTGGCCCGACCTCCTCGGCTCGGCCATGCACGCCGCGATCCCGCTCCTGTTCATCGCGGTTGTCGAAGCATGCCGCGGCGCACTTGCGAAGATCAACAAGCTGGCCGACCGCCGCCGCCTCGACTCCATCCGCCTCCCCCGCTGGGTCATCGCGCCCCGCTCCACCTTCCGCATCTGGCGCCGCATGGTCCTGTGGGAGATCCCCGACTTCCAGACCGCGCTGCGCCTGGACCAGCAGGCCCAACTGCTGCGGATGGAGCTGCGCGACGAGCACGGACCCCGATGGCGCCGCCTGGCCGGCCGTGACGCCCTGAAGCCGCTGCGCGCCCTGCGCGCCGGGGTGCCGATCGACGCCGAGGCGCTGGCCGGACCCGTGATCGGCATCCCCCGGACGCCTCCTCTCACCAAACCTGATCCGGCCCCTGCCCTCGAGCGAGTCCCCGAGCCCGCCCCCGCAGCACCGACGATCACCGCGCAAGAGCCCGCTCCGGCCACCCCGGAGCCGCCCGCGGACCCGGCCGAGCTTCCCACCACCGCCATCGAGGTTCCTGCCGCCACGGCCGCGGCGGGCATGCCGAGGGTCGACCCACTGCCCCACATCAACCTGCCGATCCTGCCGACCGCCCACACCGCCGACAACACGGTGCGAGCTCCGGTCGCTCCGGTCGCTGCTCCCATCGCCCCGGAAGCCGACGGGCACGCCTGGGCCACAGCCGCACCTGCCCCTGACGTGCACCCGAAGCCCGACCCGGCCCCGCTGCCGGAAGCAGCCGGACGCGAGGAGGAGCAGAACACTCCGGCAGCACCCCTGGCCGCTGCTCACACCCCCGAGCCCGTCCGGCAGCAGGACGGCCCGGGCCGCGAGCCGAAGTTGGTTCGGGAGGCCGAGGCGGCCGATGAGGCCCACCTCGCCGCGACGGGGCCGGACGCAGACCCGGCTCTGTTCGACCCGGGTGCCGAGCCGAGCGAGGACCAGCAGAAGCGCGCCGAACGCATCTACCTGGAGTACAAGAGGGAGGGCAGGAAGCTCTCCGGAGCCGAGCTCGCCCGCCAGGCCGGCTACAGCCCGGCCCACGGCCGGCGCCTGCTCGGGCAGTTCGTAGAAGTGCACGGCGCGATCGAGGTCAGTGCTACCCAGGACGAACTGACCGAGGACGGCGCCGACCTCGAGCCGGTGCTTCGTTGAGACCTGGGCTGTTCCCGGAATCCGGGCATGTGAGGAGGGGCACCCAGGATCTGGGTGCCCCTCCTCACATGCCTGAGGTGGGACGAACGGCGCCCCACCCGGACTCGGAGCGCCGGCCGCTGCGTACGGCCGATCCACAGCAGGAGCTCCGCAGGGGACACCATCCCCTTACCCGAGCCCGCCAAGCCGGTCGAGGTGGTGCCGGACGACATCGCACAGGCCTTCGCCCGCGGCACCGTCGTTGAGAGCGTTCCGCCGAAGGACCCGGTCAGGGACGGGAACGGGGGCACCGGCATCGTGCCGGTGCCCCCGTTCCCGTCCCGATCCCTAGGGCTGGCGCCGAGTCAGCGGCAGCTGTAGTCGGTCATGAGACCCCGGGACGCATCGTCAGCGGGGGTGAGCCGGTGGGTTCCCCGCGATCGAAGTCCAGCCGGAGGACGGCCGTGGCGCCCTTGCCGGGCCAGACCTCCATCGGGCCGGAAGCGTTGGGCGCGGGATAGACGATGGCCGAGGCATGCCGTTCGCCGTACGGCGTTCCGGCCAGGCACGCACCCGGACCGCCGACCTCGTCCAGATACCGCTGCCAGGGCGTCTTCCAGATCTCCGCGGCGACGGCGGTGCTGCCCCACACCGCGGCGACGGCGACCACCAGGGCGGTCACCGTGAGCCGAACGGAGAGAGCGCGCCGACGAAATCCCAGCGCCCGGAACGCCCACCACCCGCAGACCCAGCCCACACCGGCGACGGCCAGGACGAGAAGCCCGGCCTGCGCCGGACCGTGGTAGAGCAGTCGCGACTTCGCGGTGACGCCGGCAGCTGCCGCCGCGAAGGCGATTCCGCAGACCGACGCGAGCAACAGCACAGCGCCGTCCTGCCTGACGGTGCGATTCGGTGGCTGATGCGGCATTGCTCCCCCTCGTGGTGCTGGTCGGGGCAGGATTCCACAGCCTGCCGTCAGGCCGGGAACGAATTGGGAGCACCGGCGGCCGCCGCCGCCCCGAACTGTGGCGTGGGCGCCCAGCCCGCGGCGTCGCTGACACGCGGGCCGTTCCCAGAGCCCGAGCACGCGAAGAGGAGCCTTCAGATCCTGGGTGCCCCTCTTGCCCGAGGCGGGGCCGCAGGGGCGCCGCTGCCAAACCGAGAGGTGGAGACGGAGCACCCCGCACCACTACGGTGGCGCCTGTGACCGAGGCCACCACCCACGCACCCGAGTCCACCCCGCCGGTCGAGGAGGTGCCGGACGACATCGCGCTGGCCCTGACCGCGCAAGGCCACGAAGGTGACCTCGCACTCGCGCTGTTCCGGGACGCCCGCAGGGTGCTCGGCGACACCACCCTGGAGCGCCCGGCACAGGTCGCCGCGGCATGCGTGCGGGGCGCGGTCGAGTCCCTGCTCTACCTTGCCAAGGACCCGAACGCCTTCGGCATCAAGGCGGCGGCGAAGGACGTCATCGACGCGGTCTCCGCCGGCCTGGACGCCGACACCGCATCCCGGCCCCAGCGCAAGGCCGCACTGCTCGACGCCGTCGACGTCCTCCAGAAGGAGGTGAACCGGCCCGGCGGACAGCGCCGCCGGCAGGCAATGCGGCTCACCGAACGCCTCACCGGCCAGCGGCTGGGCCCCGGCCAGGAAGAGGCCGTCGACGTGTGGGGCCAGCTCTACAACGACACCTCCGCACTCATCCACGGCCAAGGCGACGGCGCGCAGACCCAGCGGTGCGCCGACCTCTACCACCAGGCCCTCGCCGCCGTTCGCGAGGTGTTCGTGCCGCTGACCGCCCGAGCCCAGCGCGTCCTCGAACTCACCGCCCTCCCTACCCCGACCGCCGCCGACGCCGCCGAGGTCAACGGCTGGGCCGACCCGCGCGCGATGACCTACTTCTTCCAGGCGCAACCCAGCGCTGCCTGGCTCGACCTGCTCGACGAGATCTGGCTGCTGCCCGAGCCCGGTACCGGCACCTGGCCGGCCTGGCCCTTCCTGTGGCACCTCACGACCGAGGACCCCGCGGCCGCCGCCGCGTGGCTGCGCCCGCGCGCGGTCCGGGTCACCGCGTGCGGTCCCGACGCCCAGGTCCGCTGGCTGTCCCTGGCCGGACGCATCGGCGCAGCCCTGAACACCGAGACCGCCGTGCTGGTGGAAGCGCTCCTCGCACGCCCCGACACCCCGGGGCCGCTGCTGGCCGCCGCCGGGAACTGGGCGCTCGCCGTCGTCCCGGCCGACCGGGACCGGACCTGGATCCTCACCGTCGAGAAGCTGATCAAGCACGCGATCACCGGCCACCAGGACGTCCAGGACATCCACCTCTGGTCCGCCTACGACACCACCCTGCACTTCGACGACCGAGAGCAGGTCATCAAGGAGATCCACGATCTCCAACTGCCCGACCACCAGGTCGGCCGACTGCTGAAGGCCCTGACCCGCAGCGCCTACCGGTCCACCGATGAGGGACCGGCGCAGCCCCACCCGGACGTGCGGCTTCTGCGGACCGTCGCCGCGATCCTGCTTGCCCGCGAGATCGCCGCCACCGCCCCAGAGGTCCGGCCCATCCTGTTCCATCAGGCCTTCTTCGACGTCCGGCTGGACGAGCCGGCGCCCAGCCCCGGGCCGCGCCTGGTCCGGGCCCTGCTCGACCTCGCTGCAGCCGACGCGAGAGCCGGGGTCACCCTGACCGAGCGCACCAAGATGTGGGCCGCCAAGCTCGCCTCTGCGGACCCTGCCCTCCAAGACCGGATCCTGGCCGCTCACCTGGTCGAGTGCCGAACCCCGGACGAGCAGCACCCGGCCACGGACGGCAACTGGTGGCAGGCCGCGCTCGACCTCGTCCCCCGCGCGATCACCGAGCGGCCGCCGGCGGAGAACGCTCAGCTGGTCGACCTCACCCTGCGCACCTGCCCCGCCCAGCACGTCCAGGGCCTGCACGAGAGCGTGGCCGCCGCGCTCGGCACCGCCCCCACCAGCGCGGAGCTCGCCCGCGGACGCGCAGCACTGGAGGCCGGCGAGCGGCCCCCGGCCGACTGGCTCACCGTCTGGGACTGGTCCCCCGTCCTGCCGGCCCAGACCCTGGCACCCTGGTCGGACGTCCTCGCCATCCTGCGGACCATCGCCCCGGCCGGGCCCCGCGATCCTCGCCAGGCCGAGGACTTCGTCACCATCAGCGCAGTGCCGCAACCCGACCTCACCGTCGACGTCCTCGCCGCCACCGCGTCCGCCGCCGGGCCCCTCGCCGCCGCCCGGCAGATCACCGCCGCCGCCGACGCGGACGGCCAGCCCTACCTCCTGACGCTGCGCCAGCTCGTCGAGGCCGACCCGGCGGCCTGGACGACCGACCCGGCGGCCGTCACCCAGGCGCTCGGCAACCCCGCACTCACCACCGTCTACCTGTCGGCCGCGGCCGACACCCACCGTGCCCCAGGCGTCCTCACCGACGGCGCCGCAGCGAGCGCCGCCGCAGCCGCGCTCACCACGCTCCAGGCACTGGCCGCCACGAATGCCGAAGCCGGGCCGCGGCGAAACGCCGAACACACCCTGATCGACCTCCTCAACATCGCCTGGGAGCGCGGGCACACCGACGACGACGAGCTCACTCCCGCCCTCGCCCACCTGCGCGAACGCACCGACGCCCTCACCCACCCCGCAGCCGCCGGCACAAGCCAGGACACCCCGGCCGCCATCGATTTGGTCAGCCGGGCGCTCAACTGCCTCCTCAACCACGCCAGCAGCCACCACGCCGACACCGGCACCCTCCCCAACGGCCTCCTGGAACAGCTCCACGACGTCCTCACCGCGACGGGAACCGACGAGCGAACCGCCCACGCCTTCGCCCCTCACCTCCCCTTCCTCCACAGCGCAGCCACCCAGTGGGTCCGCGACCACGCCGACACCCTGCTGACCCTGCCCGAAGGCCAAGCCAGTCCCGCCGCGGCCTGGCTCCACTGGGGCCCGGCCCACCCGCCGCTGCTCGCAGACCTCAACCGGCCCCAACTCCTGCAGCACCTGCGAGCCACCGGCGGCTCCAGCCTCACCCACACCGCGCTCACCCTCCTCGACGACCCCGCCCGACTCGGTGACACGAGCGCCCTCCTCACCGACCTCGCCGGCCACCCCGGTGGTCCCGCCGCCGTCGCCCTTCTCCTCGAGCGCACGGCCTTCCAACAGCAGCGCGCCACCGCACCCGCCGACTGGTCCGGCCGGGCCCTCGGCCTCTGGCGCCAAGCCCTCGCCGCCGACCTGCCCGCCGGCAGCCTCTCCGGCGCCGGAGCCTTCGCGACCGACACCGCACTCGACAACACCGTCTGGCTACCGCTCACCCTCGAAACCGCCCAGCACAGTCCTCAGCTGCGCCATCCGGTGGAGGTCGCCGAACGGGCCGCCCGTCTCTCGCACGACCCAGCAGCCCCCGCCCTGCTGGCCCTCCTCGTGGCCCACCCCACCGACCCCTCCGACGACCGCGACGTCCGCGGCCACGCCCGTGCCGCTCTCGCAGCCGCTGCCGCGAGCCCCGGCCAGCACCCGGAAGTCACCGAGCTGCGAGAGGCGCTCGTCAACGCCGGCGACATCACCGCCGACCTCATCCGATGACCGGCAGCCCACCGGACGCCCGCCACCAGAGCTGCTGCCGACACGCCGCTCCGCTCGCCGCTCCCCGGCCCGGGTTGCACGCCTGTGGGACGGGCTGTCGGACGGACCTGCCAGTATGGGCTCCATGCCGAAACCTCCCAGCTGGTACTACGACGGCCGCCTCGTTCTGGAGCGGCAGCGGCTCGCGCAGGCGAACGCCGTCGTCACCCGGGCCACCGACGAGATCCCGCTCGGCGACCCGGCCACTGACCAGCTCCACACCGCTCGGTACGCCGCGTGGCTGGCCGAACTGCAGCTTGCCCAGCGGGTCATGGAGTTCCACGGGACCGGCGGCACCGGCGGCGAAGGCGGCTTCCGGCCGGGTGACCTGGTGCTCGACGGTGAGGGCGGACTCTACGTCCGTGCCAGCGCCGAGGACGAGGAGCGCGGCTGGCCCTGGGCGTACGCCTCCGACTCCGGCGTGCCGCTGGAGTCGGAGCAGCCGAACGAGGGCACCCTCGGCGAAGACCACCCGAAACGGCCCCTCACCCTGCTGGTGCGCAGCGGCCGTCCGGTCGGCGGCGTCCCCATGTGCCAGTAGGCCGG
This sequence comes from Kitasatospora sp. MBT63, assembly GCF_000710465.2. Lineage (GTDB taxonomy): Bacteria > Actinomycetota > Actinomycetes > Streptomycetales > Streptomycetaceae > Kitasatospora. The sequence goes on along the minus strand of NZ_JAIZ01000012.1, from coordinate 13,367 downwards.
GCCGAGAGCAGGTCGGCTCTGGGCGGCGAGCCAGTCGTCGACGGGGAGCCCAGAGGGCGGAGGGGACAGCGAAGTAGTGATGCAGGGCGCTGCGCCGGGGGCCGGGGGACGCCGGCAGGCGGACATGGGTGATGAGGGCGTAGTCGGCGCCGGGCGAGACATGCTCTTCGAGGAGGGCGCACTCGCCGGCGTCGGCGACGTCGACCTGGTCCGCACGGTGTCCGGCGGGCCGAGGACACCGCAGTGAGAGAGCAACTCGGGTGTTCTGCGGCCCAGGTAGCCTTGCGTCTGCTTCGCTGACCGCCCCGCACCAAGGGGCGAAGCCCCGCGGCTCGGCCCTGAGCTGCGGGACCAGCGGGTCAGGTCCGACGGGGGAGGAGCCAGCGGTGGACGGTCAAGAGGTCAGGCTCGGCTTTGACATGGGAGGGGAAGGCTGGGACACCGTCAAGCCGTTCGTCACAGACCGAGAGTGGGCGATGATCCAGACCCGGATCTACCGGGCGATCTTCGAGCAGCCACTCCTTCCCATCGGCATCGGCCCCGCCGAGCAGCTGAGCACCTACGCACTCCTCGGTCTTGAGCTGAACCTTCTCGGTGGCAACGCTTTCACCATGGATGTTGGCCTGGCGGCCTGGTTCGTGCCGACCGGATGGCGCACGGTACGCGTCGACGACCCGGCCTACGGGTTCCAGATCCTCGACGAGAGCGGTGCCGCGCTGGTTCAAGGTGCCGTCGATGTTCAACCACGAACCAGGACTGTGGCCATGGCCCTGACGGACGATGGGTGGCGAGTCGCCCGAGAGCGGTGGGCCGCGTTGCCGTGGTGGGGACGGTGGAAGCTGAAGCGACAGCTTGGGAGTCCGTGGAGCGACGGGACACGGTGACCTGACCGTCGACGGTGCTCCTGGAAGGCCGTGAGGACGGCAACCGGGCAACGACGTCCGATCAGATGCGGATGGTGATGTGGACCTTGCTGGCCGGCGGAGCGTCGGGGTGGCAATAGGCCCAGTCGGTACCACCGGGAGCAGCGACGAGGTACGACTGCCGCAGGTCGCCGCAGATCCACACCGTGCCGACGCCGTCGGTCATAGCTTTGTAGAGCTTGGTGGGAAGGCGGGTCTTGCCCGACCGCACCACAGCCCCGTTGCGGGCGAGGAGGTGTAAGCGGACCGCGGTGGTGCCGGTCCGCTTACGGCCGGGCAGTGCCTGGGCCTCCGCCCGGGTGAGCGCCTGCACGCGGCACGGCCAGACCTGCCAGGGATGGCCGGCGAGGATGCTCCGCTCGCCACGGGCGAGGATGCGCTGCTGGCCGATCCCGACGACGACGATCACCAGGAGAGCGAAGGCGAGGAGAGCCGGGAAGACGAGCAGGTCGACCCACTGCCCGATGACAACGAGCAGCCCGGTCACCCCGGCCAGCGCGACGACCACGTGGAGCTGGCGTCGGTCGAAGGCTTCCTCGAACCGGCGCTTGAACGCCTCCGCCGTTGCAGGGACGTCCAAGGCGACACCGTCGACGACATGGTGGCCCAAGCGTTCCGCTTCCACTGGCGATCCTCTCCCCCGGCCGGCTCCACTCCGCCGCGGGGGACAGTCTTCCAGCCCCAACAGGCGGGCAGAGGCGGTTCTTCGAGGTCGACCAGTTCGTCTCCGAGAAGAGGCCGCCCACTCAGGCCTGCGCACGGCAGGCGTCTGCCCCGAACCGCGGGGCCGCCTGGACGGCACGCTCACCCCCCGGATTCGGCAGCGGCCAGGGCCTCACCAACCGCCCGACGGCTCAGTGCCGCAGGCTGCACCGGGCGTCCGTGCTCGCGCAGCTTCGCGACCCTTTCCAGCCGCCGGTCCAGGAGGAACTCGGCGGTGCGGCGGATCGCGGCCCTCCCCTGCACCACGGCCTCGCGCTTGGCGGCGGCGCGGCTGTCGTACCGGTGGGCCGTGCGCATCACGGCGTCGTACGCCAGCTGCCCTTCCTCCGTCGCCTGGGGGTTGCGGGCCAGCTCGCGCAGGGCCCACGTCCGGGCGGTGCCCGCGCAGTTCTGGGCCGTCACCATGTCGCTCAGGGCCAGCGCCGCAGTGCTTGCATCCGCACCGAGCCCGTTGGTCGCCCGCTCCCGCCGGATCGCCGAATCCAGGTTCTTCCGGGCCCGGGCGATCACCTCCCGCACGCTCGCCCTGTCGGACAGGTCCGCACCGCCGGCCAGCTCCAGGTCGACCGCCTCGGCCAGCGCCGCCCGAGCGGCGAGCTGAGCTGAGCAGCCGGTGCACAGCCCGGCCGACTGCTGCGCGCCGCACCGCGAGCACGGCATGGCCTGCCGCTCCAGCTCCGCCGCCAGCCGCTGCGCCGCCCGCTGGGCCTGACGCTCCTCGGAGCGCTTCCGGTCTGCTTCGGCCCGCTCCAGAGCCGCAGCCAGGTCGGCCGCCCGCAGCTCGGCGTGCCGGCGCAGATGCGCGTCGATCGCGGGCCCGCGGTCCTCGAAGGTGGCGTCGGGAGTGGACGCGACGACCTGGGCGATCAGGGCGCGGCGGAGCGAGCGCCGGTCGGCCAGGCGGCCGTCGCAGCTCGCGCAGTCGGCTCCCCAGGTCAAGTCGATGCCGTCGTCGCAGCTCGCGGAGCCGCAGATCTGGCGCTGTGTCAGGCCCTTGCGAATCAGCCAGCCGAACGGGTTGGTGACCATCGCGGGACCACCCTGCTGGTGGAGCCGGTCCTTGAGCCGGTCGGCCAGCAGGTCGACGGCCAGGCTGGAGCCGGACCACAGGGCGATCCGTCCGAGGGCCTTCCGCGCTTCGACCACCACCTGGTCGCGCAGATACGACCGGTCGAGCCGTTCCCAGACCGGAAGAACCGGCAGGAGGGCCTGCGCAAGGTCCGCAGGAGGAGCCACCGGCGAGACCGACTGCAGGTGCCGGCCCCGCCGTCCCCGGCCAGGGGTCCGCTTGCGCTGCTGAAGGCCGGTCGAGTCGAGATTCGGCTGTTCCCCGCGAAGCGGGTGGCCGGAACTCTCCACGACGGCCAGCTGCGGCGCGGCGTCACGGGACTCGCCCTCGCGCGCACCCGCGCGCTCCGGCCGGACATCCTCAGCCCCAACGGCGCACGCGCCGGAAAAGCCATCTACAGCGCGAGCAAGACCACCCACCTCAACCACCGGAGAGTGCAAGGCGTGAAGGGGGGTAACAGCCGCGAGGTCTCCAACAGCAGGCTTCTCGTACGCTGGTGCGCCGCTGACCTGGGCGTTCTCCCGGACAGCAGCGGCGAACTCGGGTGGGGTAGCAGCGGCGGGGCTGCCGGCGAAGCCGAGGTCGGTGTCGAACCCGTCCTCCAGGGCCGGATCGGCGACCGGCGGCTCCTCGAGCACGGGCTCGCCGCAGAACTCCCACCAGCGATCCGCAGACGGCCACTCTCGGGCCACTGGCGGCTGCGCGGCCTTCGTGCAGGACGACGCCTCCGTCTGGGCGGCGGCGGGCTTTAGGACGGACCGCAGGGCCAGCAGCGCCGGGCCCGCCGACGAGGTGGCGTTGTCGGCCTGGTGCGCGGCGGCCACGGCCGGGATCACGATCCGCGCACGCGAGCGCAGCCCGGACGCGCCACGGAGCGGACGGGTCAGCACACAGGCTTCCTCCAGGCGGACCAGGACGTGCGCTGCGCCAGCCGGAGAGCAGCCCAGCATCCGCGAAAGCGTCACCGCCGGTCGTCCGACGTGGCTGTCCACCCGGCCGCCGCACAACCGGACCCGGCCCCGGGCTGACGCCGAGAGCACCAGCAGCAGCAGAGCGAGCCGATCGGTGCTGGCTCCGCGACCGGTGCGTGAGGCCAGCAGACCCACCACCGGATCGCGGCCGTCCCGGAAGGCCCACCCCGGTGCGAAGAGGTGCTCGACCAGGCGGAAGAGGACCGCGAGTTCCCGCTGGCTCAGGGCCAGCGGATCCCGCTTCCCCGTCTCCGGGCAGCGCCCGGCCGGGCCCACGGTGGACGACATCGCGGTCCACAGCGGCAGGACCTTCAGCCGCAGGGAGTCCTCAGCTCCGTCGGAAGCGCCGGGGACGCTCGCCACCACCGGCTGGACGTCACCGGGCAGGCCGGCGCCCCGCAGTGCCCGCAGCACGTGCTTCATGTTGTCGCGGCCCGTGCCGCACCAGCGGCCCAGCTCCGCCTTGCGGATCTCCACCACGCCGGTCGTGACCGGGGTGCGGGCCATCAGCACCACCGCGGCCAGCCGGACCGAGTCGTTCTGCTCCTTCAGACCGGGAGATGCCAGCAGCGCTCGCACTGCCGCGCTCAACCGGGACCGCATCACCGGCGACAGCACGAGCGGGTGCGGGGCGGGTGCCTCGGGGCCTTGGCCAGGGACCAGCTGCAGAGCCGGACCGGCCGATCGCTGTGGGGGAACCTGAGCCGGCGGTCCGTCGTACGCGCGTGCTGGTGTGCTCACCGCCCACGCCCTTGTCCGGCTGACCGGGCAGCACCGGACGGCGCCATCGCACGAGGGTGCATGGGCGCGAGGAGGGAGTCCGAAAAGCAACGGCTCCACGGACTTTTGGGCATGCCGAAGTGGCAAACGGCAGCCGTTTGCTGCATGATGGCCTCGTTCATCGCCTCTTGGCGAGAGCACGCAAAAGGCCCTCACCGGGCTGACGCGGTTCCTGGGAAGAAACCGAATAAGAGTGCGAGAGGCGACGGGCCCCTGCCAGGGCGGTCCCTCACGTGGACGATCTGGGCGCGAGCCGGCTGACAACCGGATTGCTCCCGGGCGGCGCTGCGCGAAGTCCTCCCCGGCAAGGGAGGAGCAGCGAGCTGGGCGCCGCCCCTAGAGGGGCTAGGTCATCCACACCCCCGCACCGGGCCGGCTGCGCTCGGCAGCTACAGCGAAACCCACGCTTCTGGCGACTCGGAGCGCGAGCTGTTCCACGCGGATACGTCCCGATCGGGCGTCACGCGCAGTGGTGAACCCCACAGGCCGCGGGGCGGCGTTCAGCGGGGAAGTCATGGGGACAGGTTGGACCGGGCTGGCCGGGCGCGGCGTTCCGCTGCGCGACATCGGCCGGGTGCTGTTGCACCCCGAGACCACAATCCAGGTACGCTGATTCACAGCGCTACACCATCCTCTAGTAGGTGTTCCGCGACGAGTCACCCGGAGCCGTCTGATACACGGCCCCCGACTCTGGCCCCCGGCCGCCGATCGTGCGGGACTTCCAACCCCGCCGGCGGCCCAAGGGGGCCTATTCTTTTTGTCCGACTTGTCCAGCTGACCGGGGCTTCCAACTCCCAGTCAGCCACGACGGCCGGATCCTGATCCTAAACCCATCACACACGGCAATCGCCATGCGTTTGCTTGGCCTCTCGCGCGTGTGTCGCCGCGCCACCGCTGGCGTGATCATGCCTGGCTGACGGTACATCCATTCGCAAAAAGCAGCAAGGCGACCCTCTAGAACGTGTACTGGAGCTCGTAGAGGTGGCCCGCCTTCGCCATGACAGTGACCTCGATGACCACGTCCTTGGTGCTGCGCACGACCCGGAAGGTTCGCAACACGGGGATCAGCTCTCCCGGCAGATGCAGGGCAACGAACTGCTCCTGGGTCGGGATGCATGCAGAGATTCGATCGACGGTCCCTTCCGGCGCCGGCGTATGGCCCATCGCCGCGAGAAGCGCCGGTGTGCCGCCCCGGATCTTCCGGGGCTCCAGGAGAGGAGTTCCCTCCGCGATCGCCAGCGGGTAGTGGGAGTGCACCAGCTCGGCCGGCTGATCATCAAGGCGCAGCAGCTGGGTCCGGCGGGCAACCGGCTCCCCGGCCTCGATGCCGAAGGCGGCCGCGACCTCCCGCGGAGCCGCCACCTTCCCGACGGATAGCAGCTCGATCGTGGCCGCTTCGCCCTGACTCTCCGCCTCCGAGATCCAGCGGTACGTCTCGCCCGGTGCCGCCGGGGCTGAGTAGGCGGCGGGGACCACGATCCGTCGCGGTCTGTAGGTCACCGTGGTTTTGGCCCCTGCGCGCGACGTCACGAGGTGCTCGTCCTTCAGCAGGTTCACGGCCTTCTGGACCGACGCATTCGACGCGCCGAAGCGGTCGATGAGAAGAGCCGTGGAGGGCAGCCGCGCCTCCCGCGGCAGTTCGCCCGAGAGGATCTCGTCGCGAAGGTCGGCCGCGATGCGCTGGTGAACAGCGCGCGGGTCCTCCCGATCCGCCTTCCTCGGCCGGCCCTGATCGGTTGTCACAATGCCTCCCCGGTGGTGTACATCTCGTAGCGGAAGCGCTGGTGGAGGGCAGAGGCGACCACCACGTCCACCTGGATCGGGCGGCCGTCCGCCGTTGCGCAGGTCCTGTGCATCACGAGCACCCACACGTCGGCCGGCAGGTGCAGCCGGTCGACCTCGGACTGGATGGCCGGCCTCGCCTCGATCTCCTCGGCGACGCAAGGCATCTCGATCCCGGCCTCGCGGAGCAGCTTCTCTGGGCCGCCCTTGATCTTGGCGGCCCGAATCAGCGCCGTTCCGTCGGCCACGTCGAACTGGAAGAACGAGTCGGTGAGCTCCACGGTCACGCCGTCGAGGTCCACCGCGCGGCGCCGGACACCAACTGGCGAACCGGTCGGCACGCCGAGGAGGTACGCGACCCTGTCGGGCGCTTCGACCACCCCGGCCCCCACGATCCGGTGGGTCCCCCGGCGGCCGGCCTCGGCCGCCTCCTCCACCCACGCTTCACCAGGGGCTTCAACGCCCACGTACCGCGATGAGCTGCTTGTCCACCCAGCTCCGCCCATGCCTCTCCCCCACTCTCCTAGCCGTCTCACCTTGCTGGTTTCCAGATTAAGCCCAGGTAGGCGCACGGAGACCCAATGAGAAGCTTGCTGCTTTTCGCAAAAAGCAATACGGTTTGAGTGTTGGGAATCCACGCAGGGGAGAAAGCACATGGATGCCGCCCGTTCGGCGCCTGGGCGTTCGCCTGCGAGGAGTGTTGCGGTCAGCTCCGGAGCTCGCTTCGGTCTGGCCGGCCACCGAGGGCGAGCACGCCGGTCCGCGGTCCGCCAGCACGCGGCGCCGCAACCGGATGTGTCCGTCCAGGAGGCTGCGACGCTCCTCGGGGTGCACGCCTGCACGATCTACCGCTACATCAAGGCCGGACTGCTGGCGCACAAACGCCTGGGGTCGGAGCCGCCGCAGGAGGGCGGGACGGGCCGGCGCGGCGGGGGGATTCGTATCCCGGTCTGGTCGATCGACGAGATGCGAAAGGTCAGGCAGCAGTAGGCCGACGGCCTGGAGCGCGGCAGTAGTTGAAAAGCAAGAGACCTCGGCTCCGCCTGAGCAGCTGTCACCGAGGTCTCCAGGAATCAACTCGCGAGGAGAGATCCACATGGACATCATGCACCAGTCGCCGCCTGCAGAATCACGAGGAGTGCACCCCGCGCCCGCCCCGGTCATCCTCGACCCGCGCAGCGCCGACTTCGGTCAGCTCGCGTACACCCCGGGCCCCTACAACCAGCCCGGCGCCGAGCAGTACACCATGCGCAACTGCGGCGGCCCGTACACGGTCGAGGGCGGGGGTGCCTGATGACGCTCCAGCCCGAGTTCCGCAGCTACATCGGAGGCCGCGGCCCGGAGGACTCCGGCTCGTCGGAGGGTTCGTCCGCCGAGCCGGAGGGGGGCGACCAGTAGTGGAAGCCCAGCAGGAGCAGCAGGCCCGGCAGGCCGACCTCTTCCTGGCCTGGTCGAAGGCTCCGACGCAGCCGGAGCCCGTGCCGGAGCCCGCACCGCAGAGCAGCGGCGCGCAGTAGGCGCAGCGCGCCTCGTAGATCACCACCCGCAGTACGCCGTCCCGGCGTGCGCTCTCGGAACCGCTCTGTCATGGCCATGCCAGAAGAGCGGCGCCGGGAGTGTGCGACGGGCCCGTCAGGGCCTCAGCACTCTGCACCACCACGACGCGCCCGGAAGGGCGGCCCGAGGGGGCCGTTCCATGGAAGTGCCCGCCTACTTCTCAACTCAACAGTGTGGCAGAAGAGTTAGACCCCGCAGCCGCGAGCGTGACGCCGCTGCGAGGTGATCAACAAGCCGTCGATCGATGCACGAACCTTGGCCGCGGGGCCCGCCTCCCCGCTCACCATCCAGGCGAGATCGTCCCGGCCTCGGCCGGGCGGTAAGCGGCCGTCACGCCTCCCTGACACAGGGGCGCGGCCGTCACGCACTCCAAGTTCCACCCGAAGTACCTGTTCGACTCGGCCGCCGCCTCCCGCACGGGAGACGGCGGCCGAGTCGCAGTTCGCTCCGGAGCTGCCCAGGACCCGCAGCCGAGAACGGCGTCAACCGCCCTTCTCCGTACGGCTTCTGGGGGGTTCCGGATCACCCGGCCTCCGCAGGCGCAGTGCTTGCGACCGACACCCGGCGCCGGCCCGGCTACCCACCGCGGGGCCGGGCAGGCCCGAACGGAGTCAGTATGGACGGCTTCTCCCCGGCACCGCAGGTGCCGTGCTTCTTCCGCGGCGGCCTGACCGGCTCGCTGCGTGCCGTGAAGGGTGGCATCGCCCTTCTCGCGCTCGGCGCCTCCGGGGCCACCGGCCTGCTGGACGCCCTCCACCTCCACGTCCTGGCCAACAGGGCGGACCGGCTGCAGTTCTGGCTGGCCGTCCGCGCCGGGCGATGGGCCTACCGGGCCTCCTGCATGGCCGGCACCGTCACGGTGAAGGCGCCCGGGCCCGACAGCGTCTACCTGCCCGACCCCCACCCGGCGGAGCTCGTGGACGGCACCGCCCCGGCGCCGTTGTCGCCGCTCGACCGGGCCCGCGCTGATCACCTGGCGGGTCTGTGCTGCCCGGCCGACGTCCCGATCGAGGGATGCCCGCCGGTGCAGGACGCGGTGCTGGCCGCCGACCCCACCCTTCTCGATCTGCTCGAGGCGGATCTGATGCGCCGGTTCGCCGCGCTCGACGACCTTGCGGTCCGCGAGGACGACGGTCCGCGGTGAGCGACGAGCGGTCCACCCACCAGGCCCAGCGCCTCAAGCCCTGCCCGGGCCGCTGCGCGCCCGGAACCTGACCACGGCTTCACCCGAGTCACCGCCGCCCGGCAACCGGGCCGGCCCACCGTTCCAAGAAAGGAGAGACGACGATGCACTGGATTCACCGCGCTGTCTGCCGCGAAGAGGACCCCGAGCTGTTCTTCCCGATCGGCAACACCGGCCCGGCCCTGCTCCAGATCGAGGAAGCCCGATCCGTCTGCAGGCGTTGCCCCGTGATGGAGCAGTGCCTGCAGAGGGCGCTGGAGACCAACCAGGACGCCGGCGTCTGGGGCGGCATGAGCGAGGACGAGCGTCGTGCGATGAAGCGCCGCGCCGCCCGGAACCGGGCCCGGACCTGATGCCCCCGTTCGCCACCTTCCGCGCCGAGCGTCTGGCCGACGCCGCGCAGGCCGCCGCCCAGCACTTCGAGCGGCACCCGCCGGACCCCGCGCTGCTCCGCCGTGCGCTGGAGCGGCCGGGACTTCGGGCACAGGTCCTGGCGGCAACGCTGAGGTTCCTCAGCGCGATCACCGACCTGGACGCCAACGAGTCCGTGGTCTCCGTGCACGGCCAGCTGCGATCGGTGTTCGTCCAGCTGGGCAGGCTGGCCCGGCTTTTGCGTCTCCAGGCGTTCCTGAGTGCCGGCCGTGCCCGGCCGGGAGCGGCCACCAGCGCCGAGATGTCCAGGTTCACCAACCGCCTCGACGACCTGGCCTACCTCCTGCTCACCGACCGCCGGGCCGAGGGCTGTGCAGGCTCCGCGCGGCTCGGCCTCGGCCTGGTCCACCACATCCTGACCGGCAGTCACCTCCCGGTCTGAGTCCGCCTGCATCTCGGCGGCGTCCTCGGCGACGGTCTCACCGCGCCTGCTCCGACCCGCCCAGCCGAACCCGGTGGGCGCTTCCCCCTCCCCGCTGGACAGCCGGCCGATTCGAGTCACACCGAGTCGGCCGCGTCCCGTACTTCCCGCCCACCGGGCCCGACCAGGAGACCCAGAAATGTCCACCCCTCTCTCCCTACTGCCGTCCCCCCACTGGCTGGCCTCGCACACCGATCTGCTCGCCGGGGTCCTGGTGGCCGTCGCCACCGCGCTGCTCATCCTGCACCGCTGGCGCAAGGCGGAGCGGACCTACGAGGACGAGCTGACCATGTCCGACGAGCAGATCGCCGAGCGCAACCTGCGCGCGGACGCGCGCGGCCGGCGCTCCGACGACCTGTGGACCGTCGCCGTCGCCTCGGCCGCGGCTGGACTGTCCTCGAACGGGCTGCGGAAGATGGGCCGCGACCTGATCGGGCTGTCCTCCCCGTTCGACTGGCTGCCCTTCGTGGCCCTGGACGTCGCCGCCTACATCTGCGGCGCCCGTGCTCGGCGCCGCTCCCGCGCCGGTCAGCCGCCCGGCATCAGCGGTGCGCTGGTATGGGTGTTCGCCCTCATCTCCTCCGCCTTCTCGGCCTCCGAGGGCGCGACCCTCGGAGAGGCCGTGGCCCGCGCGCCGTGGCCAATCATCGCGGCGCTGCTCTTCGAGCTGGGCAGCCTGGAGGAGCGCACCGCCGCCCGCGAGCTCGCCCGCCGGGCCGGCGACTGGCTGGACCGCCGCATCCGCATGGTGCGGATGCTCCACCCCATCGAGGGCATCAAGGTGGCGCTCGCCCTGGCCGCCGACGAACACCTCTCCCAGGCCGACGCCACCCGCCGGGTCCGTATCCAGACCGCCGCCACCCGGTTGTACAGGGTGCGGCTTATGGACGAGCAGTCCAAGGACAAGGAACCGGGGCCGCAGCGCGGGTCCGCAGCCCGAGGGCGGACCCGCGCGGTCCGTCGCGCGCAAGCTGCCCAGGCCCGAGTCGCGCTTGTTGACCAGACCCACATCCTGGCCGACCTCGAGCGCCTGGTCCGCACCCCCGACACCGCCGGGGTCGACTTCCGCAAGCGTGCGGCGGTGGAGACCGTACTCCGGTCGTTCGTCGGCGAGGGTCCGGGTACGGCCGAGCCGGGTACGGGTGCCCACCCGGGTACACCCCCGGTGCAGGACTCGACCGCAGGTACCCGCGGGGCCGTACCCGAGTACAAGCCGTACCCGGCCGTACCCGCCTCGTACCTGGCGGCGGGACAGCCGGGTACGGGTACGCCGCTGCCGACGAACCCGGGTACGGAGGGTCGTACCCGGCCGGCCGAAGAGCCGTACTCGGGTACGGCGGAGCCCGGCACGGGCGCGTACCCGAGTACGGCGCAGCCGGGTACAGCTGCGTACCCGGGTACGGCCCAGCCAGGTACGAGCGTGTACCCGACCCCCGCAGTGCCGGGTACGGGTACGCCCGCTGACGGTGTACCCGGGATGAATTCGCAGGTCACGGCCGGTGCACCCGGCCAGGACGCGGGTACGCCCGCCGCCGAGCCGGGTACGGGCGCGCCCCGGCCGGGTGCGCCCGTACCCGCCGAGGAGGTCGAGCACGAGTACGTGCCCGGCCCCGACAGCGTGTACGAGCCGGACCGCCACGCATGCGTCGATCACCCGGGTACGCCCGCCCCGACGGCTCAGCCGACGGGTACGGCGGCGGAGGGCGAGGACAGCGGGGACGAGTCCGAGGAGGACGGCGAGGACGACCTCAGCCGCGCCCGGAAGCTGGTGCCGTACCTGGACGCCGATGGGCAGCTGCCGCTGAGCATCCGGGAGGTGAAGAAGCTTCTGGGCGTCGGCCAGATCAAGGCGAAGGCCGCGATGGAGGTGGCCCCCACCCTGGCCGCCGAGACCGAGGCGGAGAGCACGCCGGCGCAGGACTCGGCGTCCGCCGTACCTGCGGCGGGCAACCGGCTCCCTGCTCAGCCCAAGAAGAGGGAGTACGCGGGTGCCGCGGCTGCCGCGGCTTGACTGCTCCGGCCCTGGGCGTCGGGACTTCCGCGACGCCGCTCCCGGTACCTCGCCCTTCTGGGCCGCCGCCCCCGTGCTCCGGCCGGCGGCGGTCCGGAAGGGCAGCTCCAGGCCGGCACGGCCTTCCTGCTGGCCGCTCGACCTCCAGATTTGATGACTGAGAGTTAGGAAATGCCGCGATGACCCTGAGCCAAGTTCTGGTCTCGGCTGCGCTCGCCGGCGGCTCCACCCTGCTGGGACTGGTGGTGATCCGGCCGATATCGGACTGGATCCGCGCCCGCCAGGAGGCCGACGACGAGGCGCAGACGCTCCTGGAAACGCCTTCCGACGCGGCCCTCCCGACGGCCGCCGAACCGCCCCGGCCGCAGCCCCGAACCGACACGAAGCACCCGGCCCGAGCTGCCTGACGGGCCCATCCCGTGGTGGCCGGCCACTTCTGGCCGACCACTGCGGAAGTCGCCCGCCGGGCCCGCACACCTGTCGCGGTAGCCCGCCCCCTAGCCGATCTACCTGCACGAATACCGATTCTCGCGGTGCCCTACCGCCCCTGCGGACGATGCCCGGCCCCGGATGGGGGAGCGGGGCATCCGCCGGCCGCGCGCGGGGCCCGCCGCCTCTCCGTCCCACCACTCGACCCGCCATCCGCCGACCGGAGCTTCGCCATGCCCGCGCACGAGATCCGCATCAGCCGCACCGACAACGGCGACGTCCGCATCGGTCCCGTCGACGAGCGCCAACAGGCCGTCGCCATCGCCGTGGGTCCGCAGTCGCGCCGGCTGCCGGTGCCCGTCGCGGCCGGCCCGAAGGGCGAGGACGGTCCCGCGGGGCAGACCACCCGGCTCACCGAGCGGCTGCGCATCGCCGCGGTCGCCGCCGCCGAGCTGACCGGCGTCGCCGGCCGGCTGCGCACCGACCCCCTCGTCCTCTGCTTCGGCCTCGGCTTCGGTCTTGGCCTGCTGCTCGCACTGGGTGGCCTGGTCGCCACGGCCCTGTCCCGCCTGCACTGACCACGCCCCGTCCGCCCCGACCCGAAAGGCCACGCCATGTTCACAGAGGTCTTCCGCTACCTCGCCTCCGCCCTGTTCCTCACGGCCGCCGCCATCTACGGGGTGCTGCTCAGCGCGCTGATCGTCCATGTCCTCGGCGGGAGCGTGGCGCGATGACCGAGCAGACCCTCGCACCGAGTGCCTCCGACGGAGGAGACGGCACGCCCCCCGAAACCCGCGTGATCGTCCCGACGCATGTCGTGCCCGCCGCCGACCAGCCCCTGCGGCCCGACTTCCCGCCCTTCAGCCCGCAGGACCGCGCCGGCCTCGCCAAGATCACCGATGCCCCCGCCGCGCCCCGGCCGGCGGCCCCCGAGCAGCCGCACAACCCCAACCCGCAGTGGTGGCGAGACCTCACGGCGAAGGTCATGGGCACCGAGGAGGTCAACGAGCTGCCGGCGGGCGGGGCGCAACCGGTCACCGCCACCGTCACGGTGAAAACGACCATTCCCCAGCGCCCCGCCCACCC
>NZ_JAIZ01000011.1 GCF_000710465.2 Kitasatospora sp. MBT63 | reverse complement strand
ACCGGCGCCTCCGCGTCCGGCTCCGCGAGCGCCGCACCCGCCGCGTCCCCCGGCGACCAGGCCGGCCCGTCCGGCGCCGCACCGACCCCGGGCGGCCGGACACTGGGCGCCACCACGAAGCCGTCCACGGGACCCGCGGCACCCGGCGGGCCCGCCGCCCCCGCCCAGCTCGACGACCGCATTGGCGGCCACGGCATCGCCCTCGCCCCGGCGGCCGCCGTCGGGCCGACCGACGGCCACAGCGGGTCGACCCTGGTGCTGCACGGCAGCGCCGACGGCTACGGCCAGAGCGCGGGCCCGGTGGTCGACACCGGCCGCAGCTTCACCGTCTCCGCCATGGTCCGAAACAACGCCCCGACCGGCGGCCGGGCCGTCGTCACCCAGGGCAGCGACAGCTACTACTCCTTCTACCTCGGCCGCGACTACTGGGACAGCCACAACCAGTGGGTGTTCAAGGTCCAGACCGCCGCCGGTGCCCAGGACAACACCACCTACCAGGCGTTCTCCCGAGGCAGTGCCACCACCGGCCAGTGGACGCTGCTGACCGGCGTCTACGACGCGGCCACCAAGAAGATCCAGCTGTACGTCGACGGCCAGCTGGCCAACACCACCCCGGTCACCGGGATCTGGCAGGCCGGCGGCCCGCTCCAGATCGGCCGGGTCCGCTACAAGTCCGCCTGGACGGACTTCTGGGACGGGGCGATCGGCGACGTCCAGGTCTGGGACCGGGCCCTTCCCGCCGGGGCCGTCGCCCAGCTGAAGGGAACCGGCGGCACCTCGGCCGGCGTCCCAGCCACCGCTGCCTGGCTGCTCCCCTGACCCGGCTCGCCCGGCCGGGGCCGGAGCCCTCCTCCGGGGGTGCGGGCGGGGTGCACCGAGAAGCCAAATATAGTAATCGCCAGACCCGTGACATGCGGGTTGCCGAACGTCCCCGGACGGTCGGCGCAGCGCACGTCAGTCGCGAGCCGTCGGCCCTGGGGCCCCGGCCGCGGACACGCCGGAACTTGGAGAAGCGCAGTCCATGACCGAGGCCATCATGCTGGTCGGTGGCAAGGGCACTCGCTTGCGCCCGCTGACCACCCACACGCCGAAGCCGATGCTCCCCGTCGCCGGCGTCCCGTTCATCGCGCACCAGCTGGCCCGCGCCGCGGCCGCCGGGGTCACCCGGGTCGTGCTCGCCACGTCCTACCTGGCCGAGGTGTTCGAGGACCACTTCCAGGACGGCAGCCCGTACGGCATCGAGCTGGTCTACCTCACCGAGAAGGAGCCGCTCGGCACCGGCGGTGCGATCCGCAACGCCGCCTCCGGGCTGACCTGCGGCCCGGACGAGCCGGTGCTGATCTTCAACGGTGACATCCTCTCCGGCGTCGACATCGCCGCCCTGCGCGACAGCCACCTGGCCGCCGGCGCCGACGTCACCCTGCACCTCACCCGGGTCGAGGACCCGCGCGCCTTCGGCCTGGTCCCCACCGACGCGGCCGGCCGGGTGCTCGAGTTCCTCGAGAAGCCCGAGACGCCCGAGCAGATCGTCACCGACCAGATCAACGCCGGGTGCTACGTCTTCACCCGCTCGGTCATCGACCGCATCCTCGCCGGTCGGGAGGTCTCCGTCGAGCGCGAGACCTTCCCCGAGCTGCTTGAGAGCGGCGCCCTGCTGCGCGGCGTGGTCGACACCTCGTACTGGCTCGACCTCGGCACCCCCGGCGCCTTCGTCCGCGGCTCCGCCGACCTGGTGCTCGGCAAGGTGGACTCCCCGGCCGTGCCCGGCCCGACCGGCGAGGCGCTGCTGCTGCCCGGCGCGGAGGTGGACCTGGGCGCGGTGCTCAGCTCCGGCACCGTGGTCGCCGAGGGCGCGAGCGTCGCCGCCGGCGCCATCATCGAGGGCAGCGTGATCCTGGCCGGCGCAGTGATCGGCCCGGACGCGTACGTCAAGGACTCGATCGTCGGCGCGTACGCCACCGTCGGCGCCCGGACCTCGCTGGACGGCGCCGTGATCGGTGACGGCGCCATCGTCGAGGCCGACAACGAGCTGCCCAGCGGCCTGCGGGTCGCCTGCGGCACGCTGCTGCCGGTCGGCGCGGTGCGCACCACGGCCGGCCCCGGCGGGTGCCCGGCCGGCCAGGTCTCGGCCGCCGCCGTGCACGGGAGCGGCCAGACCCGCTCCGAGGTCGCCAGCCGCTGACCGCGCCGCACCGTGCCCGGGCCACCGCGCCCGGGCCGGGCGGTCCGGCGGGTCGTCACAGGACGGCCCCAATCTCCCCACAGGGCCATGATCACCCGACGGCCGGTCAGCACGAACGGGTACCGTCGATCCCGTGGCAGGTAATCGATACGACAGTGGGCAGGGCGGGGACCCCCGGCAGGGCTGGCCCGCACCGGGCGGCCCGGCGTCCCCGCACCAGGGGAGCGGCCCGACCGGGCAGCCGGAGTACTTCACCGCGGCCCAGGAGGCCTACCCGCAGCCCGACGCCCACCCGGCCGGCACGGGCGACCCGTACGCGGCGGACCAGCCCGGACACACCCGCGCCTTCGCGGTCGGCGACGACCCCTACGGCCCCTACGACCCGTACGGCGCCCCCGCCGGGTACCCGGCCGGGCCGGACGGCTACGGCACCGGGCCCGACGGCTACGGCGGCCAGGACAACGTCGCGGTCTACCGGGCCGGCGGCCGCAGCACCCCGCCGCCGACCGGACCCAGGCTCGCCTGGCGGCCCCTGCTCGCCGGGATCTACCGCGAGCCCGCCCGCACCTTCGCCCGGATGCGCGACCACCATGTCTGGCTGCCCGCGCTGTGCGTCTCGCTGATCTACGGCGTGCTCGCCGTCCTCGGCATGGGCTCCACCCACAACGAGGTGGTCAACTCGACCTTCTCCGTCGCGGTGTGGGCCATCGCCGGCGCGGCCGTCGGCTTCACCCTGGCCGGCGCCGTGCTCGGCGCGGTCACCTACGCCCTCGCCCGCCAGTTCGGCGGCGACGGGCCCTGGCAGTCCACCGTGGGCCTGGCCGTACTGATCGGCTGGACCACGGACGCGCCGAGGCTGCTGCTGGCCCTGTTCCTGCCCGCCGACAACATGGTGGTCCAGGCCGTGGGCTGGGCCACCTGGCTGCTCTGCGCGGTCCTGCTGACCACGATGGTCCGGCGGGTCCACGACCTGCCCTGGGGCAAGGCCGCCGGGGCGGCGGCCCTCCAGTTGCTCGCGCTGCTGGTCCTGATCAAGCTGCCCACCCTGGGCTGAGCCGTACCGACCGACGCCCGGGCACCCCGGCGGTCGGACGGTGACCGGGCCCCGCGCACCGCGGGCTATAGGCTGTTGGCTTTGCCCGCTTCCGCCCGTGCCGTCACGTCCGCGACCGCCGGCCCCACCGCGACCGGAGCCATCGAATGACCCTCCCCACCACGCACGTCAGCTTCCCGGCCGGGACCGTGCACGGCGAGTCGGAGATCCTCGCCGTGCACCGGCTCCCCGACGGGCGCACCGCCGTGATCACCGCGGCCACGCCCTTCCACCCGCTCGACCACACCTGGCCCGACCAGCCCGCCGACCACGGCTCGCTGACCGTGGACGGCGTCGAGCACCCGGTGGTGGACTGCCTGACCGGCGCCGTCGGCCCGGACGGCGGCGAGGTCCTGGTGGGCGCCGACATCCCGGTGCGCCGCGGCGACGAGGACTGGTCCTGGCTGGTCCTGCACGTGCTGCCGCAGTCCTCGGCCGACGCCCTCGCCGCCGCGGCCGGCCGCACCGCCCAGCTGAGCGTCGACGCCCACCGCCGCGGCCTGCTGTCCGCCGCGCACAGCGGCTGCCACCTGCTCGCCCTCGCCCTCAACGAGGCCCTCGCTGCCCGCTGGCGCAAGGACCCGGGCCGCAGCGACGCCTTCGGCAACCCCGACTTCGACAGCCTCGCCATGGCGAGCTCGGTGATGGACACCGAAGCCAGCACCGACACCTACCGGCTGGGCAAGTCGCTGCGCAAGAAGGGCTTCACCACCGAGGCGGCCGACGACCTCCCCGCCCTCGCCGACGCCCTGCCGGCCGTCACCGAAGCCGTCAACCAGCGGCTCGCCGCCTGGGTCGCGGCCGACGCGCAGGTCCGCATCGAGGTCCCCGGGCCCGAGCTGACCGCCCGCCGCCGCTGGCAGTGCGAACTCCCGGCCGGCACCGCCGAGATCTTCTGCGGCGGTACCCACCTCCACCACCTCGGCGAACTCGCCGAGCTGCGCACCGAGTTGACCCTGTCCGAGGACGGCAGTGAACTGGTCGCGGTGACCCGCCCCAAGCGCGCCTGAACCCCGTACGGCAGGGGCCGACAGGGGCGGGGGAGCACGACGGGGGGACACGACGAGGGGCGGCCGGTCACCCGGCCGCCCCTCGTCGTCGTCGCCGCGTCCGCGCGGCCGGTCCGCGCCGCTCAGATGTCGGTGCGGTGGAAGTTCAGGTGCGAACGCGAGGCCGTCGGGCCGCGCTGACCCTGGTAGCGCGAGCCGTACCGCTCGGAGCCGTACGGGAACTCGGCCGGCGAGGACAGCCGGAACAGGCAGAGCTGCCCGATCTTCATACCCGGGTAGAGCTTGATCGGCAGCGTCGCGACGTTCGACAGCTCCAGGGTGACGTGCCCGTTGAAGCCGGGGTCGATGAACCCGGCCGTGGAGTGCGTCAGCAGACCGAGCCGGCCCAGGCTGGACTTGCCCTCCAGCCGGGAGGCCACGTCGTCCGGCAGCGTGAGGCGCTCGTACGTCGCCGCCAGCACGAACTCGCCCGGGTGCAGGATGAACGCCTCGTCCCCCTCCGGCTCGACCAGCCGGGTCAGGTCCGGCTGCTCCTCCGAGGGGTCGATGTGGGGGTACCGGTGGTTCTCGAACACCCGGAAGAAGCGGTCGAGCCGGACGTCGATACTCGACGGCTGGACCATCGAGGGGTCGAAGGGGTCGATCACGACCCGACCCTTGTCGATCTCGGTACGAATGTCCTTGTCAGAGAGCAGCACGCCACCGAGGTTACGTGCACCTGCGGGCGCCCGACCAATCGCGCCCGCTCAGGCCAGGAACTCGGCCGCCTCCAGCCGCAGCGCCCGCGCCAGCTGCGGCGCCGACAGCTCACCCGGATCGGCCGGTACCGAGCTGCGCAGCCGCCCGCACTGCGGACAGCGGATCAGTCTCCCCGGGCCGAGCCGGCCGGCACCGAGGTTCTGCATCGGGAACGTGGTGGTGCTGAACAGATGCCCCTCGGCACAACGAACGACGGTGCGCTGATCCATCGGTCCCCTTCCCAGTCTTCCCCGGACACCCTGCGCCCGGCGCTGCGTGCGCCCCGGCGACAGCGTCACATTAGGGGATGTTCCGGACATCACGCACAGCGGCTCGCCGCCCTCCACCTCGACCGGGCGGCCCACACGCTACGCCCCGGCAGGGCCCGCCGCACCGGCCCGGCGCCGCGTTCATGCCGGACGCCCGGATGGCTCCGCGGATGGGGTACAGTGGTGATCGATCGAGCGGTCACTGACGGCTCGTCAATGCGGGCGTAGTTTAATGGTAGAACATGAGCTTCCCAAGCTTATAGCGCGAGTTCGATTCTCGTCGCCCGCTCGGAGTGAGAGCCCCAGGTCAACGGCCTGGGGCTTTCGCGTTGTCCGGGGCCGGCCGGAGTCGGGGCCGACGGGGCGGGCGTGCGGGCCGCCGGAACCACGGTGCGGCGGCATTCCGGTGCGGGCCGGAAGCCTCCGGCGGCGGGTGGGGAATCCGTTCCCGCGGCCATTTCCGGGCGGGGGGCGGCGATTACGTCGGCGGCGCCGGGAATGCGAATTGTCTGCGTGGGGACGATTGCGTCGTGAACGTCATCGCAAACCGGCGGACCGGCGCCCCTTTCGGCCGTTTTGTCACCCGGCGACCTGGGCAGTGTCCGGTAGGCGGGACGGGGCGGCCCCCGCCTGCGGCGGGACGGCCGGAGTGGGCCCGGGATCTGCGGCCCCCCGGTGCTTGCGGATCCTCCCGGGTGGCCTAAAGTTTCGACCCATGGATAGTGCTGGGGGAAGTGGGGGAAACGTGAGCGGCGGCCAGGGCGGCAACGACGGCTGGGGCGCGCCGGGTTTCCAGCCGGCGATGAACGACAGCACTCCGGACTGGGCGGCGATGGCCGAGGCCACCGAGCGCGAGGCCCGCAGGAAGCGCCGGATGCGCATCGTGCTGAGCGTGGTCGGTGTGCTGGTGGTCGCCGGCATGGTGGCGACCGCGGTGGTCCTGCGCGGCACCGGTGACAAGAAGCCGTCGGCCGACGACCAGCCCGTCGCGTCGGCGCCGAACTGCATCGCGCCCTCCCCCGCGGGTTCGAAGGGCGCCAACGACGTCCGCCTCGGTGCGGGCACCCACGTCGGCACCATCGACGGCCACAGCGGCCTGGCGCTGACCCTGCGCGGCAGCGCCGACGGCTACGCCGAGGCGGACTCGGTCGTGGTCAACACCTGCACGAGCTTCACCGTCTCCGCCGTGGTGCGCAACAACGCGCCGGAGCAGCCCCGGGCCATCCTGTCCCAGGGCAGCGACGGATTCTTCTCCTTCTATCTGGGACGCGACTTCCGGCCCGGCCACAACCAGTGGGTGTTCAAGGTCCAGACCGCCGCGGAGAGTGGCAAGGCCGTTCTGGCGGAGGCCCCCGGCTCGGTCCCGATCGGCGAGTGGACCACGCTGACCGGTGTGTACGACGCCAAGGCCGGCAGCATCGCGCTCTACGTCAACGGCGCCCTCGCGATGACCACCCCGGTGTCCGGGATCCTGTCCACCAACGGCCCGATCGAGATCGGCCGGGCGCGTTTCAAGTCCCACTGGGCCGACGCCTGGGACGGTTCGATCGCGGACGTCCAGATCTGGGACCAGGCGCTCACCCCGGAGGGGATCGCCCAGGTCGCCAAGGACCGCTCGACGGACGTCGCCGCGCGCGCGACCTGGTTCCGGTTCTGACCTCCCGCTCCGGGCGGCCTTCCGGCCGCCCGGAACGCCGCCGATTCGGCGGTCCGGCCGATACCGGTCCTGACCTCGGAATCTCCCTGCACGGGGATATCTGACGAGAGATGGGATTCCCTCGCGCATTTCCGTCGCCGGAGGACATGGGTTCCCGGAATTCTCGGGACGGAGGCGGTCGGGGAGCGGTGGGCCGGTGACTGTCGGTGTGTCACGGAATTGGCCGCGGTGCGCTGTTGAGCACGTCACACCGGAATTTCCGGTCCGGCCCCGGGGGCAGCGCCCGCACTGGCTAGGATGGCAGGCGAATCCGGTCAATTCTGAACATCATTTGAAGGCGCGCCCTCGGTAACGCGTCGCACCTGTGCTAGGAGCTCCCGTGGGATCTGCCCGCAGCGCGTCGCGTCGGCGCGTCTGGAACGTGCTCAAATTGCTGTTCCTGGTGATCGTGCTCGTTGCGGCCGGCAACGCGCTCTACCCGGCCTGGCGCGCCGCGCATCCCGATCCGAGCGATCTGACCATCCGGCACAGGACCGAGCCGACGGCCGTGGTCCCGGTGGCCAAGCCGTGGCTGGAGGTCATCAACAGCTCCAAGAAGGCGATCCCGCTCAACGAGGTGACGCTCCGGTACTACTTCACCGCGGACGGGGGCGTCCCGTACGGCTTCAACTGCGTGGAGGCCGCGGTCGGCTGCGCGAACATCGACGGCACCATCGTCGCGCTCGCCAACCCGTCGGACAAGGCAGACCACTACCTGGAGCTCAGCTTCACGGCGGGCGCCGGCAGCCTGCAGCCCGGGGTCAACAGCAAGGGCATCCAGCTCCAGCTCTACCGTCTCGACCACCAGGACCTGAACCAGGCCGACGACCGCTCGTTCGAGCCCGCCAACACCAGCTTCAAGCCCGCGAAGCTGGTCACCGCGTACATAGCCGGCAAGCTCGCCTGGGGCGACCAGCCCGCCGACTCCACCGCGGCGTCGGGCCAGCCGGCCGCCGCGGCGAACCCGAAGCCGGCCGCGCCGGCCGGGATCGCGTTCGACAACTTCCACTACAGCGGCGCGACCGACCCGGCCCTGGTCAAGCACGGCTGGCGGATCCGGACCAGCAAGGGCGGTCCGGGCGTGGCCGACACCTGGTCGGCGGCGGGCGTCAGCTTCCCGGCCGAGCCCACCGCGCAGGGCGGGCAGACGCTGCAGCTGAGGGCCAGCACCGACGGGACCAAGCAGGGCACCACCCAGGCCCAGGTCGACAACGCCGACACCGACTTCCTGACGGGCACCTACGCCGCCCGGATCTTCTTCAGCGACCAGCCCAGCAGCGGTCAGCCCGGCGACCACATCAACCAGTCGTTCTACACGATCTCCTCGAACGACTCGCTCTACAGCGAGCTGGACAACGAGTACATGCCGAACGGCGGCTGGGGTTCGCCCGGCCCGGTGCTGGACACCACCAGCTGGTACAGCGCCAAGAACGGCGACCGGGTGACCCGTCGGCACAACGCGAGCCTGCAGGGCTGGCACACCATCGTGATCACCGCCGTCAAGGGCGTCGCGACCTACTCGCTGGACGGCAAGGAGCTGTTCAGCAGCAACGGGAAGTACTTCCCGCGCCAGACGATGGGCGTCAACTTCAACACCTGGTTCGTGGACCTGCCCTTCAAGGGCCAGCGCAGCTGGGACATGAAGATCAACTGGTTCTACTACAACGCCAACCAGGCGATGTCCCAGGCGGACGTCGAGAAGACGGTCGCGGACTACTACAGCAGCGGCACCAATTACATCAACACCGTCCCCAAGTCCTGACCCGAAACTCCCCGGTCCCCGGGCCGCGGCCGGACCGCGACCCGGGGACCCGGTCCTCGAACCCGGGGACCGTACACAGAAGGACCGCCAGGGGCCGTGGAGAATCGTTCCGCTACGCTCCTCGGCTGGGGTGGGTGGAACGCTGCGGTCAGGACGCCTGAGTGCGCGCGCCTTCCGCCGGTCCGATCGCACACAGGAGCCAACCATGAGCCACGAGCCGACCCAGAGCCCGTTCGGACTCCGGACGCCCCCCGCCGGGCTCCTGAGCGGTAGCGGTGTGAGCAGGCGCTCGGCTCTGCGGCTGGCCGGCGCCGGCGGGCTCCTCGCGGCCGGCGGCACCCTGCTCACCGGCTGCGGGGACGACCCCGCGGCCGGCTCCCCCGCGACGGCGGCGAGCACCGCCGCGGCGTCGGCGTCGGCCACCGGCAAGCCCAAGGAGGCCGGTTCCGACCTGCCGATCCTCACCCCGGCCGGGTACAACCCCAGCAGCCGCCGGGCCACCTGGTCCCAGCAGTTCCAGACCGGACACGGCTGGTCGGCCGGCGGTGCGGGCACCGCGGGCTACGAGCTGAACGACGCCTCGCTGTTCCTGCAGGGCACCCAGTCGGTGCGGGTCACCACCGACGGGTCGGGCCGGCAGTCCTACGTCCGCCGGACCGGGATGCCGAAGCTGGACCTCACCAACAAGATGATCAGGCTGACGCTGCGCGTCGACGACACCACCCACCTGCACAAGCTGGGCTTCTACCTGGGCACCGGCTCGCTGGCCAACAACTTCCAGTGGCAGTTCCACACCCACTCCACCAAGGCGGCGAACTACGTCCAGTCCGGTGAGTGGGTGGTGGTGCACCTGCAGTGGGCCGACGTCACCAACACGGCCGGGTCCTTCAGCCTCTCCCCGGTCGGAGTGCCGTCCGCCACCTCGGGCTTCACCGACATGTCGTTCGTGGCCTACGACGACGCGAACAGCCGGGTCACCTACCACCTGCAGTCCGTGGAGATCCTCCCGGACACCCGCACCATCTTCCCCCGCGGCGCGGTGTCCATCACCTTCGACGACTCCTACAGCTCGGTCTTCGACCTCGCCCGGCCGGTGATGAACAGTCACGGCTTCCCCGGCACGATGTACAACATCGCGCAGGCGGCGGGCACCGCCAACTACCTGACCATCGACCAGATGCGGACGATGCAGGAGTCCTCGGGCTGGGAGATGGCCGGGCACGCCTACTCCACCGCCGCCCACAACTCCGGCTACAACCAGCTCACCTCGCAGCAGGTGGACGAGGACATGGGCAAGCTGCGGGACTGGCTCACCTCCAACCGCTTCAGCACCGAGAACTTCGCCTATCCGCACGGCGCGTTCCAGGAGACCTCGGACGGGGTCGGCGTCGACCGGATCGCCAGCCGGCACTTCAGCACGGCCAGGTCGATCATCTACGAGACGATCGAGTCGTTCGCCCCGGCCATGCCGTACCGGCTCAAGGCTCTGACCGGGCTCAACGACGGTGACAACGTGGGCGGTTCGACGCTCGCCGAGGTGATCGGCCCGGGCGGCAAGCTGGACCGCTGCGCGAAGAGCGGGGACTGGCTGATCCTCTGCTTCCACGACATCGTGGCCGGCAGCCCGGTGGCCAGCACCCAGATCAGCCAGGCCGGCGTCACCAAGGTGATGGAGGCGATCGCCGCCCGCGGCATGCCGGTGGTCACCATCTCCGAGGCGATGAAGCACTACTCCTGACCCCGGTACGGAACGAGGGGCTCCCGGGCGTGTGCCCGGGAGCCCCTCGTCGCGTCGTTCCCGGTACCGCGCCCGGGGGGCGGTCAGGCCCGGCTGCCGCTCATGGCCGGCTCGTCCTCGTCCTCGTTCCACATGGCCGAGTAGTCGCCGCCCTGGCCGGACTGCACGGTGACCTCCACGCCGGCCTCGCGGGTGCCCCACTTGCCCTTGTTGAGGGTGACCAGGGCGTACATCCGCAGCGGCGTCAGCAGCGTCAGCTGGATCACGCCGTAGACCGGCGCCAGCATGAACATCCCGAACCGCTTGATCAGCCCCATGTTGCGCCGGGGGAAGTCGAGGTAGCGGACGTTGCGCAGGTAGCCCATCAGGACCATGAACATCAGGTAGTCGCCGATGTGGCGCATGAACCCGACCGGGTCGAGGACCGGACTGATGACCAGGGAGTAGAGCATCGCGGTGCCGAAGACGAGCCACAGGCCCATCTCCATCACGGTGAGCCAGAACGCCGGCCGGGTGATCCGCTGGTTGCGCAGCGCCCACAGCGACTCCCGGAAGAACGACTTGTTCCACCGGACCTGCTGGCGCAGGAAGTGCGGGAGCTTCTCCGGGACGGCGGTGTAGCCGACGGCGGTCTCCTGGAAGACCACCTGCCCCTCGGTGAGGCAGTAGTTGGTCATCCGCCGGTCGTCGCCGAACACCGCCGGCTTACCCAGGAACTGCTGGTTCAGGAAGTCCGGGAGGTACTTGCGGACCAGGTCGCCGCGGTAGGCGGAGAGCGCGCCGCAGCAGCACAGCACGGACTTCAGCTGGGAGTAGGCGGCCCGCTCGAAGAGGAACGAGTTGCCGTACCGCAGGTCCTGCAGGCGGGTGAAGATGTTGGCGTCGTGGTTGAGCGCCAGGACCATCCCGGTCGAGGCCATCACCCGGTCGTCGACCAGCGGGACGATCAGCTCGCGGACGGTGTCCCTGGTCAGCACGGTGTCCGAGTCGACGCACAGGAAGACGTCCGTGTACGGGGCGTCCAGGAACCCGCGCGCCAAGGCCTCGCGCTTGCCCCGGTTCTCGGGCTGCGCGCTCACCTTGAAGATCACCCCGGCGAGTTCGAACTCGCGGGCCATCCGCCGGGCCACGGTGAGGCCGCCGGGGTCGGCGCTGGAGTCGTCGATGATGTGGACCTCGTTGGGCAGCCGGCTCTGGGCGAGCAGGCTGCGCAGGCCCTGCTCGAACATGGACGGGTCCTCGTTGTAGATCGGCAGGACCGCCGTCACCCACATCTCGTCCAGGCGCTGGAGCTCGGGCGTCGTCGCCCGCCGCGGCCGGTAGAAGAGTGCCAGGAACATCTTGACCGACAGCAGCCCGACCGCGGCCAGCGAGTACAGGTGGACGGAGGAGGCGTCCATCTTGGTGGCGATGAACGCGGCCAGCGCCACGAACACCACGTACGAAACCTTCAGGTGCCGTTTCTTGCGGTGCCCCTGCCGGCCGCCGCGGCGCCGGGCCGGGGCCGCGGCGGAGGCGGGCAGCTCGCGGTCGTCGTCGTTGCGGTTGCGGCTCACAGCTGTACCGCCTTTGGGTGCCCGCTGGTCCTGCCGCGGGTGTCGAAGAGCAGCTCGGCGCGGTCGGCGAGGGCGGCGAGGTCGATGGTGCTGTGCGGTTGCAGCAGGATGGTCAGGTCGGCCTCGGCCGAGGCCGCCAGATAGTCCGTCACCCGGGCGACCGGTTCGCCGGCCACCGCCCAGTCGGCCACGTTGGGGTCGTAGTAGCGGATGTCGGCGCCGCGGCGCCGCAGTTCGAGCGCGACGGCGGTGGCCGGCGTCTCCCGCTGGTCCGATATGTCCGGCTTGTAGGTGACGCCCAGCAGCAGCACCCGGGCGCCTCGCACCGCCTTGGCCCGCTCGTTGAGCAGGTCGGCGGCCCGGTGCACGACGTGGACGGGCATCCGCTGGTTGATCTCCTGGGCCAGTTCGACGAACCTGAACGGGATGCCCAGCGACTTGACCTTGTAGGAGAGGTAGTTCGGGTCGATCGGGATGCAGTGGCCGCCGACCCCGGGCCCCGGGTAGAACGGGGCGAAGCCGAAGGGCTTGGTGGCCGCGCAGCGGATGGCGTCCCACAGGTCGACGTCGATCTCCCGGCAGAACATCGCCATCTCGTTGACGAGGGCGATGTTGACGTGCCGGTAGGTGTTCTCCAGGAGCTTGGCCATCTCCGCCTCGCGCGGACTCCTGGCCTCCACGACCTCGTTGACGAACCGCTCGTAGAACCCGCGGGC
This sequence comes from Kitasatospora sp. MBT63, assembly GCF_000710465.2. Lineage (GTDB taxonomy): Bacteria > Actinomycetota > Actinomycetes > Streptomycetales > Streptomycetaceae > Kitasatospora. The sequence continues at coordinate 5,344 of NZ_JAIZ01000011.1, read as the reverse complement.
CGCCTTGGTGCACTCGGGGGTGCAGCCGCCGACCACCTTCGGGGTGTTCTCCAGGCCGAAGGACGGGTTCCCGGGGTCGATGCGCTCGGGGGAGAAGGCGAGGTGGAAGTCGGTGCCGGCCCGCAGGCCGGCGGCCTCCAGGGCCGGGCGCACCACGTCGTCGGTGGTCCCGGGGTAGGTGGTCGACTCCAGGACGACCAGCGTGCCGGGCTGCAGGTGCCCGGCCACCGTGGCGACGGCGCTGTCCACCGCGCGCAGGTCCGGCGCGCCGTGCTCGGTGAGGGGGGTGGGGACGCAGATCACCACGGTCTCGGCGGAGGCGATCACCGAGCCGTCGGTGGTCGCCCGGAAGCCCTGCTCGCGCATGGCCGCGAGATCGGTGTCGGAGATGTCGTCGACGTGCGAGCACCCGGTGTTGAGGCCGTCCACCACGGCGGCGCTGCGGTCGAGACCGATCACCCGCAGTCCGGCCCGCGCGGCCCCCCGGGCCAGCGGAAGTCCGACGTATCCCAGGCCGATCACCACGAGATCGGCTTCTCTGCGGGACTTCATGACGCCTGCTACTCCAAAGGTCTGGTCAAGAGACATAAAACGGTGCTCTGCCCGGTTCGCCGGAGGAATTTCCGCTCACGGCGCCTTTCGTCGCCCCCCGGAATATGTCGGATGTTCACGCTCGAAGTCCCGGCTCCGGCTGTGGATCATTCTCCCGGACCGGGCAGCGGTGCGATCCTTCCCACCCCCGAGACGGTCGCCAGGAGAACTGCCTGACTTCCGTGAAGATGTTCGCACAGTGCTGTGGGGGTGGTCGGGGCAGGGGGGTGGGGAGGATGGTGATGCACATCACGCGCCCCTGGGGGTCGGCCCGCTATGTCCTCCAAGCGGGCAGTTGATGCATAAACCGAAAGCTCGGGGTTTATTGTCCGCATTTAGCCGGAAATGCATCGATGGGGCGAGGGCGGTGAGGCGGACGCCCCGAAGGCGCCGTCGGTTCCCGGCGTTCAGGCCCGCGGCAGGCCCGTCCGGGGGGAAGCGGTCCGGTCCGCTCCCGCTGCGCGGCGGACCGACCGCCGCCCACGGTACCGGCGGCCGGGCAGCCGGCCGGCCCGCGCCGGGGTGAGGAACGCGGGCCGGTAGGGGAGATCGAATACCGCGGGCGCGGGGGCCGGAAGATCACCGGCCAACCCTCTCGGCGAGCTGTTCCCGATGCCGGGTGATCGTTCACCGAAAGCCGCGCCACGGGTGTGCCGGGGACAATTCCGCCGGTCGGGCCGGAGGCCGGGATCACCTCACGGGAATTCCCCGGGCCGCAGGCGGCTCAGGCGGCGTCCGACGCGCCCCGGGCGCGGTGGTCGGCGAGCGCCTGCCACACCTTGTCCCGCAGGAACGGCGCCTCGGTGAAGCGGATGCCGGTCGCGTCGCGCAGCGCGTTGGCGAAGGCGGGCGGGACGGGGTTGAAGGGGCTCTCGCTCATCGACTTGGCGCCCAGCGGGCCGATCGCGTCCGAGGTCCGGCTGAAGTGCACCTCGGTGCGCGGGATGTCGGCGTACGCGGGCAGCCGGTAGCGGCGGAAGGCGGCCGTGGTGACCTCACCGCGTCCGTCCACCAGGACCTGTTCGAACAGGGTGGCGCCGAGTGCCTGGGCGACGCCGCCCTCGACCTGGCCGCGGCACTGCAGCGGGTTCATCACCCGGCCGGCGTCGGCGCCGTGGACGCTGCGCAGGATCCTGATCTCCCCGGTGTCCGGGTCCACGGCGAGCCGGAACCACTGCGAGTTGAACGCCACCGACCTCGGGGTGCCGCCCCAGTGCCCGTCCGCGGCGAGCAGCACGCCCTTGCTATGGGCGGCCTCGAAGACCTCCTTGAGCGATACCGTCCGGCCGTCGCACTCCACGGCGTCGGCCAGCAGCCGCACCAGGCTGCGCTGGGTGCGGGCGTACTCGGCGGTGAAGGACAGGATCTGCTCGGCGAGCGCGTTGGCGGCCTTCATCACGGCCTTGCCCGCCACCACCGTGCCCGCCGAGCCGAACGCGCCGGTGTCGTGCCCGACCACGTCGGTGTCGGACTGGCGGACGGCGATCCGGTCGACCGTGGTGCCGAGCGCCCCGGCGGTGATCTGCTGGTGCACGGTGGTGGTGCCGTTGCCGAACTCGGCCGTGCCGACGGCGATGTCGTAGGTGCCGTCCTCCATCAGCTTCACCGTGGCGTCGGCGAAGTGGCCGCCGGGCGGCCCGGTGGCGATCGCGGACATCGCGAACCCCTGGCCCACCAGCCAGCCCTCGGGCGCCAGTTCGGCGCTGCGGTCGTCGGCCAGGGCGTCGCGCACCACCTGCAGGCACTGGTCGAGGCCGTAGCTGGCGATGTGCAGGTCCTCCTCCTCGCCCGCCGGGCCCTCCATGTGCTCGCCCGGGCCGATGACGTTCTTCTCGCGCAGGACCAGCGGATCGATGCCCAGGCGCCGGGCGAGCTCGTCCATCGCCGATTCCACGGCGAAGGTGACCTGGCCGAGCCCGTAGCCGCGGAACGCCCCGGCGGGCACGGCGTTGGTGTAGACGGAGTACGCGTTGACCTTCTTGTGGGGCGCCCGGTACACGCCCATCGACTCGCCGACGCTGTGGAACATCACCGCGGGCCCGTGGTTGCCGTACGCCCCGGTGTTGGCGACCACCCGGAACTTCAGCGCCGTCAGGATGCCGTCCCTGGTGGCCCCGACCTTCACCGTGACCGTGAACGGGTGCCGGGTGGTCGCGCCGTAGAACTGCTCGGGACGGGTGAACTCCAGCTTCACCGGCCGGTGCAGCTTCAGCGCCGCCAGCACCGCGATGTCCTCGGTGAGCATCTCCTGCTTGCCGCCGAAGCCCCCGCCGACCCGGCCCGCGACCACCCGGACCCTCTCCGGCGGCAGGTCGTACAGGTCGCACAGCGCCCGCCGGGTCAGGAACGGCACCTGGGTGCTGGAGCGCACCACGATCCGCTCCTCGCCGCTCTCCTCGTTCTCCTCGAAGTAGACGACGCAGCCGTGCGTCTCCAGGCTGGCGTGCTGCACCCGCTGCGTCCGGAAGGTCTCCTCGTAGACCACGTCGGCCTCGGCGAAGCCCTGCTCGACGCTGCCCAGCTCGCCGTGCACCTCGCCGCAGACGTTGTTCTCGGCGCGGAAGATCCGGGACTCCGGGCCCTTCGGGTGGATCACCGGCGCGCCGGGCAGCATCGCCAGCTCCGGGTCGACGACGTACGGGAGCTCCTCGTACTCGACGACGATCCGCCGGCACCCCTCCTCGGCGGCGCCCTCGCTGTCCGCGACCACGGCCGCCACCCGCTGGCCGACGAAGCGCACCACGTCGTCCAGCACCCGGGTGTCGTCCGGGTCCTCGGTGGGGTGCTCGTGCCGGGCCGAGGAGTACAGCTTGTCCGGGGCGTCGTGGTGGGTGAACACGGCGTGCACCCCGGGCACCCGCAGCGCGGCGGAGGTGTCGATGGACAGGATCCGGGCGTGCGGGTGCGGCGAACGCAGCAGCTTCATGTTCAGCAGCCCCTCGACCTCGAGGTCGAAGGTGTACCGGGCGGTCCCGGTGACCACCAGCGGCCCGGCCGGCGCCCCCGGGCTGCGGCCCACCGCCTGGCCCGCGCACGGCTCCTCGGCGTGCTTGACCCCGCGGATCGAGTCCTCGATCGCGCGGTAGCCGGTGCAGCGGCACAGGTTGCCCTTCAGCGACCGGGGCAGGTCGGTGAGCTGCTCGGCGTCCAGGGCGGAGGCGGTCATCAGGAAGCCGGCCGTGCAGAACCCGCACTGGAAGCCCTGCGCGTCCAGGAACCGCTGCTGCATCGGGTGCAGTTCGCCGTCCTTGGCCAGCCCCTCGACGGTGGTCACCGAACGGCCCTCGGCCCGGACGGCCGGGTACAGGCAGCTGTGCACCGGCTCGCCGTCGACCTGCACGGTGCAGGCGCCGCAGTCGCCGGCGTCGCAGCCCTTCTTCACCCCGAACCAGCCGCGTTCGCGCAGATAGGTGCGCAGGCACTGGCCGGGGCGGGGCTCGGCGTCGAAGTCCTGCTCGTTGACGCGGATCGCGTAGCTCATCGTCCGGCCTCCTCGGTCGGTGCGGAGTCGGGGTGGGCACAGCTGGCGGGGGCGCACCCGGCGGGCGCGGCCAGTTCGCGGCGGATCTCCTCCGCGTAGCGGAGCGTCATGTGGCGCCGCCACGCGGGCAGCCCGTGGATGTCGTCGAACCACTCGTCCGGTGCCACCGCTTGGTCGACCGCCTCACGGACGGCCGCCGCGTTCGGCGACGGCGGGAACCAGACCCGTACCGGCCGCACGGTCGAGGCACTGACGGTGATGGTCAGCGAGCCGTCGACGGGGTCGAGGGCGCCGATCACCAGCGCCCCCGACCGGCCCAGCCCGTACAGCGACGCCTGCCGGAAGGCGGTCCGGCCGGCCAGCACCCGGGCCGGCAGGGTGACCGAACGCAGCAGCTCGCCCCGCTGCAGGACATTGCGGCCCGCGCCGACGACGAAGTCGGCGACCCGGACGGTGCGCATCGACCCGGCCTGGTCGCGCAGCAGACAGGTGCCGTCCAGGGCGGCGGCCAGCGAGATCATCGGCCCGGCGGGCAGCGAGTTGCACAGGTTGCCGCCGAAGGTGGCCATGTTCCAGATCTTCCACGAGGCCAGGAACGCCCGGCAGCACTGCTCGAACAGCGGCGCCGCCGCCCAGCGGGCGGGCTTCGGGAAGCGGGAGAGCTGGGCGATCGTGCAGGTGGCGGCGATCTCCAGGGAGTCGTCGGCGGTGATCCGCAGTGGCTCCCAGCCGGTCCGGCTCAGGTCGATCAGCCGGCGGATGTGGGGCTGCGGCTCGGAGAACAGGTACGTGCCGCCGCCGAGCCAGGCGTCGCCCGGCAACCACACGTAGTGACGGCGGGCGTCACGTACCTCCTGCACCGTGTTCAGATCCACGTCGTCCCACCGTTCTCGACAGCTCGATACGGCGATTGAAGCAACGCGTCACCTGCACGGACGAGTGGTGCCGCACACCGCCGCACCGGTCCTCGCCTGGAGGATCGACCAGTCGGGACCGGGCCGCCCGGACTATCGAACGGGCAGGTGGGAGGCCCGGGAACGGGCCGGACGGCCGACGCCGTACGGGACGGCGCTGCGGGACCGAGAGGGCGGGGGACGGATCAGGCGGCTGCGCCCAGCGCCCGGGCCAGCAGGCGGCCCCGGTGGGTGCCGATGCCCCGGCCGTCGGCGCAGGGCGCGCCGGGAACGGCGGAGCCGGGGACGGTGAGCCGGCCGGCCAGGGCCGGCCGGAGCCCGCGGGGGGTGCCGACGGCCGCGAGCGCGGCGGCGACCG
>NZ_JAIZ01000010.1 GCF_000710465.2 Kitasatospora sp. MBT63 | reverse complement strand
CCTCCGGGTTCCCCGGAGGGGCTTCTCGCATTTCCGGGCCATTGCTGCGAAATGGGCGCCCTGTGGGTCGGTCAGCCGGGCGGTACGGCCGATGCCGGGGCTCTGCCGGGCCGGCTCCCGCAGGACGGCGCCGAGTCGCAGGGCCCGGTCGATGAGACCGTCGATGTCGTCGACCTCCAGGTACGGCAGCCAGTGGGAGCCGAGGCCGGTGGCGGCTTCGGCGGCGCGCAGCTGTCGGATGCCGCCGGTGCTCTCGTGCGGGCCGGCCCCTAGCACGGTGTAGGTTCCGCCCTCGAAGGGGATGTCCCGGCCGGTCCAGCCGAGGGCCGTGCAGTAGAAGGCCTTGGCCGCGGCGGTGTCGACGCTGAGGAGTTCGGTCCAGGGCCGGGTGTCGGTCGGGTCGTCGGTCGCCGGATGGTGGTCCAGGGTGAACTCGGCGCCGGTCGGGTCGCCGAAGCCGTCGGCGCCGGCGGTGCCGCCGGCGGCTAGGATGCGCCTGGTGACGGCGTCCGGGTCGGGGGTCAGGAAGGCCGGTGTCCAGGCCGCAGCGGTGAGCCCGGCCGGGGTCGGCCGGATGGCCGGCAGGGTGCCGTGGTGGCCGGGCAGGGCCCCGTAGAAGGCGGCGGAGGCGGCCGGGTCGGGGCTGTGCAGGACCGGCGGGCCCAGGGTGACCATGGCGGGTGCTCCCTTGCGGGGTGACCGTGCGGTGGGTGCGCGAGCTCTCTCTGCATCGTCGGTCGGGTTGATCGCCGTGGCCACCGCTGTCGGCGCGGGGAGGTACGGTGCGTAGCGGACGGTCACCAGTAGCGAGAGGGGGCCCAGTGGCCACGCAGCAGCGGCAGGCGGCGCAGCCGCAGGGCGGTCAGGCCTCGGGTCAGGTTTCGGGTCAGGCCCAGGTCCAGCGTCAGTTGGCGCAGGTGGAGGGGGTGCTGGAGCGGATCACCTACGCCAACGAGGAGACCGGCTACACGGTGGCCCGGGTGGACACGGGCCGTGGGGCGAACGATCTGCTGACGGTGGTCGGTGCGCTGCTGGGGGCGCAGCCGGGGGAGTCGCTGCGGCTGTTCGGGCGGTGGGGGTCGCATCCGCAGTACGGCAAGCAGTTCACGGTGGAGAACTACACGACGGTGCTGCCGGCGACGGTGCAGGGCATCCAGCGGTATCTCGGGTCGGGGTTGATCAAGGGGATCGGGCCGCGGTTCGCGGAGCGGATCGTGGCGCAGTTCGGGGTGGACACGCTCGAGGTGATCGAGCAGGAGCCGGGCCGGCTGATCGAGGTGCCGGGGCTGGGGCCGAAGCGGACCAGGATGATCGCGGCTGCCTGGGAGGAGCAGAAGGCGATCAAGGAGGTGATGGTCTTCCTGCAGGGGGTGGGGGTGTCGACCTCGCTGGCCGTGCGGATCTACAAGAAGTACGGCGACTCCTCGATCGGTGTGGTGAAGAACGAGCCGTACCGGCTGGCGGCCGATGTCTGGGGCATCGGGTTCCTGACGGCGGACCGGATCGCGCAGGCGGTGGGGATCCCGCACGACAGCCCCGAGCGGGTGAAGGCGGGTCTGCAGTACGCGCTGTCGCAGAGCAGTGATCAGGGGAACTGCTATCTGCCGGAGGAGCGGCTGATCGCGGACGGGGTGAAGCTGCTGCAGGTGGACGTCGGGTTGGTGATCGACTGCCTGGCTGAGCTGGTGGCCGAGGAGGGGGTGGTCAGGGAGCGGGTGCCGGGGGCGGAGGGGCAGCCGGTGACGGCGGTGTACCTGGTGCCGTTCCACCGGGCCGAGGTGTCGCTGTCGAACCAGGTGTTGCGGTTGCTGCGGGCGGAGTCGGACCGGATGCCGGGGTTCGCGGAGGTGGACTGGGAGGCGGCGCTCGGCTGGTTGGCGAAGCGGACGGGGGCCGATCTGGCGCCGGAGCAGCGGGAGTCGGTGCGGTTGGCGCTGACGGAGAAGGTCGCGGTGCTGACGGGCGGGCCGGGTTGCGGCAAGTCGTTCACGGTGAAGTCGATCGTGACGCTGGCGCTGGCGAAGAAGGCGAAGGTGGTGCTGGCGGCGCCGACCGGGCGGGCGGCGAAGCGGTTGGCGGAGCTGACGGGTGCGGAGGCGTCCACGGTGCACCGGTTGTTGGAGCTGCGGCCCGGTGGGGATGCGGCGTACGACCGGGACCGGCCGTTGGACGCGGACCTGGTGGTGGTGGACGAGGCGTCGATGCTGGATCTGATCCTGGCGAACAAGCTGGTGAAGGCGGTGGCGCCGGGGGCGCACCTGCTGTTCGTGGGGGATGTGGACCAGTTGCCGTCGGTGGGGGCGGGTGAGGTGCTGCGGGATCTGCTGGCGCCGGGTGGTCCGGTGCCGTCGGTGCGGTTGACCAGGATCTTCCGGCAGGCGCAGCAGTCGGGGGTGGTGACCAACGCGCACCGGATCAACGAGGGGCTGGTGCCGGTCACGGACGGGTTGCCGGACTTCTTCCTGTTCGCGGAGGACGACACCGAGCGGGCGGCGGGGTTGACGGTGGACGTGGTGGCGCGGCGGATCCCGCAGAGGTTCGGGCTGGATCCGCGGCGGGACGTTCAGGTGCTGGCGCCGATGCACCGGGGGCCGGCGGGGGCGGGGAATCTGAACACGCTGTTGCAGGCGGCGGTGACGCCGGCCCGGGAGGGGTTGGCGGAGCGGCGGTTCGGCGGGCGGACGTTCCGGGTGGGGGACAAGGTGACCCAGATCCGCAACAACTACGAGAAGGGGCTGAACGGGGTCTTCAACGGCACGGTGGGGGTGGTGACCTCGTTGAGTGTGGAGGAGCAGCGGCTGACGGTGCTGACCGACGAGGACGAGGAGGTGCCGTACGACTTCGACGAGCTGGACGAGCTGGCGCACGCGTACGCGGTGACGATCCACCGTTCGCAGGGGAGTGAGTACCCGGCAGTGGTGATTCCCGTCACTACGTCGGCGTGGACGATGCTGCAGCGAAATCTGCTCTACACCGCCGTGACGCGGGCGAAACGACTGGTTGTGCTGGTGGGGTCGCGCAGGGCGATCGGTCAGGCGGTCCGGGCCGTCAGTGCAGGTCGGCGGCATTCGGCGCTGGACCACCGGTTGGCAACTGGATGATCGCCCAAGGGTCGGGTACGGTCGGAGGTTGTCTTGACGTGAAGAGATTTAGGGCGGAACCTGGTCTGGTGCCGATCTTGTCCGGTTCATACCGGCTGCGGCGACAGCTTTTGTAGGACGGGCCCCTTTCCGGCCCACCCCGGGTGCGCGGCCATCCTCCGGATGGGGGATCGTAGAGACGGTCAGGCACTCGGATGAGGATTCATTTCGTCGGTGAGGAAGACGTGAGCGACAAATCGGTAGTACTGCGGTACCGGGACGACGAGTTCGAGTACCCCGTCGTCGAGAGCACTGCGGGCAACGCCGGCTTCGACATCTCGAAGCTGCTCCCGCAGACCGGTCTGGTCACCCTGGACAACGGCTTCGGCAACACCGCTGCGTACAAGTCGGCGATCACCTTCGTCGACGGTGACAACGGCATCCTCCGCTACCGCGGCTACCCGATCGAGCAGCTCGCCGAGCGCGGCAACTTCATCGAGACGGCGTACCTGCTGATCAACGGTGAGCTGCCGACCGAGGGCGAGCTCGCGGTCTTCACCAACGAGATCACCCAGCACACCCTGCTGCACGAGGACGTGAAGCGCTTCTACCAGGGCTTCCCGCGGGACGCCCACCCGATGGCGATGCTGTCCTCGGTGGTCGGTGCGCTCTCGACGTTCTACCCGGAGAGCCACAACCCGTTCGACGCGGCCCAGCGTCACCTGTCGACGGTCCGCCTGCTGGCGAAGCTGCCGACCATCGCGGCGTACGCGTACAAGAAGGCGATGGGCCAGCCCTTCGTCTACCCGCGCAACGACCTGAGCTACGTGGAGAACTTCCTCCGGATGACCTTCGCGGTCCCCGCCGAGGACTACGAGCTCAACCCGGTGATCGTCAACGCGCTGGACAAGCTGCTGATCCTGCACGCGGACCACGAGCAGAACTGCTCGACGTCCACGGTGCGCCTGGTCGGTTCCAGCCACGCCAACCTGTTCGCCTCGATCTCGGCGGGCATCTCGGCGCTGTGGGGTCCGCTGCACGGCGGCGCCAACCAGGCCGTGCTGGAGATGCTGGACCAGATCAAGAAGGACGGCGGCGACGTCGACGCCTTCATCCGCAAGGTCAAGAACCGCGAGGACGGCGTGAAGCTCATGGGCTTCGGTCACCGCGTGTACAAGGCCTTCGACCCGCGTGCCGCGCTGGTCAAGGAGCTGGCGCACGAGGTCCTCGGCCAGCTGGGCAAGTCCGACGAGCTGCTGGACATCGCGCTCAAGCTGGAGGAGCACGCGCTGAGCGACGACTTCTTCGTCTCGCGCAAGCTCTACCCGAACGTGGACTTCTACACCGGTCTGATCTACCGCGCCATGGGCTTCCCGACCAGCATGTTCACCGTGCTGTTCGCGCTCGGCCGGCTGCCGGGCTGGATCGCCCACTGGCACGAGATGATCAACGACCCGACCAGCCGGATCGGCCGTCCGCGGCAGATCTACACCGGCACCGCGATCCGCGACTACGTGCCGCTCGACGCCCGCTGAGCGAGGCGTCGCCCCCGGGTGTGACGAAGGGCCCGGCCGCCTGGTGCGGCCGGGCCCTTCGGCGTCCGCGGGCGGGGTGTGGGCCACCCGGGGACACAAGCTGCGCGCACGACGCCCGGGAGTGACCGGGGCCCGGAGACGGCCGCTCAAAGCGTCCCGGACCTGGTCGTACCCCGGCGTCGTGCGCCAAGGCCGTCGATGTCGGTCGATGGTCGGTCGATGCCGACGGCCGTCCCGGGGCCCGCCGGAGCCCCGTCGGCGGCAGAGGCCGAGGGCGGGCACGGTGGTTCCACCGGTCCCGCGCACCGAAAGCTGCCGCGCTGTACAAGGTAAGACGTAACTGGGGGCGCAAAGTTACGGGTAGAGGGTGTGAGTTGGCTCTCGCCACGCTCCGTGTGCGCCTGGTGCCACCCCTCGTAAGGCTTCCGCTGTCGCCTCTCGGGCGGGCCCGTTCGCGGCCCTTATCACACCCTACGTCGGGCGCGCTGTGTCACCCTCCTCGCAGTCATGGCAACCCAGCGTGATAGGAATCGGACCATTCCGGACGGACCGCCCCGCAAGTGCGGCGGAGCGGTGGCTGGGCAGGGAGGGTGTTGCGCAGATGACCAGGAACGTCGTGGTGACCGGTGGTGGCACCGGTATCGGGTACGAGGTGGCTCGGCGGTTCGCCCAGGCGGGCGAAGAGGTGGTGATCGTCGGGCGGCGGCGGGCGGTGCTGGAACGGGCCGCGGCCGAGCTCGGTCCCCGGGTGACCCCGGTGGTGTGCGACCTCGCCGACCCGGACGCGGTGGAGGCCGTGCTGCCGTCGCTGCCGGAGCGGATCGACGTCCTGGTGAACAACGCCGGCAGCCGGGAGACCGTGATCGGCGCCGGGCCGCACGCGGTGCTGGCCCGCTGGCGCGGGGACTTCGAACGCAACGTGCTCACCGTGGTGATGCTCACCGAGTCGATCCGCGACCGGCTCACCCCGGGCTCCGGCCGGGTGGTCACGGTCAGCTCGATCGCCGCGCTGCGCGGAGCCGGCTCGTACGGGGCGGCCAAGGCCTCGCTGCACGCCTGGAACCACTTCCTGGCGGCCCAGCTCGGTCCCTCCGGCATCACCGCCAACATCGTGGCGCCGGGTACCGTCTCGGGCACCGAGTTCTTCGGGCCGCGGCTGGACGAGGCGGAGGTCTCCCGGCGGGCGGCCCGCACCCTGGTCGGCCGGATCGGCGAGTCCGGCGAGGTCGCGTCGGCGGTCTACTTCCTGGCCTCGCCGGACGCCGGGTTCATCACCGGCGAGATCCTGCACTGCAACGGCGGCGAGCTGCTCGGACGGTGACGCCGTCCGGGCCCGCCCGCCGCCGCAGGTGCGGGGCGGCGGGTCAGGAGGCCCGGAAGTTTCGCAGCCGCAGGCTGTTGGTGACCACGAAGACCGAGGAGAAGGCCATCGTGGCGGCGGCCACCACCGGGTTGAGCAGCCCGGCCGCGGCGAGCGGGATCGCGGCCACGTTGTAGGCGAACGCCCAGAACAGGTTGCCCTTGATGGTGGCCAGGGTGCGGCGGGCGAGCCGGATCGCGTCGGCGGCCGAGCGCAGGTCGCCGCGGACCAGGGTCAGGTCGCCGGCCTCGATCGCCGCGTCCGTCCCGGTGCCCATGGCGAGGCCGAGGTCGGCCTGGGCGAGCGCGGCGGCGTCGTTGACGCCGTCGCCGACCATCGCCACCGAGTGGCCCTGTGCCTGCAGCCGCCGGACCTCGGCGACCTTCTGCTCCGGCAGGACCTCGGCCAGGACGTCCTGGGGGGCGATCCCGACCTCGGCGGCGACCGATGCCGCGACCGCCCGGTTGTCACCGGTCAGCAGGACCGGGCGCAGGCCCAGGGCGCGCAGTTCGGCGACGGCCGCGGCGCTGGTCGGCTTCACGGTGTCGGCGATCTCCAGGACGGCCCGGGCGGCGCCGTCCCAGCCGACCGCGACGGCGGTCCGGCCGGCGGCCTCGGCGGCGCGGACGGCCTCGGCCAGGGCGGGCGGCAGCAGGTGCCCGTGGTCGGCCAGCAGGGCCGGCCGGCCGACCAGGACGGCGTGCCCGTCCACGTGGCCTCGTACGCCGAGCCCGGGGGTGTTCTCGAAGCCGTCGACGGCGGGCAGTGCGCCCAGCCGTTCGGCGGCGGCGCCGGCCACGGCCGCCGCTATCGGGTGCTCGGAGGCGTGCTCCAGCGCGCCGGCCAGGCGCAGCGCCTCGGCCTCGCCGGTGCCGTCCGCGGTGTGCACCGCGACCAGGGACATCCGGCCCGTGGTGACGGTGCCGGTCTTGTCCAGGACGACGGTGTCCACCCGGCGGGTGGTCTCCAGGACCTCGGGGCCCTTGATCAGGATCCCCAGCTGGGCGCCCCGGCCGGTGCCGACCATGAGCGCGGTCGGGGTGGCCAGGCCCAGGGCGCACGGGCAGGCGATGATCAGTACCGCGACGGCGGCGGTGAACGCCCCGGTGGGGCTGCCGGTGGCCAGCAGGTGGGCGACCAGGGTGGTGAGCGCGATCAGGACCACCACCGGGACGAAGACCGCGGAGATCCGGTCGGCCAGCCGCTGCGCGGCGGCCTTCCCGTTCTGCGCCTCCTCGACCAGGCGGGCCATCCGGGCCAGCTGGGTGTCGGCGCCGATCCGGGTGGCCTCGACCACCAGCCGTCCGCCCGCGTTGACGGTGGCGCCGGTGACCGGGTCGCCGGCCGTGACCTCCAACGGGACGGACTCGCCGGTGAGCATCGAGGCGTCGACCGCCGAGCTGCCCTCGACCACGGTGCCGTCGGTGGCGATCTTCTCGCCGGGCCGGACCACGAACCGGGTGCCGACCGTGAGCAGGGAGACCGGGAGCCGGACCTCGTGGCCGTCGCGGAGGACCGCGACGTCCTTGGCGCCCAGGTCGAGCAGGGCGTGCAGGGCCGCTCCGGCCCGGCGCCTGGAGCGGGCCTCCAACCAGCGGCCGAGCAGGATCAGCACGGTGACGGCGGCGGCGGTCTCCAGGTAGAGCGTGCTCGACGCGTCCTCGCCGCCGACCGCCAGGGTGAAGCCGTGCCGCATGCCCGGCATCCCGGCGTGGCCGAGGAACAGCGCCCACACGGACCAGCCGAACGCGGCCAGGGTGCCCAGCGAGACCAGGGTGTCCATGGTGGCGGCGCCGTGCCGGAGGTTGGTCCAGGCGGCGCGGTGGAACGGCAGGCCGCCGTGGACGACGACCGGGCCGGTGAGGGCGAAGGCCAGCCACTGCCAGTTGTCGAACTGCAGGGCGGGGACCATCGACAGCAGGACCACCGGGACGGCCAGCGCGGCGCTGACCAGCAGCCGGTCGCGGAGCGGGTCGGGCCCGGCGGCGGGCCGTTCGGTGGCCGCGGCCTGCCCCGGGGCGGGGTGCGCGGCCGGTTCGGGGGGCAGCGGGGGCGGGGGGAGCTCCGCGGTGTAGCCGGTCCGCTCCACGGTGGCGATCAGGTCGGCCACGCTCACCGCCGGGCCGAAGTCGACCCGGGCCCGTTCGGTGGCGAAGTTCACCGTGGCCTCGACGCCGTCCATCCGGTTGAGCTTCTTCTCGATCCGCGCCGCGCAGGAGGCGCAGGTCATCCCGCCGATCGACAGTTCCACCCGCTCGGTGGCGGGGGCTATGCCCTGGGTGGTGCTCATGGCTCGGTCTGCTCCGATCGGAAGAGCCGGTGAGGGGGGAAGGGCCGGGGTCGGGGCGGCCGCGGTCCACCGGGACCGCCCCGCGGCGGGGCTCAGACCGCCTGGCCGACCAGGGCGAATCCGGCCTCGTCGATGGCGGCCCGGAGCTGCTCCTCGGCCAGCGGCGCCGCCGCCGACACGGTCACCGTGCCGGCCTTGGCGTCCGCCGCGACCTCGGTGACGCCGGGCAGGACGGAGACCTCGGCGCTCACCGACTTCTCGCAGTGGCCGCAGCTCATGCCGGTGACGGTGTAGGTGATGGTGCTGGACACGGGGACCTCCGGAAGTGGGGCGGCGCGGGCGGCCGCCCGCGGGTCTGGCTACTCACAACACCATACCCCCCAGGGGTATTTCAGGGTGGGGCGGTGCGTGTGCTCTGCATCGCAGCATGGCTGCCGCCGGCCGCAACCCCGGCACCGGATCGCGGGGATTCGCCCGTTCTGGTGCCCGGTCGGCCGAGCGGCCCAACCGGAGCCGCGGGCCGTCCCGGCGTCCCCGCGAGCCCGCCCGCCGGGACGCGGCGCGGGGGGACCAGGTGTCCGATATGTTCGAAAGGTGTCCTGGAACAGCCGCGGCAGGCCCGGCCTGCCCAGAGCCGGCGCGGTGCCGCAGTCCCGCCGCAGCCGGGCGCTGCTCGCCACCGACCTGCAGGATCTCTCGTTCCGGCGCCGGGCCGCGCCCGCCGCACTCGCCATCCTGATCGTCACACTGGCCGACTTCCTCTCCGGCCAGGACCGCTACCTCGCCCCGCTCATGGTGGTCGTCCCGTCCATCGCCGGGCTCACCCTGCGGCCGATGGAACTGCTGTCGGTCTGCGCGGTCGGCCTGGCCGCGCTGATCGGCCTGAGCTACTACGACCAGGTGGCCGACCTCAACGACGGCCGGTTCCTGTTCGGCGCGATGCTCAGCTACTTCGCGCTTACCGTCTTCAGCGCCTGGGTGGCGAGCCTGCGGATGCGCCGCGCGGCGGCGTTCGCGGCTGTCAGCTCGGTCGCCGAGGCCGCGCAGCGGGCGCTGCTGCGCCAGCCCGAACCGGCCGTCGGGCCGCTGCGCCTCGCCGTCCGGTACGTCTCCGCGGCGGACGCCGCCCGGATCGGCGGCGACCTGTACTCGGTGCTGGAGACACCGAACGGCACCCGGGTGCTGGTGGGCGACGTCCGCGGCAAGGGGCTGGGCGCGGTGCAGACCGCGGCCGTGGTGCTCGGCGCGTTCCGTGAGGCGGCCTACGACGAGCGGCGGCTGCCCGAGGTCGCGGCCCGGATCGAGGCCAGCGTGCAGCGGCACGTACCGGACGGTGAGTTCACCACCGCGCTGTTCGCCGAGTTCGGTGAGGGGGAGCAGGTCGAGCTGCTGCACTTCGGGCACGTACCGCCGATCCAGGTCGGGCGGGACGGCGCGGTGACGGTGCTGGAGGCCGCCGACCCGTGGGTGCCGCTCGGGCTCGGCAGCCTCGCGGTCGGGGAGCCGGAGGCGATGCGGGTGCCGTTCGGCGCGAGCGACGTCCTGGTGCTGTACACCGACGGGGTGGTGGAGGCCAGGCACCACAGCACCGGTGACTTCTACCCGCTGGCCGAGCGGGTCGGCCCGCTGGTGTCGGGGGCGGCCCGCTCCCCGGCCGAACTGGAGTCGGCGGTCGGCCGGGTCTACGCCGACCTGCTGGTGCACACCGGCGGTGAGCTCGGGGACGACGCGCTGCTGATGCTGATCAGCCGCGCCGACGGGAACGGCACCGGGCGCCCCGGCCGGTCCGGCTGACCCGCCCGGTCCGGCTCACCCGGGTGGCCCGGCCGATGGCGCCCCGGCGGCGGTGGCCAGTGCCCGCAGCAGCAGTGCGGTGGACTGTGCGCCCGGGTCGCGGTGGCCGGTGCTGCGCGGGCCGAGGTAGGAGGCCCGGCCCTTGCGGGCCTGGAGCGGTTCGGTGGCGGCGGCGCCCTGTTCGGCGGCCCGGGCGGCGGCCTCGGCGGCCTGCGGCAGCCCCCGGTCGGCGGCGGCCCGGAACGCCTCCACCGCCGGGGCCAGGGCGTCCACCATGGTCTTGTCGCCGAGGACGGCCCCGCCGAGCCCCTGCACCGCCGCCAGCCCGGCGGCCAGCGCCGCGGCCAGTTGGGCGGCGTCCGCCGGCCCGTCGGGCAGCGCCGCGCCCATCGCCCGCAGCGCGCTGCCGTACAGCGGGCCGCTGGCGCCGCCGACCGTCGAGATCAGCGTG
>NZ_JAIZ01000009.1 GCF_000710465.2 Kitasatospora sp. MBT63 | reverse complement strand
GGCGGCGGGCTTCGGCGCGGGCTCCGGCTTCGGCGCCGCCTTCTTCGCCGCCGCCTTCTTCGCGGCGGGCTCCGGCGCGTCGGCCTTCGCGGTCGAACGCGCCGCCGCCGTCCCCGCCGCGGCCGCGGCCTTCGGGGCGGGCCCCGGCACCGGCCCGGGCTCCGCCGCGACCTTCGGGTCGCCCTTCGGCCCGCTCTTCGCCACGGACGCCTCGTCAGCGCCCTTGACCGGCACCGCCTGCTGGGTGGTCGCCTCGGCCCGGCTCACGCCCGCCGCGACGATCCGCTTGAGCATCGAGCGGGTCTCGGAGGCGTCCAGCCGCAGCGCCGGGTCCTTCTCCAGCAGCCCCTCGATCACCGGCCACAGCGGCCCGGCCTTCTCGGAGGCGGGCAGGTCCTCGGTCATCACGGCGGTCAGGGTGGCGAGCGCCGAGCCCCGGTCGTACGGCGGCTTGCCCTCGACCATCGCGTACAGCGTGCCGCCCAGCGACCAGAGGTCGGCCGGCGGGCCGGGCTTGTGGCCCTTGGCCCGCTCCGGCGAGATGTACGAGGGGGCACCGACCAGCATGCCGGTGGAGGTGATCGAGGTGTCGCCCTCCACGCTGGCGATGCCGAAGTCGGTGAGGACCACCCGGCCGTCCTCGCCGATCAGCACGTTGGACGGCTTGACGTCGCGGTGCAGGATCCCGTGGCTGTGGGCGGCGCCCAGCACGCCGAGCAGGTCGAGCGCGATCTCGGCGGCCCGGACCGGGGTGACCGGCCCGTCCTCCTTGATGACCTCGGCCAGCGAGCGGGACTCGACCAGCTCCATCACGATCCAGGGCCGCTCGTCCTCCTCGACCACGTCGAAGACGGTGACGGCGGCGGTGTGCCGGATCCGGGCGGTTGCCTTGGCCTCCCGCAGGGTACGGACGATCAGGCGGTGCTTCTCCTCCTCGTCCACCCCGCCGTGCATGCGCAGTTCCTTCACGGCGACGATCCGGCCGAGCATCTCGTCCTCGGCCCGCCAGACCGTGCCCATGCCGCCGCTGCCGAGCACCGCGTTGAGCCGGTACCGGCCGGCCAGCAGCCGGCCCGTGGACTCCTGCGCCTGGGTCATCGGTGCGCTCCCCCATGTGTTGCTGGCCCGCGTACTGCTGCCGGTCGAAGTGACGGCGCATCGGCCCGCGCGGGCACAACCCGGGGGCATCGCCCGCGCGCCCGGCGCCCGGCTCCAAGACGCCAAGTCACCATCATCTCCTGTTCCTTCGGTCGCCGACCACCCGCCCCGGGGGTTGACCGTGAAGATCCGTACCGGAACCGGGCGTTCCGTACCCGACCGGAGAGCGGAAACAGCCGGTCAGCGGCGCAGCCGCGCACAGACTCTCCCCGAGGAACGCACCATGACCACACCAGCCGGACGGCGGACCGAACGCCCCGGGGCCCCCGCCGATCGGCGGGGGCCCCGGGAGGACGGGCACGGACGGACCGTCAGCCGTGGTGCAGCGCGGGGTTGACGGTGACCTCGACCCGCTGGAACTCCTTGAGCTCCGAGTAGCCGGTGGTGGCCATGGCCCGGCGCAGCGCACCGAACAGGTTCATGGTGCCGTCCGGCGTGTGCGAGGGACCGGTCAGGATCTCCTCGGTGGTGCCGACGGTGCCGAGGTCGACCCGCTTGCCGCGCGGCAGCTCCTCGTGGACGGCCTCCATGCCCCAGTGGAAGCCCTTGCCGGGCGCGTCGGTGGCCCGGGCCAGCGCGGCACCGATCATCACCGCGTCGGCGCCGCAGGCGACCGCCTTGGCCAGGTCGCCGCTGTAGCCGACGCCGCCGTCCGCGATCACGTGCACGTACCGGCCGCCGGACTCGTCCATGTAGTCCCGGCGGGCCGCGGCCACGTCCGCGACGGCCGTGGCCATCGGGACCTGGATGCCGAGCACGGTGCGGGTGGTGTGCGCGGCGCCGCCGCCGAAGCCGACCAGCACGCCCGCCGCACCGCTGCGCATCAGGTGCAGGGCCGCGGTGTAGGTGGCGCAGCCGCCGACGATCACCGGGACGTCCAGCTCGTAGATGAACTGCTTGAGGTTGAGCGGCTCGGCCGCGCCGGAGACGTGCTCGGCGGAGACCGTGGTGCCGCGGATCACGAAGACGTCCACGCCCGCGTCGACCACGGCCTTGGAGAACTCGGCGGTGCGCTGCGGGGAGAGCGCGGCGGCGGTCACCACACCCGAGTCCCGGACCTCCTTGATCCGCTGCTTGATCAGCTCGGCCTTGATCGGCTCGGCGTAGATCTCCTGCAGGCGGCGGGTGGCGGCGGCCTCCTCGGTGATCGAGGCGATCTCGTCCAGCAGCGGCTGCGGGTCCTCGTAGCGGGTCCACAGGCCCTCGAGGTTCAGCACGCCGAGTCCGCCGAGCTTGCCGATGGCGATCGCCTGGGCCGGGGAGACCACGGAGTCCATCGGGGCCGCCAGGAAGGGCAGCTCGAAGCGGTAGGCGTCGATCTGCCAGGCGATCGAGACCTCCTTCGGGTCACGCGTACGACGGCTGGGGACGACCGCGATGTCGTCGAAGGCGTACGCCCGGCGGCCGCGCTTGCCACGCCCGATCTCGATCTCAGTCACTTCGAGCCCTTCTGCTGCTTGCATCTGCCTGCCGGGTCACCCCGGCCGCCCCCAGTATCCCGTACCGGCCCGCCACCACGTGGCACCCGGCCGGGGAGCGGACACGGCGCGGGGCCCGCCACCGCTCGCGCGGCGACGGGCCCCGGGGGCCGTACGGGTCAGCGGCTGGTGTAGTTCGGGGCCTCGACGGTCATCTGGATGTCGTGCGGGTGGCTCTCCTTGAGGCCCGCCGAGGTGATCCGGACGAACCGGCCCTTGCTCTCCATCTCGGCGACGGTGGCGGCGCCGACGTAGCCCATGGTCTGGCGCAGGCCGCCGACCAGCTGGAACAGCACCGCGGAGAGCGGGCCGCGGTAGGGCACCTGGCCCTCGATGCCCTCGGCGATCAGCTTCTCGTCCGAGGTGACCTCGCCCTGGAAGTAGCGGTCCTTGGAGAAGGACTTCGCCTGCCCGCGGGTCTGCATCGCGCCGAGCGAGCCCATGCCGCGGTAGGACTTGAACTGCTTGCCGTTGATGAACAGCAGCTCGCCCGGCGACTCCTCGCAGCCGGCCAGCAGCGAGCCGAGCATCACGGTGTCGGCGCCGGCGGCGAGCGCCTTGCCGATGTCGCCGGAGTACTGCAGGCCGCCGTCGCCGATCACCGGCACGCCGGCCGCCCGGCAGGCGAGCGCGGCCTCGTAGATCGCGGTGACCTGCGGGACGCCGATGCCGGCGACCACGCGGGTGGTGCAGATGGAGCCGGGGCCGACGCCGACCTTGACGCCGTCCACGCCGGCGTCGATCAGCGCCTGGGCGCCGTCCCGGGTGGCCACGTTGCCGCCGACCACGTCGACCGCGACGGCGGACTTGATCTTCTCGATCCAGGCCAGCGCGTTGTGGCTGTGGCCGTGCGAGGTGTCCACCACCAGGAAGTCGACGCCCGCGCCGACCAGCGCCTGGGCGCGGTCGAAGGCCTCGGCGCTGGCGCCGACGGCCGCGCCGACCAGCAGCCGGCCCTCGGCGTCCTTGGCGGCGTTCGGGTACTTCTCCGCCTTGACGAAGTCCTTGACCGTGATCAGGCCCTTGATCCGGCCCTCGTCGTCGACCAGCGGCAGCTTCTCGATCTTGTGGCGGCGCAGCAGCGCCATCGCGTCCTCGCCGGAGATGCCGACCTTGCCGGTGATCAGCGGCATCGGGGTCATGATCTCGCGGACCTTGCGGTGCCGGTCCGACTCGAAGGCCATGTCGCGGTTGGTCACGATGCCGAGCAGCTTGCCGTCCGGGTCCGCGATCGGCACCCCGCTGATCCGGAACTTGGCACAGAGCGCGTCGGCCTCGGCCAGCGTGGTCTCCGGGCCGACCGTGATCGGGTCGGTGACCATGCCCGACTCGGAGCGCTTGACCAGGTCGACCTGGTTGACCTGGTCCTCGACCGAGAGGTTGCGGTGCAGGACGCCGACGCCGCCCTGGCGGGCCATCGCGATGGCCATCCGGGCCTCGGTGACCTTGTCCATCGCGGCCGACAGCAGCGGGATGTTCACCCGGACGTTCCGGGAGACCCGGGACGAGGTGTCGACCTGGTTCGGCAGCACCTCGGAGGCCCCGGGAAGCAGCAGGACGTCGTCGTACGTGAGCCCGAGCATCGCGAACTTCTCGGGTACGCCTGCGGCGTTGTAAGACATCTAAGGGACCTTCCGTGGCGTGGCCGTCGATCTCGGGCACGACCGGCGAGGGTTACCGGCCGGGTGGCTCTCTCAGCTGGGCGGACGGCCGCGGTACGGCCACGTCCCACCCGCGCGCACCGGCACAGGGCTTGGCCACCAAGACGACGGACGGCTGGAGGAACCTCCAAGGGAACCCCGGTGCGCGCCCACGGAACTTTGGCAACCTGACCAGGTGCCGATACCCCATGGTACTGGTGTCGCGAGGTATGACCTCGCGCCCCCTTGACAACACCGGAGTCAGGACGACTCTTCCGCCAGCGCCCGCAGCCGGCTGAGCGCCCGGTGCTGGGCGACCCGGACCGCGCCCGGCGACATGCCCAGCACCTCGCCGGTCTCCTCGGCCGACAGCCCGGCGGCCACCCGCAGCAGCACCAGTTCGCGCTGGCGGGCCGGCAGGTTGGAGAGCAGCTCGCGGATCCAGGCGGCGTCACTGCTCAGCAGCGCGCGCTCCTCCGGGCCGAGCGACTCGTCCGGGGTCTCGGGCAGGTCGTCCTGCGGGATCACGGTGGAGCCCGGGCCGCGCATGGCGGCCCGCTGCAGATCGGCGATCTTGTGCGCGGCGATCCCGTAGACGAAGGCCTCGAACGGGCGGCCGGTGTCGCGGTAGCGCGGGAGCGCGCAGAGCACCGCCACGCAGACCTCCTGGGCCACGTCGTCCACGTGGTGGCGGGCGTTGCCCGGCAGCCGCACCAGCCGGGCGCGGCAGTAGCGCAGCGCCAGCGGGTGGACGTAGGCCAGCAGCGCGTCGATCGCCGGACCCTCGCCGCGGACCGCGGCGGCCACCAGCGAGGCCACCACCGGGGAGGTGCCGCCGCCCAGTACCGGCGGCCTGACCTCGGACGTTTCGGCGTACGACGATTCGCCGCCCTGACCGTCGGGGACGGCCTCGTCGGCCTGGGCCGGCTCGGGCTGGGCCTCGCCCGGAGCGGCGGCCTCGTCGTCACGCATCGGTCCATGGTGCCTGGTCGGAGCGGAAAACGCGGCACCGCGTCCGGACTTGTGCATCGGAACGTTATGCGTCGCCACTGTGCGCACCGTGCCGCCTCCCGCCCCACTGGCTGCCGCGGGCTGCGGCAACTCTCGTTTCCGCAGCACCTGTCCGCTGGTCCCCGAGGTGCTCCACTCCTCCATGGTGCAGCCTCGGGACCACAACGTCACACGTCCGTGCGGTTGCCGTGTCGGATACCCCGCCGGACGGGTCTCAGCGGACCAGGCCCCAGCGGAAGCCGAGGGCCACCGCGTGCGCCCGGTCCGAGGCGCCCAGCTTCTTGAACAGCCGGCGGGCGTGCGTCTTCACCGTGTCCTCGGACAGGAACAGCTCGCGGCCGATCTCCGCGTTGCTGCGGCCGTGGCTCATCCCCTCCAGCACCTGGATCTCACGCGCCGTCAGCGTCGGCGCCGCGCCCATGTCGGGGCTGCGCAGCCGCCTGGGGGCGAGCCGCCAGGTCGGGTCGGCGAGCGCCTGGGTGACGGTGGCCCGCAGCTCGGCGCGCGAGGCGTCCTTGTGCAGGTAGCCGCGGGCGCCGGCGGCCACCGCGAGGGCGACGCCGTCCAGGTCCTCCGCGACGGTCAGCATGATGATGCGCGCGCCCGGGTCGGCCGACAGCAGCCGCCGGACCGTCTCGACCCCGCCGAGGCCGGGCATCCGGACGTCCATCAGGACGAGGTCGGAACGGTCGGCCACCCAGCGGCGGAGGACCTCCTCGCCGTTCGTCGCAGTGGTCACCCGGTCGACACCGGGCACGGTCGCGACCGCCCGGCGAAGCGCCTCCCGGGCGAGCGGGGAATCGTCGCAGACGAGTACGGATGTCATGACCGTCCTCCGCAGCAGATCCGCGTCACGTTGAGCCTCCTGGCTGGTACGAACACTCTCCGACACGGCCGTTCGGCGACGGACCTCGTACCGATCGCCGGGTGTCCCCGCGATCGTTCCCGACGTCCTGCGCCCGCCAACCGCCTCCGCACATCCAACGACCGTCACTCGAATGAGTTACGGCTTTCGGGGCCATCTCCACCACTGTACGTGGCCGGACCGTTACCGATCACCCACCTCGCGGTGCACACGCCGCACTTTTGTGCTGATCGTGCGCGTCGCACGCGCCACGCGCGCCACGGAGCGGAGGACGGCGCACCGGGGGCCACCCGCTTGCCAGATCACGACCACTCAAACGTCCTGCCCCTTTTGCCCGTTTTTATAGCCTATGGAGGGTCATTGACTGTTGTGCCCGACTGTGGATGACTTGTTCACGTAGGTGTCGTAAGTCATATTTCCAGGTGTCCGTACCGGCCGATCGCCGCCTCGCCGAGCCGAGGGGTCCCGAGCCTTGAAGGGAATGAGCCATGGCAGATTTCTCCCGCCTCCCCGGCCCGAACGCAGACCTCTGGGACTGGCAGCTCTCCGCCGCCTGCCGCGGCGTCGACAGCTCGCTCTTCTTCCACCCCGAGGGCGAGCGCGGGGCGGCCCGCAGCTCACGGGAGGCCAGCGCCAAGGAGGTCTGCATGCGCTGCCCGGTACGGGCCCAGTGCGCCGCCCACGCCCTGGCCGTCCGCGAGCCCTACGGCGTCTGGGGCGGTCTGACCGAGGACGAGCGCGAGGAGCTGCTCGGCCGGGCGCGGCACCGGCTGGCCGAGGTCCAGCTGACCCGTCCGGCGGGGCTGCGGCACTGACCCGTCGTCGCCGGACCGGATAGAGAAACGTTTCTGCACACGCCGGAGGGCGGCCCGGGCCCGCCGGCGCGGCTCAGCGCGCGGCGGCGGCGTCCGTGAGCCGGTCCAGCATCCGGGCGACCGCCGGCACCTCGGCCAGGTCCGGCAGGGTCAGCGCCACCACCTCGCGCACCGCCGGGCCGCCCGCGACCGCCGACACCGGCACCAGCGCCACCCCGTGGTGGCGCACCGGGTCCAGGGCCAGCCGGGGCAGCACCGCCACCCCGAGCCCCGCCGCCACCAGGCCGACCACCGCGGGGTAGTCGTCGGTGGCGAAGTCGATCCGCGGCGCGAACCCGGCGGCCTCGCACAGCTCCACCAGGTGCCCCCGGCACTGCGGACAGCCGGCGATCCACTGCTCCTGCGAGAGCTGCGCCAGCTCCACCGGGCGGTCGGCGCCCGCCCCGGCCAGCGGATGGCCGGCCGGGACCACCCCGACCAGCGGGTCGTCCAGCAGCGGGCGCACCACCAGGTCCGACCAGTCCGTCGCGGCGGCCGCGGCCGCCGCCTCCAGGGTCGCCTCGGCGCGGGCCTCGCGGGCGGTGGCGTGCGGCGAGGCCGACGGGAGGCCGCCCTGCGAGTGCGGGTGGCGGAAGGCCAGCGCGACCTCGCACTCGCCGGCCCGCAGCATCGCCAGCGCCTCCGGCGGCTCGGCCTCCACCAGCGACACGCGGACCCCCGGATGGTCCGCACGCAACCGGGCGACCGCGGGCGGCACCAGGGTGGAACTCGCGGTCGGGAACGACACCAGCCTGACCCGTCCGGCCCGCAGTCCGGCGATGGCGGCGAGTTCCTCCTCGGCGGCGGACAGCCCGGCCAGGATGCCGTTGGCGTGCTTCACCAGCGCCCGGCCGGCCTCGCTCAGCTGCATGCCGCGCCCGGAGCGGACCACCAGCGGGGTGGCCACCGCCTTCTCCAGCGCCTTCATCTGCTGGCTCACGGCCGGCTGGGTGCAGCCCAGCTCGCGCGCGGCGGCGGAGAAGGAACCGGTCCGGGCGACGGCGCGCAGGACACGGAGGTGGCGGGCTTCGATCATGCCTCAGTTATAAGGCAGCCTTTGGCGTTCGCAAAACCTGGCTGATGAATTCGAGCCCCGCGGGGGCTCCGCCGCCCCCGAGGGTATCCGGCGCCGCGGCAGGGTGCGGACATGCCGGAGGCCCGGCCGCGCCGAAGGGCGCGACCGGGCCTCGGGGCCTGCTGACCGGGGTCAGTGGGAGTGGCCGTGACCGCCGTGCGAGTGGCCGTGGCCGTTGCCCTCGTCCTCTTCCTTCTTCTCCACCACGAGGGTCTCGGTGGTGAGCAGCAGGGAGGCGATGGAGGCGGCGTTCTCCAGGGCGGAGCGGGTGACCTTGACCGGGTCGATGACGCCGGCCTTGACCAGGTCGCCGTACTCGCCGGTGGCGGCGTTGTAGCCGAAGCCCGCCTCCAGGTCGGCGACCTTGGAGGTGATGACGTAGCCCTCGAGGCCGGCGTTCTGGGCGATCCAGCGCAGCGGCTCGGCGAGCGCCTTGCGGACGACCGCGACACCGGTCGCCTCGTCGCCCGACAGGCCCAGGCCGCCGTCCAGCACCTTGGCGGCGTGCACCAGGGAGGCGCCGCCGCCGGCGACGATGCCCTCCTCGACGGCCGCGCGGGTGGCGGAGATGGCGTCCTCGAGGCGGTGCTTGCGCTCCTTGAGCTCCACCTCGGTGGCGGCGCCGACCTTGATGACGCAGACGCCGCCGGCCAGCTTGGCCAGGCGCTCCTGCAGCTTCTCGCGGTCCCAGTCGGAGTCGCTGGCGGCGATCTCGGCCTTGATCTGGCCGACCCGGCCGGCCACGGCGTCGTGGTCACCGGCGCCGTCGACCAGGATGGTCTCGTCCTTGGTGACGGTGACGCGGCGGGCGGTGCCGAGCACCTCGAGGCCGACCTGGTCGAGCTTGAGGCCGACCTCCTCGGAGATCACGGTGCCGCCGGTGAGGACGGCGAGGTCGCCGAGGATCGCCTTGCGGCGGTCGCCGAAGCCCGGGGCCTTGACGGCGACGGCGTTGAAGGTGCCACGGATCTTGTTGACCACCAGGGTCGACAGCGCCTCGCCGTCGACGTCCTCGGCGATGATCAGCAGCGGCTTGGAGGCGCCGCCCTGGAGGATCTTCTCCAGCAGCGGGAGCAGCTCCTGGATGGAGGAGATCTTGCCCTGGTTGATCAGGATGTACGGGTCGTCGAGGATCGCCTCCTGGCGCTCCGCGTCGGTGACGAAGTACGGCGACAGGTAGCCCTTGTCGAACTGCATGCCCTCGGTGAACTCGAGCTCGACGCCGAAGGTGTTGGACTCCTCGACGGTGATCACACCGTCCTTGCCGACCTTGTCGATCGCCTCGGCGATCAGCTCGCCGACCTGGGTGTCCTGTGCGGAGAGGGAGGCGACGGCGGCGACGTCGTCCTTGCCCTCGATCTCACGGGCGATGGACAGCAGGTGCTCGGAGACGGCGGCGACGGCCTTGTCGATGCCCTTCTTGAGGGCGGCCGGGCCGGCGCCGGCGGCGACGTTGCGCAGGCCCTCGTTGACCAGGGCCTGGGCCAGCACGGTGGCGGTGGTGGTGCCGTCACCCGCGACGTCGTTGGTCTTGGTGGCGACCTCCTTGACCAGCTGCGCGCCGAGGTTCTCGTACGGGTCGTCGAGCTCGACCTCACGCGCGATGGTCACACCGTCGTTGGTGATGGTGGGGGCGCCGAACTTCTTGTCGATGACGACGTTGCGGCCCTTGGGGCCGATGGTCACCTTGACCGTGTCGGCCAGCTTGTTCACGCCGCGCTCCAGCGAGCGGCGGGCGTCCTCGTCGAACTGCAGGGTCTTCGCCATGATCCCGATTCCTCAGAAAGTGCCTGGTTTACGTGAGCCAACAACCGCGCCCCGGGCCCCTGTCACTTGAGGACACGGATCCGGGGCGGGCGGAGACGTCTTACTTCTCGATGATGGCGAGAACGTCGCGAGCCGAGAGGACCAGGTACTCCTCGCCCTGGTACTTCACCTCGGTGCCGCCGTACTTCGAGTAGAGCACGATGTCGCCCACGGCGACGTCGAGCGGAAGGCGCTGGCCGTCCTCGAAGCGGCCCGGGCCGACGGCCAGGACGACGCCCTCCTGGGGCTTCTCCTTGGCGGTGTCCGGGATAACCAGGCCGGAGGCCGTGGTGGTCTCGGCGTCGAGCGGCTGGACCACGATGCGGTCCTCGAGCGGCTTGATGGCAACCTTGCTGCTGGTGGTCACGTCCGAGCTCCCCTTCGGAGATTACGGGGTTGTCTAACAGGTAGGTGTCGCGGTGTCCGCAGGCCTGCCGTCGCGGGGGTCAGGCATGCTCCATCGCGTTAGCACTCACCCTGGGGAGAGTGCCAGGAATGACCATAGGCGCCGGTTAGCACTCAGTCAACCAGAGTGCCAATGGCGCGGCCGGTCGTTCGATCCGGGCCGAGTACCCGTACTCATGTGCGGCCCGGGCCGCGGCGGGCAGAATGCGGGGGTGCCCGCCGACTCGCAGACGCCACCACACCCCGGCCCAGGCCCGTCTGACGACGGGTCACCGAGACCGGGCGGCGCCCTCGCGCTCGGTCTGCTGGTGCTCGCGCTGGACGTCTGGCTGGCCGGCCTGGCCGTGCTGTTCCTGCTGCTCTCCGCGGTCAGCCACCCGTTCCCGTGGGTCGACTACCCTGCCGCCGGCGAGCCGGCCGGGCACCACCGGCGGGCGGTGCACACCCCGCTGACGGTCGCCGGGGCGAGCGCGGCGGCGCTCGCCCTCAGCGCGGTACTGCTGGCCCTGCGCCGCCACCGGGCCGCGGCCGCCGTCCAGACCGTCCTGCTGGCCGCGGTGCTGGCGGCGGCGCTGGCCCTCTGGGCGGCCCGGCCCGCGCCGA
>NZ_JAIZ01000008.1 GCF_000710465.2 Kitasatospora sp. MBT63 | reverse complement strand
CCGGCGGAGCGGGCGCGGCGGGCGCCGGGGCCGGGGTGTCGGGCACGGCCGCGGCCGGTGCGGGGGCCGGGGCCGCCGGTGCACCGTCCGAACTCTGCGTGTACCAGGAGGGTGGCGTGTAGTCAGGGGCGTCGGACCAGTCGTCGTCGTCCTCCGCCGCGTTGTCGCCGACGTAGACGCCGTCCCGATCGCTGCTCACTTGGGCTCCCTCGTTTTCGCCGCCATTGGGCGCGGTACCGTCGGCAACAAGACTAGGCCGTGAATCGTGGTCATCAGAAGGCGGTGCCGCATCTCACGTCCGGTCGGGCGGTGCCGCGGCGACCTGCGGCGCACTTCCGGGCCCCGGGCCAAGCACCCGTGCCGGCCCGCCCCGGTGGGCGGGCCGGCACGGCCGGACGAAACGGGCGGGACGGGTCAGTCCATCCGGCGCGGGGCGCCGAGCACCTGGGCCTCGGCCTCGCCCGGGTTGGTCATGACGTACTGACGCCGCATCCGGGTCGCCCAGAGCGTGATGTTGTCACCGAGCGTGGGCAGCGCCGCGACCTCCGCGCTGCCGAGCGACAGCAGTCGCCCGACCAGGTCGGACTCCTGCGGGGAGATCCGCTGCAGGCCGACCAGGTCGGCCGCGTTGAGCACCCGGGCGGCGTTCGGGCCGAGGTACGGGAGCAGGGTCAGGGTGGTCTGCCACGGCGTCGCGGACAGCCGGCTGCGCGACGGGCGCGCGCCGAGGTCACGCACCACCAGCACCGGGGAGGCCACCGAGGCGCCCTGGGCGCCGAGCCGGCCGACCTGGTGCACCGTCACGCACGGCTGGCCGCCGCCGGCCGCCTGCGCCATCGGCGACCAGGCCTGCGGGCGGCCGGTCTCGACGGCGACCCGGGCACCGGTGGCGGCCGCCCGCAGCGCGATGATCTGCGCCGTCCACATGCCGCCGACCAGCACCACCTCGTACGAGGACGGGCGGAACAGGCCGATCACGGCGGGCTGCTGCTGCGGGTCGACACCGATCAGCACACCGTCGTCGCCGACCGGGAAGGACAGCGCGGCCAGGTCCTCGGTGGTCAGGACGTGCTTCTCCCGGCTGGGGCCGCGCAGGCCGAAGCCGGGGCGGATCTTCGGCGGGCGGGGCTGGTCCGGGCCGGGCTGCGGGGCCTGGACGGGGTAGCTCTGATAGGCCATCAGGAAGTCCCTCCCAGGGGCAGCGTGGCGAGCAGGCCCGGTGCCTGCTCCAGGTCGAGGCGGGTCAGGCCGACCCCGGCGCTCTGCGCACGGGTCTCGACCAGGCGGCCGACCTGGGCGACCTCGCTCTCGCTGCGGCCGGTCACCCGGACGTGTCCGCTGATCGCGACCGAGCCGCCCATGCCGTGGCCGGCGGTCAGGCTGAAGGTGCTGGCCAGCGCGGGCGTGCCGGTGACCAGGTTGACCAGGTCGGGTGCGGAGATCCGGCCGGGGGCGCCACCGGGGCGGCCGAGCTGCGGCCACTTGGAGATCCAGTAGGTGCTGTGCCAGCGGTCGTCGATCCGCCAGAACTTGCCGCTCTCCTGGGTCCGGCGGGCGCCGAGCCCGCCGCCGCCGGTGCCCTGACGGCCGGCCACCGCCATCGGGTTGGCGCAGATCGAGATGGCCAGCGCCGCGATCAGCTCGCGCTCGTCCAGCACCGTGGCGGTGAACCCGGCGCTGTTGAGCCGGCCGGCGAGCTGGTCGGTGACGCGCTGCAGGGTCTTGCGCGCACCCTCCTCGCCGCCGCCGCGGGCCAGCACCGCCGAGGCGGCCTTCTCCGGGTCGAGCTTCAGCGCGACCCAGGTCAGCCGGAGCCCGGGGGTGGTGAGCCCGTCCGGAAGCTGGTGGTAGGCGCGGAACGCCAGCGACTGGTCCGGCAGGTGCGGCGCCGGGGCGGGCTGGGTGTGCTGGACCAGCTGCACCGACTCCAGGGCGATGTCGTCCACCTGGAGCGCCGAGCAGATCACGTCCAGCGGCAGCGGCAGCGCGGTCCGGTGCGGGCGCAGCGGCTGGTCCTTGGCCTGCACCAGCAGGACCGAGGTCAGGAAGGTGCCGTCGCCGACCATGCCGGTCTCCCGGCGCAGCGGCCGGCCGTCGCCGAGGTCGGTCTCGGTGGCGTGGGTGTACGTGCGCAGGGCCGGCTCCAGCTCCAGGGCGGGAGCCAGTGCCGGGTCGGTGCCGGGCGGCGGCACGTTGTACTGCGCCTCCTTGCGGCGGGACTTGAGCGCGAGACGGACCCGCATGCCCTCGGGCGCGGTCCGGCCGGACAGCGGCAGCAGGGCCACCACCACGAGGACGACGGCGGGCACCGCGAAGACGCCGGCCATCATCGGCTTGATCGTCCAGCCCACCGCGACCAGGGCGGCGGCGACCTCCAGCAGCACGAGCTGCTGCAGGCGCGGCCGGCTGCCGAGCAGTCCCGGCCTGGGCTGGACCTTCGGCGTGACCGCGGCGGTCGGTGCGGGCCGCGCGGCGGCGGCCGCCCGGCGTCCTCCCCGGCTCTCCGGCGTCCGGCCCTGTGATGTGCTGCGTCGCGCTGGAGCGGACTGGCTTGGCATCCCCCGAGTGGCCCTCTCTGATCAGATATCACGGCCCGGTTGGCCGGTCGGCGAACCGTACCCGTACCGTACTCACCGTCTGCTGCCGCATCGTAGAGGGTTGGCCGGTCCTCGTGCCGGTGGGGGGTGCCCGGCCGGGTGGCCCGGGGTGGCAGACTCGCGCACTGGACACGTGCGCTGACGCAACCACAGATGTCGGTCACACAGGGGAGACGACAAGCATGGCATCACGCCGGGACGAGCTGAACGCCTACACCTTCGCACGCAAGCGGATGGTCGGCGCATTCCTGCAGCCCAGTGGCGGCGGCAACGACGAGGACGCGCCTCGTCCGGTGCGCGCGGTGCTGCCGAGCTTCGTGGTGGCCGCGGTCACGGTGGCGGGCTTCGGCATGTGGGGTGTCATCAAGCCGGCCGCGCCGGTGAACTGGGACAGCGGCAAGTACATCGTCCAGGCGAAGCAGTCGACCACCCGGTACGTGGTGCTCAAGGACCCGACCAACGGGCAGATGGTGCTCCACCAGGTGCTGAACATGTCCTCGGCCCGGCTGGTGCTGCCGGCCGGCGCCGAGGTGATGCCGGTCGCCGACGACGTGCTCGACAAGTACCGCAACCACGGGGCGACGATCGGGATCCCGTACGCGCCGGACCGGCTGCCGAAGGCGGCCGACGCGGGCGCGGCCAAGAAGTGGTCGGTCTGCGACCGTCCCGGCAACGCGACCAACACGCAGGAGTCGATCAGCCAGTCGGTCTTCGTGGCGGCCGACAAGGAGGCCGAGACCCTGGCGGCCAAGGACAAGATGCTCGCCGACGGCCAGGCGCTGTTCGTCCAGGGCCCGCCGACCGGCGGCACCCCCGGCAGCAAGTACCTGGTGGACTCCACCGGTACCCGGCACGCGGTCGGCCCGGTCGACACCCAGGCCGGTGACCAGCAGGCCATGGAGTCGGCGCTGTTCGGCCGCGGCACGCAGCCGCAGCAGGTGACCGACGACTGGCTGCGCACGCTCGCCGACGGCAAGGCGATCACCTTCCCGAAGATCCCCGGCTTCGTGGACGGCAAGGTCACCCTCTCTACGGTGGACGTCTCCTCGACGGCCGAGAAGCGGGTCGGCCGGGTGCTGCAGTTCCAGGACAGCTTCTTCGTGGTCGGCACCGACCACATCTACGCCGTGACGCCCCTGCAGGCCGAACTGATCCTCAACGACCCGGGGATGGACACGGTGTACGACCGGAAGAAGCCGGAGCCGTTCCAGCTGACCCCGTCGGACAACGCCAAGCTGGCGCCGCTGGTGGACACCGAGGCGATGAAGGCCCCGGTGACCTGGCCGTCCAACCGGATCGACAAGGCGGTCAACGCCGGCACCGACAAGGGCGCCCGGTCGGTGGTCTGCAGCACCTTCGAGAGCATCGAGAAGAACGTCGTCAAGCGCAGCGTCTGGGCCTGGACCGACTACCCGGCGCCGGTCTCCTCGGGTTCGCTCAGTGCGCACGTGACGCCGGGCCACGGCCTGCTGTACCGGGCGGTGGACAACGTCGGTGCGGAGACGTCCGGCAGCGACTTCCTGATCACCGAGACGGGCCTGCGCTACTCGCTGCCGAACAACAACGACGGCCCGGCCGGTGCGGCCGGTGCCTCCGCGACCCCGGCGCCCGGTGGTCAGCCGGAGCAGAAGAGCGAGGCCAACGAGGCGCAGGCGCGGCTGGGTTACAAGGACATCGTCCCCACCCAGGTGCCGGTGGAGTGGTCGAAGCTGGTGCCGGGCGGCGGTGTGCTGAACACCTTCGCCGCGCTGCAGGCCCAGAACGCGTAGGGAAAGGCGTGACAGAACGTCATTCCGCTTTGGGGCGTAGTGTCATGGTCTGGTAACTACCCGCCTCCCGGTGTTGGGTGTCTTGCGTCGGAAGGCTAAAGTTCTCCGGGGCATCACACCGTGGTGTCGACGGGTAGACCGTGCCAGGACTATCCGGACGAAGTCTGTCTCATGGGGGACGGTGGATCATGGCTGGTCAGTTCAGGACGACCGCTGAGGAGATGAACGCGTTCGCCAACCGCATCGGTGAGGTGAACGCGCAGGTTCAGGGTGAGATCGGCAAGCTGAACTCGCTGGTGGACTCGATCTCTCAGGGCTGGCAGGGTCAGGCCGCGGCCGCGTACCAGCAGATGCAGTCGCGCTTCAACGAGGACGCGAACGCGCTGAACAAGGTGCTCGACGAGATCAAGCAGGCGATCGAGGCCACCACGAAGCTCTACGCCGCGACCGAGGAGGACCAGCAGTCCTCGCTGTCCGGCATCGGCGGCTGAGCCCTCGCGGGCGACTCAATCCGAAGCCTTGGCCGACGGCTGCGTAAACGGGGCGCCGACGGCCACATCGACAAGGAGACACCATGGCTGGCAACAACGGCATTCTCGTCAATTTCTCGACCATTCAGAACGCGGGCTCGGAGGTGCGCCAGACGGCCGCGCGCATCCAGTCGCAGCTCGACGACCTGAAGTCGGGCGTCCAGCGCATCGCGGCCAGCTGGGAGGGCGCGGCCCAGGAGGGCTACCAGGCCCGCCAGGCGCAGTGGGACGCGAAGGCCGCCGACCTGCAGCAGGTGCTCGGCCAGATCGCGACCGCGCTGGACAACGCCGCGCAGAGCTACCAGGCGACCGAGCAGAAGAACGTCGGCATCTGGGGCTGAGTACGGCCCACCAGGGGCGGTACCTCGCCGGTGAGGCGGTACCTCACCGGTGAGCGGGGCGGGCGTCCGGCAGGACGCCCGCCCTTCGCGCGTCGCGCAGACGCGCACGGCATCGTGTGGATCAGAGGGGTGGACGGGTGTCGTTGGGTAGGTACCGCAGGCTGGCCGCCGCATCGGTGGTGCTGGGGGTGGTCGGCGTGGCGGCCGCGGCGCCGGCGTACGCGGCCGGGCCCGGGGCGGACGCCTCGGGCGATGTGAAGGCGCCGGTCGCGATAGCCGCCGCCGGTGAGTGCACCTTCCCGTCCCAGGACGTCGCGAGTGCCCCGTGGGCGCTGCAGCGGGTGCTGCTGGACGAGTTGTGGCAGGGCGGACGCGGCGCGGGGGTCACCGTCGCGGTGATCGACACCGGCGTGGACAACCAGAACCAGCAGCTCAAGGACAAGGTCCTGGACGGCGGCTCGTACCTCGTCGACCGGCAGACCAACCAGCCGGTCGAGGGCAACGGGCTGACCGACAAGGTCGGCCACGGCACCAAGGTGGCGGGCATCATCGCCGCCAAGCCGCTGCCCGGCCGGACCGGCTTCGTGGGCATCGCCCCGGACGCGACGATCCTGAGCATCCGGCAGAACGACAGCGACGGCAACGGCAACGTCGAGACGCTGATCAAGGCGATCGACACCGCGGTCGCCAGGGGCGCCAAGGTCATCAACATCTCGCAGGACGTCCGGGCGACCGGTGAAGAGGGCGACTTCCCGATGAAGTCCCAGCTGCGCGACGCCCTGAAGCGCGCGGAGACCGCCAAGGTCGTGGTGATCGCCTCCTCCGGCAACGACGGCAAGGAGGGCCCGACCTACCCCGCGGCCTTCGACACCGTGCTGGCGGTGGGCGCCTCGGACCGCAACAACGAGCGCGCGCCGTTCTCGCAGTACGGCGACTTCGTCGGGGTGGTCGCGCCGGGGGTGGACATGCTCTCCACCGTCCCGGCCGGCGGCCAGTGCGTCGACAACGGCACCAGTTTCTCCGCGCCGTACGTGTCCGGGCTGGCGGCGATCCTGGTGGGGATGCACACGGACTGGACACCGGCCCAGGTCCGGGCCCGGATCGAGCAGACCGCGCAGCGCAACGAGCGCGACCGCAACAAGTTCATCGGCTGGGGCGTGGTCGACCCGGTCAAGGCCGTCCAGGGCGGCAAGGACCAGGACCCCGCGCCGCACCCGGATGCCAAGGTGCGGCTGGACACCGTGCCGATCGTGGCGCAGCCGCTCGGCCTGGCGGAGACCCAGGCCGACCGGGACCAGCGCACCGGCACCTTCGTGCTGGCGGCGGGCGCGCTGATCGTGGCCGCACTGGCCGGCGGCTCGGTGGTGATACGGGACTACCGCCGCCGCCAGGCGGGCCAGGCCGGTCAGGAGTTCTGAGCAGCCGTACGGCGCCGGAAGGCCGGTGGCCCCGTCCCGCGAGGGGACGGGGCCACCGGCCTTCGTGCGTGGTGCGGGTCAGACCTGCTCGTCCTCGGGCAGGGTGATCACCCAGCGGCTGTCCTGCCGCGGCCGCAGGTACAGCAGCCAGTAGAGGGCGGCCGCGGCGGTGAGGCCGCCGGTCCACCACAGGGCGGTGGGGTCGAGCTTGGTCAGCACGTAACCGAGCACCAGGATCAGCAGGACCGGCAGGACCGGCCACAGCGGCTGGCGCCAGGCGGGGGCGTCCTTGTGGGCGCCGCGGCGGGAGAACAGCGCGGCGACGGCGACCAGCAGGTAGAGCGCCGCGACGGCGACCCCGGT
Organism: Kitasatospora sp. MBT63; assembly: GCF_000710465.2. GTDB lineage: Bacteria > Actinomycetota > Actinomycetes > Streptomycetales > Streptomycetaceae > Kitasatospora. The sequence goes on along the minus strand of NZ_JAIZ01000008.1, from coordinate 17,079 downwards.
GATGTTGGTGAGCAGACCGTTGGGGACGAAGCAGAGCACCGCGCCGGGGACGCCGACCGCCAGAGTGGAGATCCACGGGGAGCCGTGCCGGTTGAGGGTGCCGAAGGCCTTGTTGACCGGCTCCGGCCAGGCCTTGTCGCGGCCGGAGGCGAACAGCACCCGGGAGTTCTGGATGACCATCACGATGCCCGCGTTGATGATGGCGAGCGCGATGCAGAGGCTGATGAAGCTGCCGACCGTGGAGTTGCTCCAGCCGGCCACCAGGCCCGAGACGTCCCCGCCGGTGAGGGTGTCGAGGTCGGGGGCGCCCATGGTGATGGCGATGACCGGCACCAGGATCACCACGACCGACAGGGCCAGCGTCCACAGCACGGTGCGGGCGACGTTGCGGCGGGGGTTCTCCAGCTCCTCGGAGAGGTAGATGGCGGTGGAGAAGCCCTGGGTGACGAAGAGCGCGGTGCCCATCGCCGCCAGGATGGCCGCGAAGCCGACCGTGCTGCTGCCGCCGTGGCTGTCGCCGACCACGCCGTGCAGCATCGAGCCCACGCCGCGCTCGCTGTGCGCGAAGCCGAGGACGGACACCACGCCGGCCGCGATCACCTCCAGGACCAGGAAGACACCGGTGATCCAGGCGTTGGCCCGCAGGTCCAGCAGACCGGCCACGGTGGCCGCCAGCATCACCGCGGCGCCCGCCCACCGGGCGTCCACGTGCATGATCGGCGTCAGGTAGTCGGCCGTGCCGATGGCGATGACCGAGGGCACGATCATCACCACGATCAGGGACTGGACGAACACCAGCCAGCCGGCGAACCGGCCCGCCAGGGTCCCCACCATCGCGTACTCGCCGCCGGCGCTGGGGATCAGGGTGCCGAGCTCCGAGTAGCAGAACGCGACCGCGATGCAGAGCACCGAGCCGATCGCGATCGACATCGCGGTGGCGGTGCCCAGCGAGCTGAACAGGTCCGGGACCAGGACGAACAGGGAGGAGGCCGGCGTGACGCAGGACAGCGTCAGCAGGGTGCCGCCCACCACGCCGATCGAACGGGTGAGCGTCTTCGGCGCGCCCGCTCCGGTGGGGTCGGCCGCGGGGGCGGCGACGACCTGAGGGGGAAGCGTGTCGGTCATGGGTGGTCCGATCGGCCGAGGTGGTGAGGGGGGCGGGAGTGGTATCGCCTCCGAGGCGTTGCCGGTGTCTTCAAGGTCACTCCCGCTGCGCCATGGAACCGCGACGGGATCGGGTGCGTCAACGCCGATCAGCTTCGGAATCCGTTGCATCCTGCATCGTTCGAGACTGATTTCATGGTCACGCGCGGCAATCTTCTGCTATGTCCGACTTGTTAGCGCCGATGAACGGCACTTGAATCAAAGGTGAATCGCACGCAAGTGCCATTGATTCGAAGGTGGTCCGGGGGTGCGGGAACCGCAGGTCTGCCGCGAAAAAACCTCCATAACGTTCTGGCACAGTCCACGGTGCGGAATGCCACGAGGGCCGGACCCCTGGCGGGATCCGGCCCTCGTCGTCGCTCGGTGCGCTCCGGTGCCCTTACGGCGCCGGCAGCCAGCCCGTCTGCACGGTGTTCCCGGCGGTGGCCCGGCGGGTCACGAACGTGCCCCGGCCCGGCGGGAACGGCTGCGGCTTGGCCGTGCCGAGCAGCGCGCCCTCGCCCTTGTCGCCGGAGAGCAGCACGCCCTGGCCGCCCAGCTCGCGCATCCGCTGCATGACCGGCTCGAACAGGGCCCGGCCGGCGCCGCCGGCGCTGCGCGCGATGATCACGCGCAGACCGATGTCGCGGGCGAACGGCAGGAACTCCGCCAGCGGTGCCAGCGGGTTGCCCGAGGCGGTGGCGACCAGCTCGTAGTCGTCCACGATCACGAACATGTCCTTGCCGGTGTACCAGCTGCGGTTGCGCAGCTGCTCCGGCGTGACGTCCGGGCCGGGGAGCCGGCGGGAGCAGGCCCCGCGCAGCATCTCGACGATGGACGTCATGGCGGGGGCCGCGGCCGCGTACTCCACCAGGTACTCCGGCGGCACCACGCCCAGCAGCGAGCGGCGGAAGTCGCCGACCACGATGCCGGCCTGGTCCGGGGTGTACCGCTCGGTGATCTGCTTGATCAGCATCCGCAGCAGCGCCGACTTACCCGACTCGCTCTCACCGAAGACGATGAACAGCGGGTCGGACTCGAAGTTGACGAAGACCGGCGCCAGCTCGACCTCGTCCACACCGAAGGCCACACCCAGCTCGGGGTGCTCGAAGCCCTTGGGCAGCGCGTTGCCGTCCAGCACCTGCGGCAGCATCCGGACCTGCGGGGCGCGCGGCCCCGCCCAGGCCGCGTTGACCTGGGCGACCAGGTCGGTGACCCCGTCCACCAGGTCCTCGACCGCGGACGAGCCGTCCAGGCGCGGCAGACCGCCGAGGAAGTGCAGCTTGGAGGCGGTCAGACCGCGGCCGGGCGCGCCGGCCGGGACGTTCTGCGCGACCTTGCGGTCGATCTCCGACTCCATCGAGTCGCCGAGCCGCAGCTCGGTGCGGTTCTGCAGCAGGTCCTTCAGCGCCGGGCGGACCTCGGCGTACCGGGCCGCCGTGATGATCACGTGGACGCCGTAGCCGAGACCGCGCTGGGCGATGTCGGCGATGACCGGCTCCAGGACCTCGTACTCCTGCTTGAAGGTCAGCCAGCCGTCGATCATCAGGAAGACGTCACCGAACTGCTCGTCCGGCAGCTGGCCGGCCGCCCGCCTGGTGCGGTAGGTGGCGATGGTGTCGATGCCGCTGGCCCGGAAGAGCTCCTCGCGGCGGTTGAGCACCCCGTGCACCTCGCTGACCGTGCGGCGGACCTTCTCGACGTCCAGACGCCCGGCCACGCCGCCGACGTGCGGCAGGTCGGCCAGCGCGCCGAAACCGCCGCCACCGAAGTCGAGCAGGTAGAACTGCGTCTCCACCGGGGTGTGGGTGACCGCGAAGCCCGCCACCATGGTGCGGATCATCGTCGACTTGCCGGACCGCGGGCCACCGACGATCAGACCGTGGCCGGCCGCCCCCGAGTAGTCCTGGTACAGCACGTCCCGGCGCTGGTCGCGCGGCTTGTCGACGATGCCGACCGGCACCACCAGACGGCCGAGCGCACCGTACTCCGGCGAGGTCAGACCGCGGTCGGCGGTCGCCTGCAGCGGCGGCACCAACTGGTCGACGCTGGGCGCCTCCTCCAGCGGGGGCAGCCACACCTGGTGGGCCGGCGGACCCTGGCCGAGCATCCGCGACACGAACACGTCGAGCATGGTGTCGAGCAGCGAGTCGTCGATCTCCTCGACCTCCTCGACCACCTCCTCGACCACGGGCTCGATCACCGGCACCTCGGAGGCGGTGAACAGCACCGGCAGCGCGGTGACGGTCGCCCCGCTGACGCTGCGCACCTGGCCCGGCGGCCGGTACGGCCCGGACACGTACGCGGCCCGGAACCGCTCCATCACGTCGGAGCCGAACTTCAGGTACCCGACACCGGGGACCGGCGGCAGGTGGTACGCGTCCGGCACACCGATCGCGGCCCGCGACTCGGCGGCCGAGAAGGTGCGCAGACCCAGCCGGTAGGACAGGAAGGTGTCCAGACCGCGGAGCTTGCCCTCCTCCAGGCGCTGCGAGGCGAGCAGCATGTGCATACCGAGCGAACGGCCGATCCGGCCGATCTGGATGAACAGGTCGATGAAGTCGGGCTTGGCGGTGAGGAGTTCGGAGAACTCATCGATGATCATCACCAGCGAGGGCAGCGGGTCGAGCGCCGCACCGGCGCCGCGGGCCCGCTCGTACTCGTTGATGTTGGCGTAGTTGCCCGCCGCGCGCAGCAGCTCCTGCCGGCGGTTCATCTCACCCTCGATCGCATCGCGCATGCGGTCGATGAGGGTGGCCTCGCCCTCCAGGTTGGTGATGACCGCCGCGGTGTGCGGCATCTCCGACATGCCGGCGAAGGTGGCGCCACCCTTGAAGTCGGCGAGGACGAAGTTGAGGATCTCCGAGGAGTGCGTCACCGCGAGCGCCAGCACCAGCGTGCGCAGCACCTCGGACTTGCCGGAACCGGTGGCGCCCACGCACATGCCGTGCGGGCCCATCCCCTCCAGCGAGGCCTCCTTGATGTCCAGCCAGACGTACTCGCCGTTGGTGCCCACGCCCAGCGGCACCCGCAGCTTCTCGCGCAGCGGCTTCGCTCGCCAGTGCCGGGCCGGGTCGAAGGCGCCCGGGTCACCGGTGTTCATCATCTCGGTGAAGTCCATGCTGACCAGCGACGGGTCGCCGTCGTCACCGCCGGCCGACACCCGGAACGGGGCCAGCTGACGGGCCAGCGCCTCGGACTGCCAGACCGACAGGAAGTCGGGCCTGCCCGAGTAGGCGGCGCCCGAGGCGGCCTCCAGCAGCAGCTCGTCCTTGCCGACGGTGATCATCAGGTGGCCGCCGGGCTCGTCCAGGTCGCCGGGGACGACCTCCAGCACGGTGACGCCCTGGACGCCCTCCACACCGCCGAGGAGCGAGTCCTGCGGCACCGCGGCACCGTCCATGATGACCACGATGTGCGGCTGGTCGGGCGAGGGCACGGTGTCCCGCGAGAAGCCCTTGCGGCCGGCCAGCTCGTCGGCCAGCAGCTCCTCCAGCTCACCGAGACCGGTGGCGATCAGACGGCGCGAACCGGCGCCGTCGGTCTCCTTGCGGTGCTGGGTGTGCGGCAGCCACTTGGCCCACTCCCACTCGTCCACCGCACCGGGCGCGGCGGCGACCGCCACGATCAGGTCCTCGGGCGAGTGCAGCGTCGTCAACTGGGCGACCATCGCCCGGACGTTGCCGTACACGGCGTCCGGGTCACCGGACACCATGATGTGGTAGAAGGCGCGCAGCGACACCGACAGCGGCAGGTCCTGCAGCGTGCCGTGGGCCTTGATGAAGGTGCCCATCGCCTCGGCCGCGAGCGGCTCCAGCTCGTCCATCGGCGCCGTCTGCGGCGCCCGGATCGGCGTGGACAGCTGCTGCGGCCCGCGCCCCAGCCTGATCTGGGCGAAGTCCCCGTCACCGGGCCTGCGCTCCCACAGCCGGCGGCCCTCGGCCACGATCGACCACAGCTGGTCCGGCTCGGGGTGGGTGAACAGCAGCGAGCCGCGCTGGTGCTCCGCCGTGCGGCGGACCTGGCGGCGCATCTGCTGCAGGTACTTCAGGTAGTCGCGGCGCTCGTCCGCGGTACCCGCATTGCCCCCCTTGCGGGCCTTGACGATCTGCGCCACCGCCATGCCGGCGGTCGAGGCGACCATCAGGACACCCATCATCTTCATCGGGCCCTGGGCGCCCGGCGAGAAGAAGAAGGCCGCCGATCCGCCCATGCCGAGCAGCGGCAGCAAGGACATCATCCAGTCCTCGCCGCCGCCGCGGGGCAGCTCTGGCGGAGCCACCAGCTCCACCGGCTCGTCCGGGACCGGGGGCGGGTACGCCCGCGCCGGACGCTTGACGGTTACCACGCTCATGCGACCGCCTCGTACTGCTCGCTCACCACGGCATCAGCCCTCACGCAACTGGATACGTACGGGTGAGGGCGCCCCGTGTGATGACGCCGCCCCCGCTCCGCCGACCGCAGGCGCTCCAGGGGTGACGTGCGTTCGTCCGCCCCCGTACGCCTCGCGCAGGGGCCGATCCTACTGGTCGGGTCCGGATCGTTCGGCCACGGGGGCGGCCTGGCCGGGCGTCAGCCCCGTGGAGGCCGCCTGCCGGGCAGTCAACTGCCGTCCACCGGCGGGCTGCGCGAGGGGCGGCGAGCGGGCCGGGCCGGGCTGGCGGTAGGGTAACGCCGCGCCAACTCTTGGCCGGATCGTGTCAGTTCCGGGCCGGCCCGGAGCCAGCAAGGCGTCTAGCTGACTTACCGACACAGTCAACGAGGGGGAGCGCCGGTGAGTGGAAACGCGACGACCGGATTCTGCCGGGTCACGGTCGTGGCGCCGGACAGCAGGATCGATGTCGCACTGCCGGAGGACGTGCCGCTCGCGGACATCTACCCCGAGGTCCTGCGGCTGTCCGGCCAGACCCAGGTGGACGGGGCGCCCACGGGCTTCCACCTGGTGCGCCGCGACGGCACCGTGCTCGACAGCGGCCTGCCGCTGGCCGCGCAGCAGGTCCGCGACGGTGACCTGCTGAGCCTGCGCCCGTTCGCCGAGTCGCTGCCGCCCGCGGTCTACGACGACGTGGCGGACGCCATCGCCAAGGCCGTCGAGGCCGACCGCCGGTTCTGGAGCCCCGACCTGATGCGGGCCTTCGGCCTGGTCGGCGGCACAGTGCTGCTGGTCCTGCTGGGCTTCGCGCTCTGGTTCTCCGACGTCCACCACGACATGTACGGGCTGCCCGGCATCCTGTCCGGCGTCACCGCCGTGGTGCTGGTCGCCTACTCCGGCGTGCGCGCCCGGGTGTACGACGACCACGACGCCGCACTGGCCCTCGGCCTCGGCGCCCTGCCGCACACCCTGATCGCCGGTTCCGGCATCATCGCCGCCGCCCACCGGGGCGACGGCCCGGGCCGGCTGCAGTTCCTGGTCGGCTGCGTGGCCGTGCTGGTGGTCTCGGTGCTGCTGGTCGGCCTGCTGCCGGAGAAGGACTCGGTCTTCGTCGCGGCCTCCTTCCTGGCCGCCGCCGGCACCCTGGCGACCTTCGCCGCGGTGCTGCTGCCGGGCACCTCGCCCACCCACATCGCCGCCGTCACCGGCGTCGCCGCGGTCTCGGTGATCGGCTTCCTGCCGGCCCTGTCGGCCCGGTTCGCCAGGCTCCCGGTCGGCTTCAGCGCCCCCGGCCAGACCCGCACCCGCGGCAACTCCTACACGGAGGAGGCCGACCACGCGGAGACCGTCCAGTACGAGCGGATCGCCCACCAGGCCCGCCGCGGCCACGAGGTGCTGGTCGGCCTGGTCGGCGGCTGCGCCGCGACCATCGTCGGTGCCTGCGCGGTGCTCGGCTTCAGCAACGGCGCGTTCGCCGAGGTGCTGGCGCTGACGCTGGGCGTCTCCACCATGCTGCGGGCCCGGCTGTTCCGCTACACCGCCCAGGTCTTCAGCCTGACAGTGGCCGGCCTCGCCGGTCTCGGCCTGCTGATCGTCGGCCTGTCGCTGAACACCCCGCTGTTCCTGCTGAAGTCCGGCGAGACCGCGATCGACCTGCGCACCATCTGGCTGGCCGCCTCGATCGCGTTCGGCGCCGCGGTGCTCACCGCCATCGCGCTGATCGTGCCCAAGCAGGGGGTGTCCCCGTTCTGGGGCCGTATCCTCGACATGATCGACGGCCTGATGCTGATCTCGCTGGTCCCGCTGGCCCTGGCGGTGCTGAACATCTACGCCCTGGTCCGCGGCGCCACCAGCTGACCGCGCAACCGCTGCTCCGCGCCGGTCGGCGGCCCCCTTGGCGGGGGCGGCCGACCGGCGCTGGTACTCTTGGTCAGTCCGGGCTCAGTCAGATTCTGTGTCGCCTACCAGAATCGCTCGGCGAAACCCTTTGAAGGAGATGCAGTGGCTCTCGCCGCCGACGTCAAGAAGCAGATCATCGCCGAGTTCGGCCAGAAGGAGGGCGACACCGGCTCTCCCGAGGTCCAGGTCGCCATGCTGTCCCGCCGTATCGCGGACCTGACCGGTCACCTCAAGACCCACAAGCACGACCACCACTCGCGCCGTGGCCTGCTCATCCTGGTCGGCCAGCGCCGCCGGCTGCTGCAGTACCTGGCCAAGAAGGACATCGAGCGTTTCCGTACCCTGGTCGACCGCCTCGGCATCCGCCGCGGCGCCGCCGGCGGCGCTCGCTGAGTACCGCACCGTGGGGCGGCTCCCCTTCCCGGGGAGCCGCCCTTCGGCACATCCGCCGCAGTGACGCCGCCGTATTTCCCCACGCGTGGCAATCACCGGATCGGTAGGGTGTGAATTTGTAAGGTGAGGGGCATGCCCGGTCATGACGGCGACACGACGCCGCAAGAACCGGGGCAGCATCACCGCACCACGAGCGGGCCGCTGGCTTCAAACGGAAGCCGCCCGCACCAGGGGAGCGTCCACACGCGACCACCTACCAGCAGGCCGCAGGCGCCGGTCCTCGGTAGTGGCCCCCGGGAGTCCGACGAACGGACGGCCCGGAGGCTTCGATCGAAGACCGGCCCAGACTGCCCGGGCCATCGGTAGGCAAAGCGCAGGGGCGCTCCTCGGGAGACGTACGAAAGAGGAGATCTTCCAGGTGGAAGAGAACGTGTTCTACGCCGAGGCCGTCATCGACAACGGCAGCTTCGGCACCCGTACCATCCGCTTCGAGACCGGCCGGCTGGCCCGTCAGGCCGCCGGCTCCGCCGTGGCCTACCTGGACGACGACACCATGGTGCTGTCGGCCACCAGCGCCTCCAAGCAGCCGAAGGAGCACTTCGACTTCTTCCCGCTGACGGTCGACGTCGAGGAGCGGATGTACGCCGCGGGCCGGATCCCCGGCTCGTTCTTCCGTCGTGAGGGCCGGCCCTCCGAGGACGCGATCCTCACCTGCCGCCTGATCGACCGCCCGCTGCGCCCGTCCTTCGTCAAGGGCCTGCGCAACGAGATCCAGGTCGTCGTCACCGTGATGGCGCTCAACCCGGACCACCTGTACGACGTCGTGGCGATCAACGCCGCGTCCGCGTCCACCCAGCTGGCCGGCCTGCCGTTCTCCGGTCCGATCGGCGGCGTCCGCGTCGCGCTGATCAAGGGCCAGTGGGTGGCGTTCCCGACCCACACCGAGCTCGAGGACGCGGTCTTCGACATGGTCGTGGCCGGCCGCGCGCTGCCGGACGGCGACGTCGCGATCATGATGGTCGAGGCCGAGGCCACCACCAAGACCATCAAGCTGGTCGAGGGCGGCGCCGAGGCGCCGACCGAGGAGGTCGTGGCCGCCGGCCTCGAGGCCGCCAAGCCGTTCATCAAGGTGCTCTGCGCCGCCCAGGCCCAGCTGGCCGCCCAGGCCGCCAAGCCGACCGGCGAGTTCCCGGTCTTCCTGGAGTACCAGGACGACGTCCTGGCCGCGCTGACCGCCGCCGTCAAGCCGGAGCTCGCCAAGGCGCTCACCATCGCCGGCAAGCAGGACCGCCAGAACGAGATCGACCGCATCAAGGCGATCGCCGCCGAGAAGCTCCTGCCGGAGTTCGAGGGCCGCGAGAAGGAGATCGGCGCCGCCTACAACGCGCTGACCAAGAAGATCGTCCGCGAGCGCGTCATCAAGGACAAGGTCCGCATCGACGGCCGCGGCGTCACCGACATCCGCACCCTGGCCGCCGAGGTCGAGGCCATCCCGCGGGTGCACGGCTCGGCCCTGTTCGAGCGTGGCGAGACCCAGATCCTGGGCGTCACCACCCTCAACATGCTCCGCATGGAGCAGCAGCTCGACACGCTCTCCCCGGAGACCCGTCGCCGCTACATGCACAACTACAACTTCCCGCCGTACTCGGTCGGCGAGACCGGCCGCGTGGGCTCGCCCAAGCGCCGCGAGATCGGCCACGGCGCGCTGGCCGAGCGGGCGATCCTGCCCGTGCTGCCGACCCGCGAGGAGTTCCCCTACGCGATCCGCCAGGTCTCCGAGGCGCTGGGCTCCAACGGCTCCACCTCGATGGGCTCGGTCTGCGCCTCCACCATGTCGCTGCTGAACGCCGGTGTGCCGCTGAAGGCCGCCGTCGCCGGTATCGCCATGGGCCTGATCTCGCAGGAGATCGACGGTGAGACCCACTACGTGACCCTCACCGACATCCTCGGCGCCGAGGACGCGTACGGCGACATGGACTTCAAGGTCGCCGGTACCCGGGGCTTCATCACCGCCCTCCAGCTGGACACCAAGCTGAACGGCATCCCGGCCTCGGTCCTGGCCGCCGCGCTGAAGCAGGCCAAGGACGCCCGTCTGCACATCCTCGACGTGATGAACGAGGCCATCGACGCGCCCGACGAGATGTCGCCGAACGCGCCGCGCATCATCACCATCAAGATCCCGGTGGACAAGATCGGTGAGGTCATCGGCCCCAAGGGCAAGATGATCAACCAGATCCAGGAGGACACCGGCGCGGACATCACCATCGAGGACGACGGCACCATCTACATCGGTGCGGTCGACGGTCCCTCGGCGGAGGCTGCCCGTACGACGATCAACCAGATCGCCAACCCGACCATGCCGGAGGTCGGCGAGCGCTACCTGGGCACCGTGGTGAAGACCACGACGTTCGGCGCGTTCGTCTCGCTCATGCCGGGCAAGGACGGCCTGCTGCACATCTCGCAGATCCGCAAGCTCGCCGGTGGCAAGCGCGTGGAGAACGTCGAGGACGTGCTCGCGGTCGGCTCCAAGGTCCAGGTCGAGATCGCCGAGATCGACCCCCGCGGCAAGCTCTCGCTGATCCCGGTCGTCGAGGGCGAAGAGGCCGGCGAGGCCGCGTCCGAGTGACGCAGCGCTAGCACTCCCGCGGCCCGCACGCTCCACCCGGAGCGTGCGGGCCGCACCCTGTTGTTTCCCCGCACGTTTCATGGAGGTCCACCCGTGGCCCAGGCCTCGGCAGCACAGCAGCGTCCCGGCACCACCCGGACCCTGCTCAAGGGCGTCGACGGCGCCGGCACCGTCCGGCGCACCGTCCTCGCGGGCGGCCTGCGGGTCGTCACCGAGACCCTGCCCACGGTGCGCTCGGCGACCTTCGGCATCTGGGTCGGCGTCGGCTCCCGGGACGAGACCCCGGTCCTCAACGGCGCCACCCACTACCTGGAGCACCTGCTCTTCAAGGGCACCGAACGCCGCTCCGCGCTGGAGATCTCCGCCGCGCTGGACGCGGTCGGCGGCGAGATGAACGCCTTCACCGCCAAGGAGAACACCTGCTACTACGCGCGGGTCCTCGACACCGACCTGCCGCTGGCCATCGACGTGGTCTGCGACATGCTGACCGGCTCGCTCATCCGCCCCGAGGACGTCGACGCCGAGCGCGGCGTCATCCTCGAGGAGATGGCGATGGCCGAGGACGACCCGGGCGACGTGGTGCACGACCTGTTCGCCAAGGTGATCTACGGCACCGGCCCGCTCGGCCGCCCGATCCTCGGCACCCAGGAGACCGTCACCGGCCTCACCCGCGACCAGATCGCGGGCTTCTACCGCCGCCGCTACAAGCCCGAGAACCTGGTGGTGGCCGCCGCCGGCAACCTCGACCACGCCAAGGTCGTCCGGCTGGTCGAGAAGGCCTTCGCACCGGTCCTCGCCAAGTCCGCCGGCCACCCCGCCGAGGTCCGCCGCGGCGTCAAGGCGGTCCGCACCGCCGGCCGGATCGAGGTCATGAACCGCCCCACCGAGCAGGCCCACCTGGTCCTCGGCGTCCCCGGCGTGCCCCGGCACGACGACCGCCGCTGGGCGATGGGCGTGCTCAACGCGGCGCTCGGCGGCGGGATGAGCTCCCGGCTGTTCCAGGAGGTCCGCGAGAAGCGCGGACTGGCCTACTCGGTCTACTCCTACTCCTCCTCCTACGCCGACAGCGGTCTGTTCGGCATCTACGCCGGCTGCCAGCCCAAGCGGGTCGAGGAGGTGCTCAAGATCTGCCGCGCGGAGCTCGCCCGGGTGGTCGAGGAGGGCATCACCGAGGAGGAGCTGCACCGCGCGATCGGCCAGCTCTCCGGCTCCACCGTGCTCGGCATGGAGGACACCGGCTCGCTGATGAACCGGATCGGCAAGGCCGAGATCAGCTACGGCCACCACCTGTCGGTCGACGAGATGCTGGAGAAGATGGCATCCGTCACCCTGGCCGACGTGCACGCGGTGGCCCGTGATGTGCTGGGGGCGCACCGGCCATCGCTCGCGCTGATCGGCCCGGTCAACAACAAGCGCGCCGCCAACCTCGCCGACCTGCTGGTCTGAAGGGACCCCACAAGATGACGCTGCGTGTCGCCGTGATCGGCGCCAAGGGCCGGATCGGCTCCGAGGCCGTCAAGGCCGTCGAGGCCGCCCCCGACCTGGAACTGGTCGCGGCCCTGGGCCGCGGCAGCGACCTCGCCGAGCTCACCGCCGCGGGCGCCGAGGTCGCCGTCGAGCTGACCCACCCCGACGCGGTGATGGCCAACCTGGAGTACTGCCTCGGCCACGGCATCCACGTGGTCACCGGCACCACCGGCTGGACCGAGGACCGCCTGGCCACCGTCCGCGGACAGCTCGACCGCAGCCCCGCCACCGGCCTGCTGATCGCGCCGAACTTCTCCATCGGCGCCGTGCTCGCCATGCAGTTCGCGCAGCAGGCGGCCAAGTACTTCGAGACCGTCGAGGTGGTGGAGCTGCACCACGACCGCAAGGCCGACGCCCCCTCCGGCACCGCCACCCGCACCGCCCAGCTGATCGCCGCGGCCCGCGACAAGGCCGGCCTGCCCCGCCAGTCCGACCCCACCACCCACGGCCTGCCCGGCGCCCGCGGCGCCGACGTCGACGGCGTCCCCGTCCACGCGGTACGCCTGCGCGGCCTGCTGGCCCACCAGGAGGTGCTGTTCGGCGACGCCGGCGAGACCCTGACGCTGCGCCACGACTCGCTGCACCACAGCTCGTTCATGCCCGGCATCCTGCTCGCCGTGCGCACCGTGGTGGACCGCCCCGGCCTGACCCTGGGCCTCGAACACTTCCTGGACCTGTGAGCCCCCGATGACCTCGCGCACCGGTTTCTTCCTGCTCGCCGCCGCCCTGCTGGTGGTCGCGGCGATGTGCGTCCTGGAGGGCGTCCAGCTGATCGCCACCGGCGAGCCGCTCGGCATCGGCCTCGGCCTCTGCGCCTTCGTCATCCCCGGCATCGGGGTCTGGTTCCTGCGCCAGACCGTCCGCTTCGGCCGCGCCAGCGAGCGGCTCGCCAAGGAGCTGGAGGCCGAGGGCGGCCTCCCGGTGGACGAGCTGCGCCGCACCCAGGGCGGCCGGATCGACCGGGACTCGGCCGACGAGGTCTTCGCCCGCCGCAAGTCCGAGGCCGAGGCGGCCCCGCACGACTGGCGGGTCTGGTTCCGCCTCGCCGTCGCCTACGCCGACGCCGGCGACACGCCGCGCGCCCGCAAGGCCATGCAGCACGCCATCAAGCTCAACCCGGCGGCCTAGATAGGCTGGCCCCGTCACCGACCTGCACCACCTCTGGAGGATCCTCGCGTGAGCGACGACCTGGGCACCGTCCCGCAGTTCCGTAGCGACGTCACCGTGGACCTGGTCCGCAGTGCCGCCGCCGACTCCGACGTGGTCTGGGCCGCCCGGGTCTCGACGGCGGGCGAGCAGTCCCTGGAAGCGCTCCAGCAGGACCCCGAGAAGTCCACCGGACTGATCAACTTCCTGATGCGGGACCGCCACGGCACGCCGTTCGAGCACAACTCGATGACCTTCTTCATCAGCGCGCCGATCTTCGTCTTCCGCGAGTTCCACCGCCACCGCAGCGGCTGGTCCTACAACGAGGAGTCCGGCCGCTACCGCGAGCTGCAGCCGGTCTTCTACGTCCCCGGCGCCGACCGCAAGCTGGTCCAGGAGGGCCGCCCCGGCCGGTACGAGTTCGTCGACGGCACCGAGAAGCAGCACGCCGTGGTGGCCGACTCGATGGAGGCCGCCTACCAGGCCTCCTACCGGGCCTACCAGGAGATGCTGGACGCCGGCGTGGCCCGCGAGGTGGCCCGGGCCGTGCTGCCGGTCGGCCTGTTCTCCTCGATGTACGCGACCTGCAACGCCCGCTCCCTGATGCACTTCCTCTCGCTGCGCACCAAGGCCGAGAACGCCAAGGTCCCGTCCTTCCCGCAGCGCGAGATCGAGATGGTCGCCGAGCAGATGGAGGCCAAGTGGGCGGAGCTCATGCCGCTCACCCATGCGGCGTTCGAGAAGCACGGCCGAGTCGCCCCCTGACCTGGGGTGATAGGCATATGGGCGGGTTGCGTGGCATGTCCGGATTGCAGCCTTTCGCCCCGCTCCCTACGCTCAGGACACGGATTCCGGTGCTGCATGAACCCCCGAGCATGCAGCACCGGAATCCCACCTGTGTGACGGCCCTCCCGACCCGGCTGCGCCCCCGCGCGGCAGCCGCGGCTGTCCGAACAGTGGACCGCCGTGGCTGCCACCCAGGGGCCTACGAGTAGTTTTGGACCCATGGCTCCGACCTCCACCCCCCAGACGCCGTTCGGCCGGGTACTGACCGCGATGGTGACGCCGTTCACCGCGGACGGCGCCCTCGACCTCGACGGGGCGCAGCAGCTCGCCGCGTACCTCGTCGACGCCGGCAACGACGGCCTGGTGCTCAACGGCACCACCGGCGAGTCCCCGACCACCAGCGACGCCGAGAAGGCCCAGCTGGTCCGCGCCGTGGTGGAGGCGGTGGGGGAGCGGGCCCACGTCATCGCCGGGGTCGGCACCAACGACACCCACCACAGCGTCGAACTCGCCCGGCAGGCCGAGGCCGCCGGGGCGCACGGCCTGCTCGCGGTCACGCCGTACTACAGCAAGCCCCCGCAGGAGGGCCTGTACCGGCACAACCTCGCCATCGCGGACGCCACCGGCCTGCCGGTGATGCTGTACGACATCCCCGGACGCAGCGGTGTGCCGCTCGGCCACGAGACCATCGTCCGGCTCGGCGAGCACCCGAGGATCGTCGCCAACAAGGACGCCAAGGGCGACGTCGGCGCCGCCTCCTGGGCCATCGCCCGGTCCGGGCTGGCCTGGTACTCCGGCGACGACGTGCTGACCCTCCCGCTGCTCTCGGTCGGAGCCGTCGGCGTGGTCAGCGTGGTCTCCCACGTGGTCACCCCGGAGCTGCGCGCCATGATCGAGGCCTTCACCGCCGGCGACGCCGCCAAGGCACTCGCCATCCACCAGGGACTGCTGCCGGTCTTCAGCGGTATGTTCCGTACCCAGGGCGTGATCCTCAGCAAGGCCGCGCTCACCCTGCAGGGCCGGCCGGCCGGTCCGCTCCGCCTGCCGCTGATCTCCGCCACGGACGACGAGATTGCCGTCCTGAGGCAGGATCTGGCCGCCGGCGGGGTACACCTGTAACAGACGAAGACGTGCGCGCCCCCGGATCGCCGAGCCGCCAGGCCCGCCGCTGGACCGGAACGAAGGCGCGAAGGCACAGATGCCTAGCAATGAGGAAACCAACGATGGACGCACGCCATATGTCGCCAGGGGCGGACCCGGGCATATGGCGTGCGTCGTGAGGAGAGTCTTTTGAGCCACCCGCATCCCGAACTCGGCGCACCCCCCGCACTCAAGCAGGGTGCCCTGCGCATCACCCCGCTCGGCGGCCTCGGCGAGATCGGCCGCAACATGACGGTCCTCGAGTACGGCGACCGCATCCTGATCATCGACTGCGGTGTCCTGTTCCCCGAGGACGAGCAGCCCGGCATCGACCTGATCCTGCCGGACTTCAGCTACATCCGGGACCGCCTCGACAAGGTCGACGGCATCATCCTCACCCACGGGCACGAGGACCACATCGGCGCCGTGCCGTACCTGCTCCGGGAGAACCCGGACATCCCGCTGATCGGTTCCAAGCTCACCCTCGCCCTGATCGAGGCCAAGCTCGCCGAGCACCGGATCCGCCCGTACGTGCTCGAGGTGGCGGAGGGCGAGCGCGAGCGCATCGGCCCGTTCGACTGCGAGTTCATCGCCGTCAACCACTCCATCCCGGACGCGCTGGCCGTCGCCGTGCGCACCCCGGCCGGCATGGTCGTCGCCACCGGTGACTTCAAGATGGACCAGCTGCCGCTGGACGGCCGCCTCACCGACCTCCCGGCCTTCGCCAAGCTGGCCGAGGAGGGCATGGACCTGCTGCTGGTGGACTCCACCAACGCCGAGGTCCCCGGCTTCATCCCGCACGAGCGCGACATCTCCGCTGCGCTGCGCAACGTCTTCGCCAGCGCCGAGAAGCGCATCATCGTGGCCTCGTTCGCCAGCCACGTGCACCGCATCCAGCAGGTGCTGGACGCCGCGCACGAGCACAAGCGCAAGGTGGCCTTCGTCGGCCGCTCGATGGTCCGCAACATGGGCATCGCCCGCGACCTCGGCTACCTGAAGGTCCCCGGCAACCTGGTCGTCGACGTCAAGACGCTGGACGACCTGCCCGCGGACAAGGTGGTGCTGGTCTGCACCGGCTCCCAGGGCGAGCCGATGGCGGCGCTGTCGCGAATGGCCAACCGGGACCACCAGATTCGGATCGTCGAGGGCGACACCGTCGTCCTCGCCTCCTCGCTGATCCCGGGCAACGAGACCGCGATCTACCGCGTGATCAACGGCCTGACCCGCTGGGGCGCCAACGTCGTCCACAAGGGCAACGCGAAGGTGCACGTCTCCGGTCACGCGTCCTCCGGTGAGCTGCTGTACTTCTTCAACATCTGCAAGCCGCGCAACCTGATGCCGGTCCACGGCGAGTGGCGCCACCTGCGGGCCTGCGCGGACCTCGGTATCAAGACCGGTGTGCCGAAGGAGCGCACGGTCATCGCCGAGGACGGTGTCTGCGTCGACCTGGAGAACGGCGTCGCGAAGATCGTCGGCAAGGTCCAGGCCGGCTACGTCTACGTCGACGGCTCCTCGGTCGGCGATGTCACCGAGGCCTCGCTCAAGGACCGCCGCATCCTCGGCGAGGAGGGCTTCATCTCCGTCTTCGTGGTGGTCGACTCCACCAACGGCAAGATGGTGAGCGGCCCGACCATCCAGGCCCGCGGCTCCGGCATCGAGGACAATGCCTTCGGTCCGGTCGTGGCCAAGCTGGAGGAGGCGCTCAGCCGCTCCGCCAGCGACGGCGTGCTGGAGGTCCGGCAGGTGCAGCAGCTGGTCCGGCGGACCATCGGCAAGTGGGTGGCGGACAACTACCGCCGCCGGCCGATGATCCTCCCGGTGGTCGTCGAGGTCTGACGGCCGGCCCTGCGGGGCCTGCTCGACCCGGTTTGACGCGGGGCAGCTCGGAGCGTAGTGTTCTCCGAGTTGCCCCGCGGTCGTTGGGTTCGGAGATGAATTCGAATCGGAGCCCGGGAAAACAGCCCGAGAAACTCTGCTAGAGTTCGGGAGCGCCGAAAGGCCGAAACGAAGCGAAATCCGATCGAATGAAACTCCGGAAAACGGAGCG
>NZ_JAIZ01000007.1 GCF_000710465.2 Kitasatospora sp. MBT63 | reverse complement strand
TGCCCCGCCACCCCGACCACACCCGCCACGGCCCGCCCCGGCCCCGGGTCACCGAACTCGACCTGACGACACTGCACACCCGCACCGTCCCCATCCTCCCCGACCCGCTCTGCCCCGCCTGCACCGAATTCCGACCCCAACACGCCGACGAGGCCCGCATCACCCTCACCTCACGCACCAAACCCCACCCCGAGACCTACCGGCTCCGGCCTGCCGCCAGCCTCCCCCTCCCCGAACAGGCCCTCGCCAACCCGGTCTGCGGCGCGCTCGGCCCCCGCACCCACCTCAACCTGACCTCCCCCACCACCGCACCCGTCTCCGGAGCGGCCTTCGTCCGCGGCTACGCCGGACTCACCGACGTCAACTGGAGCGGCCAGAGCAACAGTTACACCACCAGCCGCCGCCTCGCGCTCCTCGAAGGCCTCGAACGGTACGCCGGCACCCACCAACGACGCGGCACCCGCCCCGTCCTGGACTCCTACGACCACCTCCACGACACCGCCCTCGACCCCCGCACCTGCGGCAGCTACACCCCCGACACCTACCGCGACGACCCCCACGTCCGACCGTTCGACCCGGCCGCCACCATCCCCTGGATCTGGGGCTACTCCCTCCGGGACCAACGCCCCCTCCTCGTCCCGGTCCGCCTCGCCCACTACAGCGCGGAACTCAGCTCCGACAACTTCGTCTTCGAATCCTCCAACGGATGCGCCACCGGCAGCTGCCTCGAAGAGGCGATCCTGCACGGCCTGCTCGAACTGATCGAACGCGACGCCTTCCTGCTCCACTGGTACGGCGCAGCCGAGGCCACCGAGATCGACCTCCGCAGCCTGACCACCGGACCGGTCCGGGCGATGGCCGACCGCGCCGCCCTCCAGGGCTACCGCCTCCACGCCTTCGACAGCCGGGCCGACCTGCCGATCCCCGTCGTCACCGGCCTCGCCGTTCGCCACGACGGCGGCCCGGGACACCTGTCGTTCGCCGCCGGCGCCGCCCTCGACCCCGAACAGGCGATCACGGCGGCCCTCGCCGAAGTCCTCACCTACATCCCGCACCTCGCCCGCCAGGTCCACGACCACCACGACGAACTCCAGGCCATGGCCGACGACTTCACCCTGGTCAGACACCTACCGGACCACGCCCGGCTGTTCGGACTCCCACGGATGGCCCGCCACGCAGACAGCTACCTGGCCCCGGCCGCCCGACGCACAGTCCACGACACCTACCGGGACTGGGCCCGGATCAGGCCCCGCACCGACGACCTCCTCGACGACCTCGGATTCTGCCTCGACCACCTCACCGGCGCCGGCCACGACGTCATCGTCGTCGACCAGACCACCCCCGAACAGCAGGACATCGGACTGCGGACCGTGGCCACCATC
This sequence comes from Kitasatospora sp. MBT63, assembly GCF_000710465.2. Taxonomy (GTDB): domain Bacteria; phylum Actinomycetota; class Actinomycetes; order Streptomycetales; family Streptomycetaceae; genus Kitasatospora. The sequence continues at coordinate 28,966 of NZ_JAIZ01000007.1, read as the reverse complement.
GTCCCCGGACTGCTACCGATCGACTTCGGCTGGCACCGCCAGCGCGCACTCACCATGCCCAGGCTGCGCACCGCCTTCCGCCGTGCGGGACGGCGTACGACCGACCTGTCCGACGAGGAGATCCGCCGTGTGCCGCACCCGTTCCCGTGACGGCATGCGAAGCCCCCCGGGCCGGACGACACCGACCCGAGGGGCACACGCGCGGCAGGACGGTCAGGCGCTGCAGCTGGTGGTGCTGGTGGTGGAGGAGCAGGTGCTGGTCGAGGACGCCAGCTCGATCTCCGTTGCGTCGGTGTAGTCGGAGAGCTCGAAGGTCTCCGACTCCAGCTCCAGGATCTCCTTGGCCAGCGTGGCGAGGTCGGACTTGGCTGCCATGGTGCCTCCTTCTCGGATCGTGACCCGCTGTCCCGTACAGGTCACCTGTGACTACCAGTCCAGCAGCCGCCGCTGACGGATCCCCCCGAACCTCACTGACAACCCGATGACACACCCCCCGACGACTCCCACCGACCGGCACGGAGGAACCCGCGATGACCCCACTCGGACCTGCCACGGTGCAGAAGATCCACGCGGCCACCGCCGACGTCCTCGTCCCGGCCGCCGCGCTCTACCTAGACCTGCACAGCCACCCCGAACTCTCCAGCCACGAACGGCGCACCGCACAGCAGTTCGCCATCTGGCTCGCGGAGGCCGGCTACACCGTCAGCACCGGCATCGGGGGACACGGCGTGGTCGGCCGCCTCCACCGCGGGGACGGACCCGTGATCCTCATCCGCGCCGAACTCGACGCCCTGCCGGTGACCGAGCGCACCGGTCTCAGCTACGCCAGTACCGTCTTCGGCACCACCGAGTCCGGCGAGAAGGTTCCGGTCATGCACGCCTGCGGACACGACCTGCACCTGGCCGCGGCAGCGGGAGCGGCAACGGTCCTGGCCCGGCTGGCCGACGACTGGCACGGCACCGTCCTCGTCGTCGGCCAGCCGGGGGAGGAGACCCTCAGCGGTGCCAGGGCCATGCTGGAGGACGGCCTCTACACCAGATTCGACCCGCCCACCGTCGCGCTGGCACAGCACTCCGCCAGCTTCCCCGCCGGCCTGGTCGCACACGGCCGCGGACCGGTCATGGCCGGCAGCGTCACCTTCGAGGTGACCGTGCACGGCACCGGCGGACACGCAGCCTCCCCCCAACTGACCGTCGACCCGGTGGTCACGGCCGCCGCCATCGTCATGCGCCTGCAGACCGTGGTCTCCCGGGAGACCGGTCCGGCCGAGCCGGTCGTCCTCACCATCGGATCACTGCACGCCGGATCCGCCAGCAACGTGATACCCGACCGGGCCACCCTGGGGATCACGGCACGCGGCTATTCGGACGAGGTGCTGAACCGGGTGGGCCGAGCCGTGCACCGCATCGTCCAGGCGGAGTGCGCCGCCTCCGGCTGCGCCCGCGAGCCGGACATCACGGTGGTCTCCCGCTCTCCCGCGAACGTCCCCCACCCGGCCGTCACCCGCACGGTCCGCGCCGCCCACAGCGAAGTGCTCGGAGCGAAAGCGGTGACGGACTGGCAACTGTCCATGGGAGCAGAGGACTTTGCGCTCCTCGGGGAGGCCGGGACGGGGATTCACGGCGTGACCGGCATCCGCACCGCCTACTGGATGCTCGGCACGGTCGCCCCCCGGCAATGGGCCGCGGCACCGGGGACCACGGCGCCCGAGAAGATCAGCCGCCTCCCGTCGAACCACTCGCCGGAATTCTCCCCCGACCTCCGGCTCTCCCTGCCCACGGGAATCTCGGCCATGGCCGCGGCCGCGCTGTCCTCGATCCACCAACGGTGAGCGGACGACGGCGCTACCGGGGATGCGGGATCCACGGAGGGGCCCGGCCGGCGAGTCAGCAGGGGACAACGGCCGTCACGGGCGATAGCGGGCGGAGCACTGAAGGAAGATCCAGGGCCTTCTGCCTCAATCGTCATACTGCGAATCATCCTGAGAATCGTCAGGGGTGCTATTCTCATCTGAATCTGGCGTGTAGTAGTACCTGGGCTGCGGAGTATCTTCGGGTATTGTAGTCGCATTTTCGTCGAAGTAGATACCCTGGATTGTTGGCGCCGGCGGCGTGTAGACGGCCTTGATGTCGAGCTTTGCGGCAGTCAGCTGGAAGGATTTCAGCAGATCGCGCATCTGCTCGTCCCTCACAAGGTCGTAGTTCCCTTCCCGGAGTGACGCTCTATCGATCTCCTCGAGACTGCTCCAGGCCAGCTCGGGATTTGCTGCGAATTCGGCGAACCATCTGTAAATTTCCCAGTAGGCGTCCCTTCCGTCCGGAACCGGGTTGTCCGAGGCTATGTACAGATCTCGCTCCGACTCATCGAGTGACATCAGCCAGCGATGGAAGGACATCTTTCCGTGCTGCTTTTCTCCTCCCTCTTTTGTGGAAAGGAGGAACTCGGCGCCGTAGTGGCCGTAGCAGAATTTCCTGATGGCGTCCCTCTGGAGGAGAAGCACCTTATCCTCCTCGTTCAAACGCTCGAAATCCGCCATGATCTCTCTCCGGGCACCCACGTCCCGCACGGAAGCAATCATGTTGGCCAGCCACTTGTCCTGGCTCTGTGTGAGCGCTGTGAACCACTCGGCGTTGTTCTCGCCGGGCAAGGTCTCGGTCACGATGAGTGCAGCATGAGCCAGGCGCTTGCCGTCGACCGTGGGCTCGAGGCAAGCGATCAAGTGAATGTCCCTGTCCCCGGTCGAAGCGAGGGGGCCGGCGCTGCCCAGAATGCCGGTACACGTGTGGCCACTCGCGGTGCAGCTCTCTGCGGTTCCCTGACACAACGCGGTCCCCGGCGGTGCGTCGAAATCGTAGCCGGCCAGCTTCAGCCGTATTTGCGGTGATTTCACGGTGAGGTAGTCGAGGGCCTCGACCAGGGTGAGGGCGCCAATATTATAGTTCGAAATTTCAACCGGTCCCCGGTGGACGTGATCCGGGTCCGGGGGCAGGCCTCGGCGGGCGACCTCATATCCAACGACCTTCTCCAGAACCGTCCCGTGGTCCGTGTATGTGGAGAGCGTCCAACCGTCAGGCAATGTGATGAGCGGCTGAGCGTTGGCGTCGAAGGTGCCATGCGAGGCTACCCAGATGGTCATGAGGATACTCATTTCCTGTCGCGACATGCTAAGGTGCGGGATGCCATTGTTGCATCCGCACATGTGAGATATCTGCACTTTGGAGTGCCTCTGCGGGACGTCGGAGATGCCTTGGAAATTCCAGGAACAAGCCCGATCGGGCAGGACTCTTCAAAGCTCAGCGCGAGAGCTTGAGCGATGGCAGACCGGCGTGGGATGCGGTAGAGACGCGTGATGCCGTAGGGCCGGCATAATCGACCCCATGATCTGGTACCGGTCGATTGATGCACGATTCTCTGCCGGCCCCTTTATCCGTCCCCGTCCCTGCGTGTCGGCAAGGGCCGGCGTGCGCATTGCCCTTTCGGGCTGACTGTTCCGGCCTTCCTGCTGCCTCTTCGCAGGTTAGCCATCGCCCGGCGTCTGTCACTCTTAAGCATCGGAGAGACCGTATCCGTGACCGGCTCTCCGTTCACATATGCGACACGAAGGGGTGCGCAATGGGCCAGGACCAGTCTTCGCCGGCGCTGGAATCGCGTCCGGCTGCCCCCGGGACGCCGTCGGTGTGTTCCTGGCGCCGACGGCTTCTCTGTGCCCGGCGCGAAGTCTGCCGTGTGGTGACGATTCTCGGCGGCGGTGCTCCCGCACGCCCGCACGGTCCCGCCACCGACAGTCCAGCGGTGCAGCCCCGCCGGGGTGACGGCCTCTCCCTTCCCGGACACCACCCGGCCCGGCGCCGAATCCTCACCCTGATGACCCTCGAGGCCCCGGACCTCATCGAGCTGTCCGCAGCGACCGTCCCGACAGTCGACCGAGGATAACCGGTCCAGGGACGATCCTGGGGCTTTCCACGACTTCGCGGGCACTGAGCGCTGCATGGCTCATCCGGCTCCGGCAGGCAATGAAAAGCCTCATTGGGCAACGGTCCGGGTCCGCATTCCTACCCGGAATAAAAGCCGTACAAGAATCTCTCCGGGCCGAACCGGTGCGAATCTGACGGTGGGCTGTGCTTTGTCCGTCCCGTGGTCCCTCGGTCTTGTGGCTGATCCTGCAGCACATCCGTTGCATTGCAACTGCCGGCGGGCCGGGAATTCATCAGCCCCAGGCCGGAATGACCGCAGCGCTACGAAGGAGGCGAGATGGAGTGGACCACATGGTGTCTTCGAGCGGTTCAGTGCTGGGATCTACCGGATCCCCCGCCTGATTCACCGGACGTCGATCTGTCGGATCCCTGGAGCGCCCTCGCATTCAAGGTGTCCACATCCGGGGATCCGGTCGACAGCTATGTCGAGGAGTTCCTGGCCCGGATCAGGTCGGAGGAATTTCCGGCGGGGCGGGACGACCTCGCTGCACTCATAAAGAAGCACGCGTACATCCTCCGCTGGCCAGATCCGTACATCAATACGGACTGGGAAAGCATGTTTGCGGTACATGAGGAGGGGACGTTCTGCTGGGACGGGAGCAGCTGGGTCGAATGGGGAGACGAGGCCGACGACGGCACTTGGTGGGGGCTCCTGGCAGATCTTCGGCCGAGTTGGGACGGGAGGTGGGAGTCCTGGGGGGACGCCGTCCTCGGACCGCTCGGAGCCGTTGCCGAGGAAAGAGGCCAGTTCGAACGGTTCGAAAAATTTTCACGGGAGTCGCAGGAGTGGGATGTCGACTACGCACGGGCGTATATCGAATGGGCCTGCGGTGTCAAGATCGAACGGTTGCCGGGCCCGGGTAATTCGCCGATGGCACAGGAAATCTACCAGGCCGTCGTATCAACTCTGTCGGAAGAGTTGGGCGAGCGCCCGTCGGACAGTGAGCTCTCGGAAATATGGGACGACGTGTGCGCATCCCGGCAGGCCGATGGTGAAAAAATCAAGGAGGAGGTGACAGCGGCATTCCTCGAACGCATCGCCGCGCCACCGGCGGAAACGATAGATCAGATGAGCGAAGCGGTGGACAGGTTTCTTGACAGCGTCAAGAAAGTCTATTCGGATATCGAGATCGGCCGCTGACGGAATCGGCCGAAGAATACTGGCGGAAATGGGTGAGAAGTGGGCGCTGGCCAGTCGAGAACCAAGTCGGTGAGTGAGCGGATCGGCGCTCTCCAGGAGGAGTTCGAGGCTTCTCCGCGGAGCACTGAAACGATCAGGGGAATAATCGGAAAACTGGATGTTCTGCTGGAAGATCTGAGTGCGATGGGCGATGTCGTCGAGATCGTGGACGGCGAAGAACGGCGGCTGGAATCCGTGGTCGGCGGAGTTCTCAGCATCAAGGCCGGTCTCACGAGCGTTCTGGACGGCCTCCCTGAGGACGTCAAGCCCGTCAGGCTGATGAATCAAGATGGCAGGCTGTTCTACCGGGGGGAGCCGGTCTGGGCCGACGTGTGGTGCAAGGCACAGGCCTGCACAATCAACGGAGAAATCGTTGCAGCGCATTCTCTTGGCACAAAATATTGGACCAGGACGCTGCTCGAGGGTGATTCCCCTCTGTCCTTCGATCCGGACCGGCAGTATCACGTGCAGCGTGACAGGTCCGGCCGCTGGATGCTCACAGACAAATTCGGGGAGCTCTTTCCGGAATATCTGGTTCCGCAGGCCGATGAGGAAAGCGATACCACCAGCGGGGAGACTGACGTCGCCGAACGCGGGCCCGAGCCGCCGCCTTCTGCAGCCGAGCGGCTGGCCGCAGAATTCTCCGACACGGTACAGGCGCACATGTCCGAGTTCATGACCGGTGCGTCCGAGCTCGCCGGACAGGTCGGAAGGTTTTTCTCCGGCGAAGAACAGATGAAATCCGGAATGATGCGGGTTCGCGGGGAGCGCCTGCAGAAGAGGGCGACGACGTTCGATCGCGCCCACGGCCTTTCTTACCAGGGGAAGGAAGTGAGGTCGTCCGAGCGGGGAAGGCGGGCGGAGGTGGTCGTCCACGACGGTGTCATCCTGTCGAGGATGAGCGGTATTGCCGGCGCCAGCTTTAATCCGCTGCTGCTCGGAGGGGAGCCGCTGAAATTCAAGGAGAGTGAATGGTATTTCTTGTTGCTCGACCGTGACGACACCTGGGTCCTCGTGGACGAGTCCGGGACCTACCTGGATCAGGATCGCCAACCCGGCCCGGATTATGACGACACCACCGACGAGGAAGACGACGAGGCGGAGGAGGTGATCGGTGACGGCGCCGTCCATGCCGACGAAAGCGGCATCCACGAAAATCATCGCGAAGAAGACGCCCCGGTGCGCAGGCCGGATCCGGTGTCGGGTGTCGTGAGGGTTGCCGGGTCGGAGATCGAGGTCAGGCCGGAGGACTGCCGGCTGATGTACAGGGATGCTCCGATCTCTGCCAAGATTTATGGTAACCGTAGGGACGTGATCTCTTTGGAGGGGTACCTCTATTGCTTGACGAATGCGGCGAAGTTGAGGCTCAGGGAGAGCGGGCAGCTTTTGAAGTTCCCCGGTTCGGCGGATTACTTTCTGGAGAAATATCCGTACGACAATTCATGGAATCTCGTCAGGGTTGATTCGAGCGGAGACTTCGACGTGGAGCAGCCTCCCCGCGTGGAATACGAGACCAGCAGCGATGAGGTCAGCATAAGCGCTGGTCAGGTCGATAAAGATGGCGCCTCCGGGAGTGGCGAAGAAGAAGGCGGCCCGGTGCCGGATCCGGTGTCGGGTGTCGTGAGGGTTGCCGGGGCGGAGGTCGAGGTCAGGCCGGAGGATCGCCGGCTCATGTACAGAGGTGCTCCGATCTTCGTCAAGATTTATGGTAACCGCAGGGATGTGATCTCCTTGGAAGGCTTCCTCTATTGTTTGACGAATGGGGGGCGGTTGAGGCTCAGGGAGGGCGGCCGGCTGCTGGAGTTCGCCAGTTCGCCGGATTACTTTCTGGAGAAATCTTCGTACGACAATTCATGGCAGCTCGTCCGGGTTGAGTCCGGCGGAGACTTCGACGTGGAGCAGCCGCGCCAAGTGGACGACAGTGAGGATGACGACAGCGATGAAAGTTAGTCGGATCGGCGATCAACCCGTACCCCAGGGCGGTTGCAAAGTCCTGGGTGTCACCCGTCCGTGAGCTGCTGCTGGTGGCCTGATCGGCGGTCCTGACCGGGGCCCGTTCCTTCGTCTGAGCGGCCACCGTCCGCTCCGGCGGCCTCGCGCCGTGGCCTCCCTGTCAGTGAAACGGCCGTCATCGCTGTGCCACCTTCAGGAACCTGTGAGCCGTGAGCCTGCCGGTTGTAGCGGGCGTCCGCCGGCGTGTGGGAGCCAGCGGGGACGTCCCCTGGCATGCGCGCCCCCATGGGGAGTGCAGGCGCGTCGTACGATTCTCAGTCGCTGGTCCGACGGAGGCCGTCGTCGGCGAGCCGGGCAAGGAGCGCGGCCTGGTCGCCGTGGCCGGTGACGTAGCTTCCGCCAGGGCCATAGGCGGCGACAGCCTGGTGGTATTTGATCAGTAGGGACCCGCGGTAGGCGTCGTCATCGGGCGTATTGCCGACCCACAGGAAGACACGGAGGTCGCCGAAGGGATCGTGGCCGGCAGCGATGATGTGTCCGGGCGGGGTGGTGTCGTCGGTGCCGGTCCAGTGAAGGGTGAGATCGGCGGCGCGGAACTGCAAAGCTGTCTCCTCGGGAAGGCGCCCGGCCGGTCGGGTGACGGCCTGGCAGTCGACTACTGCTCGGTACGCCGATGTCGAAATTCTCACTACCGAGAGTCGTCCCTGCAACCGAATAGCTTCTGTTCAGGTGCCGTCGCCACGCGGGCGGCAGGACTTGCCCACTGCCTGGGTGACCGCCAAGTCGCGCACACCGGCCGGAGTCTCGATGCGCCGCCAGTCTGCCGCCGTCTGCCTGACCAGGTCGCCCGCGCCGGACGGCGTGGCGGGATTGCCACCGGTGGAGCGGCTGCGGCTGCTGCCGGACCCGCGTCGGCGTCGAGGGGTGCGTCACCCGTTCGTGCCGGTGCTGCTGGTCGCGGCCTCGGCAGTGGTCGCCGGCGCACGCTCGTACGCAGCCATCGGCCAGTGGTCCGCGAGCGCGCCGCAGCACACCCTTGCCCGCCTGGGTGCCAGGGTCATGGGGGCGATGAGCGTGCGCGTCGCCCCCAGTGCCGCCACGATTCGGCGGGTCATCGGCCTGGTCCGCCCAGGCGCTCCGGCAGATCCGACCGGCGCCGGCCCGGCAGGTTCGGATTCGGTGGCCGTGGACGGCAAGGGCGCCCGCGGTTCCCGGCATGGTGACACGCCGGCCGCGCACCTGCTGGCCGTGATGACCGGCGACGGCCGAACCGCCACCCAGTTGCGGGTCCCCGACAAGACCAATGGGATCACCTGTTCACGGCGCTGCCGGCGCCCTTCGACCTGACCGAGGTCACGGTCACGGCCGACGCCCTGCACATGCGACCGTGGCCCGTCTCGCGGTCGTAGCGGCGCGCGGTGACGGCTCGGCCAGCTCGTCCGCTCGCAGTGGACCATCGAGAACCGGCTCCACTTCGGCCGCGACACCACCTTCGCCGAGGATGCCTCGAAGATCCGCACTGGCCGCGGCCCGAGAACATGGCGACCCTGCGCAACCTGGCGATCAACACCCTCCGCGCCGCCGGCACCGCAACATCGCTGCAGGCCTCCGCCACGTCTCGTAGCAGCCCTTCACTCGCCCGCTCGACCTCCTGGGCATCTGACCTTCACACCCACAAGATCACCGGACTTTGCAACACCCCTGACCCGTACCCGGGCGAATTTTCAAGGTGGCCGCGCGTCGGAGAAGCGTCTCCTCAGCCCAGTTCACGGAGCCGCCGCACGGGGCTCACCAGCAGGATCGCCGGGCTGGCCACGGCGGCGACGGCCATCAGCAGCAAAGCGGCCCGCGGACGGCGGCTGCCCGCACTCGAACTCACCGCCGCCTCCGGGGAAACGGTGGACCCGGTCGCCACGAACCGCGCATGGACAGTGCTGTACTGCTTCCCGGGCGGCTACGCGCCGGGCGGTCTTGACTACCCGCCCGGCTGGAACGCCGTCCCCGGTGCCTCCGGCTGCACCCTGGAGTCCTGCACCTAGCGCGACCGGATGGCCGAATTCGCCGCCCGTGAGGCAGACGTCTACGGAGTCAGCACCCAACGCCCCGACCAGCTGGCGGCGTTCGCGGAGCACAACCGGATCCCGTTCCCACTGCTCTCCGACACCGACCTCCGGCTGGCCACCGCGCTCCGGTTGCCCACCTTCCGTGCGGCCGGCGTCGACCGGCTCAAACGGCTCACCCTCGTCCTGGACGCCACCCGCACCGTCCGAGGCGTGCTCTACCCGGTGACCGATCCGGCCGGATCCGTCGAAGACGCACTCGCCCTGCTGGACGGCCTCGCGGCGGGCTGACACCCGGCGGAAGCATCCACCCGCACCAGCGCCCCGGAAAACGGGCCAACCGGAGGCCGACACTTCCGCAACCCAACTCCCGGTTCACAACCGATGGGCACCGTACCGGTCGGCCGCAGCAAGCAACCCACCGGCCCGAGGCCAGGACCGCCGTTCCCGCCGCCCCACACCGAGCGCGGACGGCGACGGCGGTGTCATCCCGCGGAACGGGAACGGGTCAGCGACTGCTCCACACCGGGCACCGGGAACCGTGCCGCGTGAGCATGAGGACGGTACCGCCGTCCAGGACCCGCCTCGCGGGCAGCGCTCCGCAGCACGCGGTACCCGTGCGGGACTCCGTCTGCCGCAGGGGTGCGGGGTGACGGGGAGCCGGGACGACCGCGGGGCGCGGAACCTCACGGCGTACGAGTCGCAGGACGGCCCGGCGCCACGAGCGCCAGAGGCCCCGGTGGTCGACGGAAGGGAGAGCGGGGTCGGGCATGGCGGACAGCCTGCCGTGCCCTGCGCGGCCCGTGCGGTCGCCACGCCGGACCGACCCCCGACCTGCCGAAGCGATCCACGCCCGACGCGAGCGCCCTGAACCCGCCGACGCGAGCCCACGCCGCACACACCCGTGGCACCACCACACCGGCCCCCGGAATCGACCCCGCGCGCGGCTTCTGTGCCGTGCCGTGCCGCGAACGTGGGACGATGCACTCCGGGATGAAAGGGGCGGAGAGCCGGTGCGGATCGGAGTCGTCTCGCTCAACGTCTGCTGGGGGCTGTCGTCCACGCTGCCGCCGGCGAAGGAACGGGCTGCCGCATTCGGCTCGGCCCTTGAAGCATCGGATGCCCGCATCCTGAACTTTCAGGAGGTCTGGACTCCCGGCCTGCTCCGGGTGCTGCGCCGCCGGTTGCCGTCGTTCCCGCACGTCGCCTTCAGGCGCGGTGCGGCCGGGTGGCCGGCCGGGGGACTGGTGTCGTTCTCACGGATTCCGATCCGCTCGGTGTCGTACGCGTCGTTCCGTGGCGCCCGCCCTCGGGCAGGCGGTCTGCTGTTCCGGAGCGCGGCGGCGATCGCAAGCAGCCTCCAGGGAGTCCTGACCTTCGAACTGACGGGACACCGGACGGTCGTCGGGAACGTCCATCTGAGTGCCAACCGGGATGGCGACTGGACCGCCGGCAACCGGCACCACGCCTTTCAGCGATCACAGTTGCGGATGTTCCACCGAGCACTCCGGGACGCACGTCGGCCCGATACCGAACTCGTCATCGCCAGTGGTGACTTCAACGTCCCGAGCGACAGTCCGCTCTACCCGGCGGTGCTGGAGGAAGGCGCGTGGACGGACCCGTTCGCCGAGGCGGACCGGCCGACCTTCCACGCCCGGCTCCTGCCGGACGGCCGCCCGGCGCGGCGCATCGACCACCTGCTGGTCTCCCGCGGCCCGGAGGATCGTGTGGTGACCGGGGCTTCCCTGCTGTTCCCGGACCGGGTGCGGCTGGCGGACGGCCGGGACACGTTCCTGTCCGACCATCTGGCGCTCAGCGCCGAGGTGACGCTTCCCGCGCCCATCGCCTGACGACCGCCGAACCGCGCGCCGATGGCCCGCGTCCGGACCTGCCTGCCCCGGACGCTGCCCGGAGAGCCCTGCTCGGCTTGCCCGGCTCGCGTTACGTTGACCTCCCTGCCTGCCGTGGCCTCTCGGAGGAGCCGGGCGACCAGATGTGGAGGCCGATGCCATGCCGACTGCGGAGATCTGTTCGGGAACGGCCCGGGAAGCCGCGATCAAAGGTGAATGCATGCGGGTCGTCGCGGCGTTCTCCTATCTCCGGCCACTTGTGTACGAGGCGGCTTCGAGCGCCCGTATCGCCGCACAACGGCCGTTTCCCCTGTGCGAGTACGGCGATGAACACCGCGGTCCGCCCGAGCACGATCCGGACGCCTTGGACTCGCTGATGTCCGAACTCGCGGCCTCGCTCGACGCCCGGGCGGCCCGCGCGGGAGCAGGTCTCCACGGAGCGATCGGCACGGCTCGGACGATCGGCCGTGAGGGGCTCCGACAGGGGCCGGGGACCGCGGAGGGCCGGCGGAGGACCCGTTCCGCACTCGGCGAGCTGGAGCGGCTGACGGCTGGGAACTCCCCGGTGCGGGCCCGAGAATCCGCGATGCTCGCAGCGCTGCAGCACCACCTCGCCCGCCACGCGCCAGCAGCGGGGAGGGTTCCCGCGCAGAGCGGGCCCACACCGGCCGGGCGCGGGCACTGCCTGGTCGTGTGCCGTGAGGCCATCAGACTCCATATGGCGTACACCTCACGGCTGGTCGGCGTTCTGGAAGCCGCACTGGACGCACTCGGCGCGGAGCAGGCCCCACGCGGCTGACCGGCACATCCGCAGGACCGGAAGACCGGAGCCCGGCACCTCGAACGCCTCGATACCTCGGTCGCGGTACGCGGGACACCAGGGTGGTGCACCGAAGACTGCCTCTTTGGCCGAGGATCCACCGTTCCTCTGGATAAGACACTGGTGTCGGCAGTAACGACACAGAAGCAGACCAATCAATAAGTTGCGATAGATCTCCGATCTGTGTCTTTCCCCGAGTCGATGGAAATCAGTCCGGACTGCGAGCCGGCTCAAGCGGCCGGTCACACAGGGCGACAGTCCGGGCGGGCGACAACTGAGCGGGACCAGAATTCAGAGAAGGTCCATTACGATGCATCTCTACCTGCTGTGCCATGGTACGGCCCAAACGGGTTCAAGGCGCCACGAGAAACTGGGTAATATAACCCTTGGTGTCTATACGGAGCTTGGCGACCCTCTGCAGTTCGGTGTGGCCAAGATTGTCCTGGAGAACGACCTGGAACCTGTGTACCGGCCCGCCGATGAAGATGTTCCGGAATTCATTCTCCAAGGCTTCCCGAAGAGAGAGGAGAAGAGGTGGGACGAGCATGCCGGAGAAATCTTCAATAATTCGAATGTGCGGCGACTGGGGAAAGGCGAAGAAACGACGCTATCGGCATATTTGAAAAAAATCCGGACGGAGTTCGGTGGTGCCCCTTTCGAGCTGCGCCTGCTCGCCTGCGCAAGTCATATGGAGGGTACCGCCCCTAGCGCTTCGCGCAAGGAGAGTGCCCCCAAGTCCTGGAGGCCCGAGAGCGCGGGGAGCGAGACGCTGGGTTTCATTGCGGACTCCAAGAGGAGAACCGAAGAGGTCGTTAAGAAGTACCTTGATCTGCATAATGATGGTCGTGAATTGAGGGAGATTAGGGGGTTCATCGAGGGGCTCGACGACAACAAGGCGGCGAGAAGTGAGATCGCTATATCGTTCGGAACATGGAGCCCGATCCGGCGGGCACTCAAGCTGGAGGGTCTGGCGCGCAAGGCCGACGGAACCCTGGAATCATGGTATCCATTCATCAAGGTTCTGACGCCGAATTCAAGCAGGGCGTCGGCCTTTCGCAAGGATATCGCCGCAGTTCCAGCGGCGTATGAGGCCATAGAGAACTGGTGCATTTCGCTCAATGCCGTTGTCGGGGAAGGCCGACTCGAGGCGCTTATCGCTGCCTCGGATGCGGATTCAGGAGAGCCGAGAGCGCTCACTGCGTACCTGAATTCCGATTGGACTCCTCAGTCCGATATCCTCGTCTATGGGGATGTCAATGACCTCCTGTATATCATTGCATCGGTTCGCGAATTCGATTTCGGAAGCCTTGAAGAATGGGGGTCCCTCATTGCTGCATTCAAAAAGCTGAGCTCAGATGCGCAGGGCGTGCTTATGCCGAGCGTCAGGCCGGTTCTCGATGAGATCGCTACCCGCGCCGGTGGTTGGGATGATAGTGAGACTCGAGCGAATCTGGCCGAAATTTATGATGCGTTGAACGAGGATGACGAGCAGATCGTCAGGCGATATTTTGATGATCTCGCCATCGGTCGACAGAAGAAGCGCAGCGGAGGATCGAATGGCGATGTCGGCGATGATGGATTGGGTAGAAACAAGCGCATTAAGACCGCGCCCATCAACCCGTCGGAGATGTCTCAGGACATGGCTGATGATGTCGTCGACCAGGTCGACGACGCCGACGACTGGTTTAAGTTCCTGAGTGGTGTCGCCGTTAATATATCCAACAATCCGATCAACCTAGGTGGTGACGACCCCGAGGAGGATCTCGGCCAGGGTGATCTCGAAGGGGATGTAGACCAATCTGGTGATTTGATCGATGAAGCCTTTGATGATATTTAGTAATTTCAAGTGCGATCGGGGACATGATGAGCGAAAGAATGATCATGAACTGGAGGAATCAGCAGGACGGGAAGCTATATCACTTCCCCCCTGCGGGAATGGATCCGACCATCGACCCCCTCGCCAGTATGGCAGTGGGTCCGGACGGGCACTTGATCCTTCTTTTCGAGGCGGACGACCAATCCACAGTGTGGGTCGGTAGCGTGGTCGTCACGGACGATGGGGTTGATATGACGTGGGCCCACGCCGTAAATTAATCGTCTTAGCGCTCAGGTTTGTGTTCGCCAGCGAGGGGCAGGCCGTGGTGATCGACGCGTCGCCGACCGCGTTCCGATCCGACAGCACGGCCTTGAGCATCTGCCGCCTCGGCCCCCGCCGTCAGACGGCAGAACTGGTGGCCCGTAGCTCCCGGACCAGAGCGCGTACGACGGCGGAGCCGGCGAGCTCCGGCGTGGTCACGTAGCCGACACGGCGCGTCGGGCGCTTCGGACCGAGGTCGGTGATCTCGACCGAGTCCGGCGCTCCGACCAGGGAGAGCGCCGGCATGATCGCCATTCCGTGCCCCCCGCCCACGAGCGTGAGCACCGCTCCGTCGTCCTCGGCCTCGATCGTGGCCCCGGGGATCCAGTCCTGCGCACCCCACCAGGCGCGGGTGTACGAGCCGCAGTTCTCGGCCCAGTCCACGAGCGGCAGCGCACGCGGGGCCGGGTGTCCGGCCGGGTACACCAGGGAGTAGCTCTCCTCGAAGAGTCCGTGCACCACCAGCCCCGCCGGCAGCCGGGCTCCGTCCAAGGTGGCGATGGCGAGATCCGCCCGCCCGTCGGCCACCTCGCCGGCCGTGCCGCGCCCGAGTTCGCGGACGATCCGCACCTGCGGTTCGATCCCGGGATGCCGCTCGCGCAGCCGTTGCAGGACCGCAGGCAGCAGGTGCAACGCGCTGCTGCGGAAGGCTGCGATCCGCAGCGGGCCCTCCGGCTCCCGCGCTGCATCGGACCGGACCGATCCCCGCGCCTCGGCGACGAGCACGTCCAGCAGGCGCAGGACGCGGCGTGCATGCGCCACGGCCTGCTCCCCGGCCGCGGTCGGTCTCGCACCGTTGCGACCGCGTTCGAAGAGAACCGCGCCGATCTTGCGCTCGCTGCCGCGCACCGAGCGGGACACCGCGGACTGGGTCAGGCCGAGTGTCACGGCCCCGGCCGAGAAACCACCGGCGTCCGCGACCGCCACCAGGATGCGCAGTTCGTGCGGAGCGAGATCGGTGTCGGTCGTGCGGGCCACAGGGTGCTCACCTCGGGGTATGAGTACGGCTCATGGATCGGGGGATCGTATGAGCCCAACCGCCTGCCCGAGGGCACCATTCCCGTCCTACGGTCCCGTCATGACCGAGAACGCGATCACCGTCCATCAGACCGCCCGCCCGCACGGCTTCCCCACCACCGAGGACTTCGCCTTCGTCGAGTCCACGGTCCCCGACCCTGCGATCGGCACCGCACTCGTGGAGAACCTCTACTGGTCCGTCGACCCGTACCACCGCGAGATGATGGACGACGTGCCCGGCGGCTTCGCCCTCCACACCCCGCTCGAAGGCCGCACCCTCGGGCGCGTCGTCGCATCGAGGACGCCGGAGCTGGCCGAGGGCGAGATCGTGTTCCACCGACAGGGCTGGCGCACGCACTCCGTGGTCAGGCCTGAAGAGGCCCGCAGAATCACCCACTTCGACGGGGTCCCCCTGACGGCTCACCTGAGCATTCTCGGCGGCACCGGACTGACTGCCTACGTGGCCCTCACCCGCATCGCCCGGCTCCGCGAGGGCGACGACCTCTTCGTCTCCGCCGCGGCCGGCGGCGTCGGCACGGCCACCGGCCGGTTCGCCCGGTTGCTCGGAGCCGGCCGACTCGTGGGCAGCGCGGGATCGCCGGCCAAGATCGACTGCTTGACCCGGGAGGTGGGCTACGACGCGGCGTTCGACTACCACGACGGCCCCGCCGCCGCACTCCTCGCCCAGGCTGCGCCGGACGGCATCGACGTCTTCGTCGACAACGTCGGCGGCGAGCAGCTGGCCGCCGCGGTGGGGGCACTGCGTGAGTTCGGGCGCATCGTCCGGATCGGCACCATCAGCCGTTACAACACCCCGGACGCGCCCCCGCCGCACGTCGACTATTCCGACATCGTGGAGAAGAGCCTCCGCATGGAGGGCTTCCTGGTCAGCAACCACCGCGATCTGCAGGACGAGCTGTACGAGTTCGCGGTCCCGCATCTGCAGAGCGGCCGGCTCACGCCGGACCAGACGGTGGTGGACGGGTTCGAGCACATCGTGGACGCGTTCCTGGGAATGCTGCGCGGAGCGAACACCGGGAAGATCATCGTTCGGCACCGTGCGTAGGCCCGGTCGGCCGTCGCCGCATGCCGCTGTACCGTCAGGGGATGCGGACGGCCTGCCCGCTGACCTTGATGCGGGGGTCCTGTGGGTCGGTGCCCACGGTGAGCAGGCTGGGGCGGCCCATGTCGTGGCCCTGCAGGATCTGGACGGTGCGGCCGGCCCGGGTGGGGCGCACCGTGCGGAGGTATCCGCCGAAGGCCGCGGCCGCGGCTCCGGTCGCGGGGTCTTCCACGACGCCCCCGGGCGGGAAGGGGTTGCGGGCGTGGAAGACGGTGTCGGCCTCGCGGTGGAAGAGGTGCACCGTGGTCCACGCCTGGTTCCGGCACAGGGCGGCCAGGGCATCGAAGTCGTAGTGGAGGCTGGTGAGACGGGAACGGGTGCCGGCGGCGAGGATCAGGTGACGGTTGCCGGCGAAGGCGACGTGCGCCGGGAAGTGCGGATCCAGGTCGGCCGCCGACCAGTTCAGCGCGTCGAGCGCGGCCTGCACGGTTTCGCCGTCTGCGGGCTCGGACCAGGTGGGGACGCTGGTCAGCGTGGCGGTGATGCCGGCGCCGGCAGCGGCGGTGGACACCTGGACGGGACCGGGGTTGGTGAGGAAGGTGACGGTCGTGGGCGACGTGGCCTCGGCCAGGGCGACAGCGGTGGCGATGGTGGCGTGGCCGCAGAAGTCGACTTCGGCGAGGGGGCTGAAGTACCGGATCCGGTGGACGTGTGACGACGAATCCGGATCGTCGACGAAGGCCGTCTCCGAGTGGCCGAGGTCGGCGGCGATGCGCAGCATCTCGGTGTCGGAGAGGTGGTCCGCTCCCAGGACGACTCCGGCCGGGTTTCCGCCGTCAGGCGTGTCGGTGAAGGCGGTGTAGCTGAGGATTTCCATGTCCCCAGCCTGGCCACCCGGCGCTATCGTGTCCAATGATTACGATGCATGATCCTATCGATATCACCGATGGCCTTGGGGGTGCTCGCATGGATACGCGTCTGCTGGAGACGTTCGCGGTACTCGCCCGCACCGGGAACTTCACGGCTGCGGCGGCCGAGCTGCATGTGGCCCAGTCGACGGTGACGGCGCAGGTCAAAGCCTTGGAGAAGATGCTCGGCGTCCGGCTCTTCGACCGGCTCCCCACGGGGGCGGTCCTCACTTCCGCGGGTGCCCGGCTGCTGGAGCGGGCCCGGGCCGTTCTGGACGCCGAGGCACGCTTGCGGTACGAGGCGAAGGACGCATCGGCGGCCGAGGGGACCGTCACCATCGGCGCCAGCGAGTCGCTGTGCGCCTACCGGCTTCCTCTCGCGCTGGCGGCGCTGGGGCGGGAACTGCCGGCGGTTCAGCTGAAGATGATGCCCGTGGTCACTCCGGCCGCGGCCGCGGAGCAGCTCACGGCGGGCCGGATCGATTTGGCCCTCCTGCTCGAGGAGCACGTCGATGTGCCGCAGGTCGAGGCCGTCTCCGTCGGTGACGAGCCTCTCGTCCTGCTCGCGTCGGGGACCCATCCGCGGCTGAGTCCCGGCAGCGCCTGGCCACTTCTGCGGGAGGAGCCGTTCTTCCTGCTGGAGGAAGGCTGCTCCTACAGTGACTCACTGGCCCGCCGCCTGTCGGACGAGCTGACGGCGGCCCCCCGGGTGACACGCTTCGGCAGCATCGAAGCGGTGCGGGCCTGCGTCCGGGCGGGGCTGGGCGTGGCACTGCTCCCGCGGGTCAGCGCGGAGGACGATCTGGCTTCCGGCCGGCTGCTGGTGGTCCGGGACTTCCCGCCGGTGCCGGTACAGCTGTTGCGTCATCGCAGCCGTTGGCTCCCACCCGCCGCCGAGACGGTCATGGCGAGGCTTCGCACCCTGGCCGCCGACTGGGCATGACAGGTGCCGCAGCGGGTGCGGCCGGTACAGCTGTCCCTGCGAGGTTCAATGCGCCCGGGGCAGGTGCTCGGAGGATCCCCAGAACGCGATCCGCATCCGATCGCCGACGCGGTCGATGCGGCTGAGGGACCCGTGGGGGACGTCCAGCTCACCCCGGCCGATCATGGCGAGGAACTCGCGGTCCGGGATGTCCTGCAGGATGTGCCGGAGCAGGAGGATCACCTGGTGGTGGGCGAAGACGACGACCGGACGCCCGTGCGCGAGGCGGTCGAGGTCCGCGAGCCAGGCCCGCAGCCGCAGGATGACGTCGGTCCACGCCTCGCCGCCCGGCGGCCGGTCGTAGAAGCAGGCCAGGGTCCGTGTCGTGGCCTGTCCCGGCTCGGGGAGAACCTGCAGCGCCCGGCCGCCGGACTCGCGCTCGCGCAGCCGCTCGTCGACCACGTATCCGGCCCGTCCGGGACACCCGAGTTCGGCGAGTGCGAGATCGGCGGTCTGCCGTGCCCGCAGGTACGGAGAGACCCAGACCGTGGCGGAGTCGTTCCAGTGCCCGGCCAGCCGTCGTCCGACGGCCACCGCTTGAACCCGTCCCCGTTCGGTCAGAGCCAGCTCGGCGTCGTGGGCATTGGGCCACGGCCGCGGCCCGTCCTCCGGGTCCGTGCCGACGGGCGCGGCAGCATCCGCCTCGCCGTGCCTGACGGCTGTCAGCGACGACCAGCCGACCGGCCGGTGTGACGTACGAAAGGCACGGATCAGTCTCACAACGGGGGCGCGCCGTCCTTCCATCACCATGCGGGCGCCCTTCACCTGCGGGGTGCCCGAACTGTCGGGCGTTGCCAGGCCTGGCAACGGCAGGAGCCGGTAGCACTCCGGACGAGGGTGCCGCGGACGCGCCGACGGGACTCCACCTTCGGCGCTCCGGACGGCCCTGCGCCCGCATTACGCCGACGGCGGCATGCCGCACACCATCACACGAGGTGGCTTCCGCAATCCCCGGAACTCCCGAGCCGGCAAGGGCGGTCGAGAGGTCCTCACCGAGGGGCCGGGAGCCAATTACCAGTCGGTCCCCGTGGACCGAGTCCGTATCAGTGCTCAGCAGCAGCTCGCTCCAGCTGGGCGGTGATACCTTGCCGGTCGATCTGGATCCAGTACTCGACGATCAGGCCGTCCTCGACGCGATAGACCGCGCTGGCCATCTCCGTGAGCTGTGCACCGGTCGGCAGATGGTCGTCGATCGCTCCGACGTGCCTTCCGGCCTGGGTCCAGCGGGCGTAGACCCGATCGCCTTCAGCGATGAGCTCGTCCACTGTCAGCGTGAAATCACCGTATGTTTCGAGCATCTCGCGGACGTGTTCGGTGTACTGCCGAGGTGTACGCTCCACGACGACCGGTGCCTCGGCGGCGATTTGGTGGGCCTGGACCCGGCTGGCCATGAACTGGTCGGCCCGCTCCGGGTGCAGGCCCGACCGCACCTGCAGAAGGAACTGGCGGACGGTGTCTTTGGCATTGGTCATCCGTGAAGTCTTGCATGCCGCTGGTACTGCGTGATCCTGTGTCGCCGGGATCGTCCAGGTGCGCCTTGTGGCTGCCGAGCAGCGCCTGCCCCGTGAGACGCGGCTACCGCGCCGTGCTGTACGACCGTGACGCCCGGGCGCTGCTCACGGCCTGGCCGGCCGCGTTTCCCGCCGGCCGGTGCGCAGTGTGCGGGCACCGTCGCGCAGGGAGGCCGAGGAGGCCGAGAAGGCCCCGAGCGACCCTCAGGTCACCGTGAAGTTGCGGCTGATCCCGGTGAGCGGACTGATGCCACCGGTCCAACCGCTCTTCCAGTCCCCGTGGTGGACGATGCGGTAGGTCCCGGGGACGGCGGTGAGCGGCACGTTCCAGGTGATCTTGGCCTGGGAGTAGGCGATTCCCACGCGTTTCCAGCGGTAGACGGTCTCGAAGGCGTCGTCGTCGGCGACGGTGGTCCACCCGCCGTTGACGAGGAGCTGTATCTCCAGGTAGGTGGTGTTGTGGTGCAGGTTGTTGTTGGGGTGGCCGGTCCAGAAGGTGGCGTAGGTGCTCCGGCCGCGCGCCACGGTCGGCCCGGGCTGCTCGGCGATGTCACCGAAGCGCAGGCCCAGCGGGATGTCGTCGAACAGGATGCCCGGCGTGGTGACGATCTGGTGGCCCGACAGGTCCGGTGGGACCAGAGTGCCGGAGGACGGTACGCCCCGTGCCATCTCGGTCGCCAGCCGGGAGAGTTCCTGCTGGTAGGCGGGCAGGGTCCAGCGGCCGAAGTTGGTCGACGCGCCTTCGTAGTACTGGGCGTCGTACTCCTCGGGTGTCACCAGGTACCCGGAGTACGCGTTCGAGTAGCCGGTCACCAGGACGTCGTCGGGCGAAGTGCCCAGGGCCGTCGCGACGCTGCGGCGCAGGCGCAGGCCCGCGACGATGGTGACCTCGACCGGAACGGCGGCCAGGACGAGCCGGCCGATCCGCAGGATCTGCAGCGGCAGGATCTGCGGGCTCCAGGGGAACGGCTGCTGGGTGCCGGTTGCCAGGAACACGGGTTTGGGTGCCTGACCGGCCCGCAGCTCCGACGAGGCCGGAGCGACGACCGTACCCGCGACCAGCAGCAGCGGGTTCAGCGTGGTGTCACCCGGCCTGACGATGTCGGGCCCGGGCCCGTCCGGTGCCCCGGCCGTGAAAGCCTGCCCCATGGCGGCGGGGAACGTCCGGTGGGTCTGCCCGTCGCCGGTGAAGTCCGGGGACACGGTGATGTTCGAGAAGTCCACGTAGCGCTGCCGGCAGTCCACCGGGCCGCTGAGCGTCTCGGTGGCCCGGTCGAACAGGGCCCGCGCGACATCGAGCTGCCGGGTCCCGATGATGCGGGTGTTCTCGAACTCGTCGTCGGTCGGCCCGTGGTACCCGCCGTCCCGGATGTTGGGCGACATGTCCCCGGCGTTGGTCTGGGCGAAGGCGGCGACGAACCCGGGGGAGGGCGCGAGCGTCGGACTCTCCCAGGTCTGCTCCGCATAACCCTTGTTGTCGGAGCTGATCAGGGTGTTGGTGGGCGTCATGGAGGTGCCGTGGGTGGCGAACCAGCTGATCGCGCCGACCGGCCGGCCCGCCCGTTCCAACCGCAGTACGGTCATCCGCGGATCGATCGCGTCCGGGAACACCGCCCGCTCCGCGGCGGGGTTGCGGTCGAAGGCGACCCTGGCACGGTTGACGCTGGCGGTGGCCAGCTCGCCGGAGGCGATCTTGATCGTGCCGGGGGCGAGCGACGCGTCCGCCTGCTCGATCGCCGCGACGATGCCCGAGACGATGGCCTCGAAGGTCTCCGGCCGGTAGCCCAGGATGGTCAGGTTGTACAGCGCGTAGTGGGAGAAGCCCCCCGGGCCGGCGTGCGTGTGGGTGGCGGTCAGCAGCACGTTCGCATCGGAGTAACGCCGGTCGGGGAACCGCGCGGCCAGCCGGCGGAGCACCTCCTGATGGACCCCCTGCATGATCATTCCGAGGTCCGTGTTCACGAACAGCACCCGCGAACCGTTCGCGTCGGCTATCACGAAAGCCCGGGCCCACTGACGCATCGAGATCCCCGACGTCACCTGGTTCAGACGGGCGTAGCCCATCATCGCGGCCTCGGCCGGTTCACCGGTGATGTCGCTGCGCCCGATCCCGATGCGGTAGCCCTCGGCGGTCCGATCCTGTCCGGTGGCGGCCGCGGCCGTGGGGCCGGGTGACACGACCGCCACGGCGGCGGTCGAGGCGGCGAGCAGGGTGAGGGTGTGCCGGCGGCTGACGAGCCGGCCCGGAGGAAGATCGTCCATGGTGGGGGACTCTCCAGTGAGGGTTAGGGGGTGGGGGAGTTCCGTCGCCGCGAGCCTGCGTGCAATACCGGGGAGCCGGAGCGGCTCGTCGCGCACTTCCCGTCGGTCGTCCGGCGACGGGCCGGGCGGCCCTGGACGACGTTCTCGGGTGGCCACTCGACTCGGCGCCACCCGGCGGGATCGAACGGCCTGCGCACTTCACCATCAGGTGCCGGAGAAAGGGCTCGCATTCGATCATTGCTCGCTCGGCTGACGGGAAAAGGCATGAGCTGGGGGCGTCAGGGGAGCAGGAGCGATGAACAGAAAATCTACTCCGAAGTAATACCTCGTCAAGGGGTTGAACACCGTTGTCGATGACGAGGTTCTGCTTCACACATCCCACCAGCGCATTCGCGCCCCCGGCTCCGAGGAGCCACGTTCTCCGGTGCATACCGCGTGCCTTCGGGGGGCGGGCCCATCAACGGCCAGGGGAGGACGCGGCGGCCCTCGCCGGCATCGCCGGGTACAGTCGAGGTCGTGCGCGTCGATGTCCTCCGCCGGTGACGCATCACCGTCTCCCCGTACCCGGTGCCGAGACCGGTGGGACCGTCCGGGCTGCGGTCGCGCCGGGAAGGCTCTCATGATGCTGCCGACGAAGGTCTCGGTACTGGACCGGGCCCATGCCAGGGAAGGCGTCGACGCGTCGACGACGCTGAACGACACCGTGCGCCTCGCCCGGGAGGCGGAGCGGCTCGGGTACCACCGCTTCTGGCTGGCCGAGCACCACGGCGTTCCCGGCATCCTCGGCTCCGCGCCGACCGTTCTCGCCGCCGCCGTGGCCTCCGTGACCTCGGCCATCCGGGTGGGCACCGGCGGTGTGATGCTTCCCGGTCACCGGCCGATGGTCGTCGCCGAGCAGTTCGGCGTCCTGGACGCGCTCTTCCCTGGCCGGATCGACATGGGTCTGGGACGCTCGCTCGGTTTCACCCCTGCGGTCCGAAGTGCCCTCGGGCAGCGGGAGGAGGAGGTCGACCAGTTCCCGCAGCGACTGGCGGAACTGCTGGGCTGGCTCACCGCCACGCAGACCGCCTACCCGGGGGTCACCTCCTATCCGGTACCAGGGCGACGGGTGGCACCCTTCGTCCTGGCCCTGGACCAGGCCGCCGGGATCGCCTCCGCCGCCGGTCTCCCGCTGGTGATCGGCGGGAACCGCGCCAAGGTGCTCGCCGCGGTCGACACCTACCGTCGCACCTTCCGGCCCTCGTCCTGGCGGCAGGAACCGTACGTCGTGCTCGCGGCCGCCGTCGCCGTCGCCGACACGCGTCGGGCGGCCGAGCGCATGCTTCATGCCGAGGCGTGGTCGATCGCCCGGTCGCGGACCAGCGGTTCCTTCCCGCCGTTGATGCCCAGTGAACGGATCGATCCGGCCAAGATGACCGGCCGTCAGCGTGACTTCTTCGAGCAGGCCTTGCAGGGATTCATCACCGGAACCGACGACGAGGTCGAACACCGGCTCACCGAGGCCGTCACCGACACCGGAGCCGACGAACTCCTCGTCACCACCAATACCCACGACCTCGACGAACGGGCCGACTCCTTCCGGCGCCTCGCCCGCCTCACCGGTCTCGGCCCTGGCCGGTGAGACACAGGTGACACCCCCGGTGGGCGGTACGTGACCGCGCAGCTCGACCAGGCACTCTTCGTGCCCGGCATCTGTGGAAAGCCCCGGGTGCGTCTGCCCGTTCATCGAATGTGACCCGCACGCCCCGGGCGTCGGCCGCGAAGGACGACACGACGTCCACCCGCAATTCCGGCACCCGGGCCGAATCATGAGCCGGTGCGCGAGAAGGGGCACCGGCCTCGGCCGGGGCGGCGGTGGCGGTGGCGAGGGCAGGAACGCCGGCCGAGATCGCCGACACCCTCGGGCACCGGGTCAGCACTCTTCGTGAGCGAAGCCACTACGCCACCTCTGTACGCGTCCCTCACATTGTGATGGCATGTCCACATCAAGCCGTCGGCGGACGCCCAGTCAGGCGATCCGAAGCCGATCGGACCAGGAACGCTCGGAAGGAAAGCCCATGATGCTCCGTATGCTGGCGACGGCCGGCGTTGTCGCCGCGTCGATGTTCGGCTCACCGACCTCCGACATCGACCAGACCCCCCCGCCGGACAAGATCGTCATCGACGTGGCCACCGTCAACGGCTCCGGCTGCCCCGCCGGGACGGCGGCCGTCGCGGTCTCCCCCGACAACACCGCCTTCACCGTCACCTACAGCGACTACCTCGCCCAGGTCGGCGTCGGCTCCAGGCCCACCGATTTCCGGAAGAACTGTCAGCTCAGTCTGGACGTCCACGTCCCGCAGGGCTTCACCTACGCCATCGCCTCCGCCGACTACCGCGGCTTCGCGCACCTGGAGAAGGGCGCCAGCGCGATCCAGCGGGCCAACTACTACTTCCAGGGCTCGTCGCAGACCGTCTACGCCAACCACCCGTTCAAGGGGCCGCTCGACGACAGCTGGCAGTCCACCGACACCGTTGACGTCGCCGCCCTCGTCTGGTCGCCCTGCGGCGAGACCCGGAACTTCAACATCAACACCGAGCTGCGGGTCAGCGGCGGCACCTCGGACACCTCCAAGACCACCAGCTTCATGACCATGGACTCCACCGACGGCGACATCAACACCGTCTACCACCTGGCCTGGAAGACCTGCCCCTGACCCACCCGGCCATCGCACTTCTCCGCGGTGCCGCCGAGGCGCCCCGGCGGCGGCCGGCCGCCGTGGCAGGATGACGGCGGAGCGCACGCCGGCATCGCGGACGAAGGATGGCGGCGGTAGCCCCGCACCGCGGTAGCCCGCGGCACGGGATGCTCACCGCCGGGCCGGCGCTGTTCGTCGAGTCCGCCGTCCGGGCTCGACGCCGACGACCTGTGGATCGAGCGTGACGACTCCACCGGTCCCGGCGGCAGTGGGAACGGGTTCGGCAAGCTCGAATCGCTCTGCGGCGCGCCCCTGGCCGACGGCGCCACCGCACCGGTCGCCACCGGCGCGCCGCAGAGCGACCATGCCGCTCTCGATCGTCGTGACCGGTGCCCCGGCCGACGGCGGTGCGGGGTCGGCCGGCATCTCGCGGGATGCCGTGACCTGTGGGGCGGTCCTCCTCGGCCGGTGTCTGGTCCCCCAGTGGCTGTCGGTGGCCACTGATCCCCCGGTGGCTGTCGGTGGCCACTACACAGGGCGTCACCGGCGGTCCCGGACGGCCTCTGTGATCCCGGTGGCCGTGTGGGTGATGCAGACCGTCACACCGCCTTCCTGTCATGTCATGTCCAGGGCATTAAAGTACCCGGCGTCACGTGTCCCGGCAATGACCGCACGGAAGTGCCCCGCCGGGGGTACCCGGCCGTCGGGCGCGGCGGGCGAGCCGTCCCGTGCGTCCCACTGAGCGTCTCGCACCTCTCTCACGGCTTTCGGCCCGCTCGTGACCTGTGGTCACGGGCGGGCCGAAGTTGCTGATCGGTGCGGTGGCGGTCAGTGCTGCCAGGCGCGGACGTAGTCGACGAGGGTCTTCTCCGTGGTGCCCGCGGCCGGCGGGATCCCCTGGTAGACGAACATGTCGACCAGGATGTTCGCCGAGCACGACTGGGTGGCCGACGCGTGGTAGACGTTCACACCGTCGAGGTAGAAGTCGGTGCCGGTGGGCTCGAGGTCGGCCCCGAAGGTGTGGTAGTCGGCGGAGAGGTCGTCGGTCGTAAGTGTCTTGCTCTGGCGGGGATCGGCCTGCTGTTGCGTCAGGTACAGGTTGTTGTGGTTATCGCTGAAGTACTCGAAGGCGTCCGTCTCACCGTTGCGCACGCAGCCGGTGGCCCCGGGGGCCCCCCAGGTCCACAGGGCGGGCCAGAAACCCTTCTGTGACGGAAGCTTGATGCGCGCCTCGAAGTAGCCGTACCGGAAGGCGTACGACGGCGAGCTGTTGATCATGCAGCTGGACCAGCCGTACTTCTGCCCGCTGGCGCTGGTGATTTGTGGGTTTTCGGACTTGGCGGTGATCGTCAGCGCGCCGTCCTTTACGGCGCAGTTGCCCGGTTGGTCGAACTCCAGCTGTTGGTTCGACAGATTCCCGGTGCCGAGCGGGTTGTTCGATTGGTCGCCTTCTGCCGATGACTTGAAGGACCACTTCGAGGTGTCCACCGAATTGCCGTTGAACTCGTCGTTGAACTTGAGGCTCCAGTTGCCGGTCGGCCCGTTCGGTGACGGGTTCGCCGGAGTGGTCGGCGGCGGGGTCGACGGGGGGTCCGCCGGAGTGGTCGGCGGCGGGGTCCCGGCGCTGGTGGTCGCCTGCACCGCGTTGGACTGGGCGGAAGCATTCCCCGCCTGGTCCGTGGCCTGGACCGTGTAGCTGTGGGTCGTGGAGGCGGCCAGCCCGGAGTCGGTGTAGGAGGTGCCCGAGAAGTTGGAGGCCACGTTGACCCCGTCGCGGAACACGTTGTAGCCCTTCACGCCGACGTTGTCCGTGGAGGCGGTCCAGGACAGCGCGACCGAGCTGCTGGTGACAGTGCCGACCGTCAGGCCCGTAGGAGTGGACGGCGGGGTGGTGTCGCCCGGGCCGACGGGCGTCCTCACCGTATATTTAGTAAAGTTCGTCCAGCTCCCATTGATCTTGTAGGCGCCGAACATTGTGTACGTTCCATCATTGAAATGCTTGGATCCTGAGAAGGTGTAGGATCCGCCCTTGCTGATTGACACATTTGTGGCGTTCGGATAGTCCAAGTTATTGTTGCGCGAGTCGCGGACCGCGACGGTGACTGCCTGCAGTTTCTTGCCGGACGGAGACTTGAGCGTCAGTTTTACATCGGTGTTCGTTCCGGACTGTGTGAAGGATATGGAATCCTGTGCCGGGTCGGCTGTTGCCCCGTATGCGCGCTGCCCTCCCAGGGCGAGCGCGGGGCCGATGACCATGGCCGCGGCCACGGCCAATGGGGCCCATTGTCCGGCGGCGATTTTTCGCATGCATATCATTCAAGGCCTCCGGCCATTCCTCGACCTTCCCGGGACTCGGGTAAGGGTTCCGTGTGACAGACGCAGGAATCCGGGAGGGCATGCGTATTGCCGGCGGCAGAATTGCCGCCGCTCGTACCCGCCGGAGTTTTCACCATCGCCGCTCGCCGCACTGATCTCCAGGGGGTCTCAGGCCAGCTCGTGACTGCGGTTTCCAGCCCGATCTGCTGCCCTCCCGCGCACTTCTCGGCGGGCTGCTCCGGCCTGTGATCGAACCGGGCGGAGCGGCCCCCGACATCGGAGGCCGCCCCGTCCCGGGCAGCGGCCTCTACCACCCGCAGCGCCCGGGACGCCACCGATCTTCACCGGTGTGACCGGTTCAACTCACGCACCCCGAGCGTCGCCTGACGCGGAATCGGTATGTGCGCAAAACCACCCCACGGAGCGCAACCGAGCGCCATCATGATGTGATCAAGGACTACCCGGGAGGAATGCCGATGGATGCCGCCTTGTCGAAGCACCGCAGGATCAAGGGCCCGGAGCGGGAACGGCTCGCGGGCGAGCTGCAGACCGCCTACTACGGCGGGGCCTCGATACGGGATCTGGCCGAGGAGACCGGCCGCTCGTACGGATTCGTCAACCGCATCCTCAGGGATGCCGGGACCAGGCTGCGCCCCCGCGGTGGCGGCCGTGTCGCCCGCACGTCCGACCGCATCTGACCTCGAGGAGGAGCAAGCATGAGTCTGCCCGTCCTGACCACGGAACAACGTCACGCCGCCCTCGCCAAAGCGATGTTGGCCCGTGCCGAGCGTGCCGCACTGCTCGTTTCCATGAAGTCCGGCGAGGTCGGCCTGGCTGCGGTGTTCGAACGCGACGACGAGATCACCAAGCGACTACAGGTCGTCCGCCTCCTGCGGGCCCTGCCGGGTGTCGGCGTCGCCAAGGCGCAGGCCGTGATGGAGGAGATCGGCATCGCCGCCTCCCGCCGGGTCCGCGGACTCGGCCCCAACCAGCGCTCCGCCCTCCTTGAGCGCTTCGGCGCCGCCGTAGCTGCCGCGCCGCCCATCGTCGTCGACGACCGGGCCGACGATGACCGGCGCGACGAGGGCCCTGGAGCGAACGCCGGTCACCGGTCCGAATGACGCGACCACCCGGAACGCGGGCCGCGCGGTGACGGTCCGGGCCCTCGTCCGGACCCGGCATGGCCCCGCGGTCGGACGGGTAGACCGATAAGAAGCGGCCCGGCCGGCACTCCCCCCACGGAGTACACAGCCGGGCCCCGGCAAGGCACCAGGGCCGCCCCCGACGCTCCCCCCACGGAGCGCGGAGGCGGCCTACCCCTTTGGCCTGCCACGGAAACTCAGCGTACATGTCAGAGATACGTGCCGCTACCACGCCCGACCGGACGTTCGGTCATGGGCGGAGGGCGTGCGGTCCTCCCTCGATTCCGGCGAGGACCTCGATCACCACCGCCCTCCGCGGCACCCACTGCCTTCCCCGACTTCTGCCCTGACGACCCTGCTGCCGACGGCACCGGGCCGCCTAGCGTCGGAGCATCATCGGGACCAGGGCGCGGAGCAGCATGACACGGGATCACAGGCGGACCGTCCTGATGCACCGTGCTCGCCGGCCGATGCCGGAGGCAACGGCGGTCCCCTACGGCGAAGAGCGCGACCGCAGTGCGTCCGACACCGTGCGCGCGGCAGCCTGCTACGCCGTGGACGGCGTGCGGAGGTGTACGGATGGATGACCGGCGACGGCCCGGTGCCGAGGAACCGGTAAGGGTGCAGCACCCGCTGGCACGGGTGGCTCTCGCCGTGGCCGGCGGCCTGCTGGTCGTGCTGGGGGTCGTTCTGCTCGTGCTGCCCGGGCCCGGGCTGCTGCTGGTACTCGCGGGTCTGATCCTGCTCTCCCGGGCGGTGCCCGCCGTGGCCCGGTTCGTCGAGCCGGTGCGGGTACGGGCGATGAGCGGAGCCGAGGCGAGCGTCGCATCTCGGTGGCGGATCCTCGGCTCGGCGCTCGCAGGTCTCGGCCTGATCGGTGCCGGGGTGGCGTGGGGCCTGGTGTCCGCCCTGCCGTTCTCCAGCTGGAGCACCGGAGGCGGCTTGATCGTCTCCGGCATCGTCCTGCTCGTTCTTCTCCACTGGAGCCATCGGCGCGTGAACTCGACCCGCCAGTAGGTTTCCGCGCACGGGCGGTGATCCGTGTCCCAGCGCCCGGTCAGTGCTCGGGATGCTCCAGCATCTCGGTCACCAGTGCGGCGATCGGCGAACGC
>NZ_JAIZ01000006.1 GCF_000710465.2 Kitasatospora sp. MBT63 | reverse complement strand
CGCCGGTACGGGTGCGCTGGGTGCGTGCGGGGTCGGTCATGGTGCTCCAAATCCTGCTCGGCCGACGGCCACGGCGGCTGCCGTGGCGGTAGGGCCCTGGTGGGCACCCCCGGCCGGAGGCTGGGGGAGGGTCGGCCGTCGGAGGAGTGGAGTGCGCCGCCCCGGCCGTTCGGCGGCATGGGCGAGGGCCCGCACCCTGCGGGACGGGCCCTCGCGCAGCACTGGTGAGTCGGCTGGAAGCCGTTCTCAGATGGTGCGGATGTTCTCGGCCTGCGGGCCCTTCTGGCCCTGCGTGACGTCGAACTCGACCTGCTGGCCCTCGATGAGCTCGCGGAAGCCGTTGGACTGGATGTTCGAGTAGTGGGCGAACACGTCAGCGCCGCCGCCGTCCTGCTCGATGAAGCCGTAGCCCTTTTCGCTGTTGAACCACTTCACGGTGCCGGTAGCCATAACCGTCTCCATTTTTCACTGGGGCGTCAGGGGCCCACACCTCGTGGACCCCGAGTAGCCGCGATCCCCATCCGGAGACAAAACACCGGACAAAACAAATGCGCCTGTTGGTTGGTACCAGCAGGCGCACACACACGTTCATGGGAACCAATACTGCAACTGCGTCGACTGTAGCACGCCCGATCCGTATGGTGATCGGAACGTTTCCCTGGTCACACCATGTTTGCCCGCCGCGGCGAGGGGGCACCCGGACGGGTTCCGGGTGCCCCCTGGTGCGGCGGGGTCGGGCTCAGCTCCGGCCGGCCGGCTCCAGTCGCCTGCCCTCGGCCCCGGCGTCCGGCGCCACGGCGGACGGCTCGGTCCGGCCCGGCCACCAGGCGGCGCGGCCCAGCAGCGCGGTGAGCGCCGGGGTGAAGAACATCGCCATCACGAAGGCCGACACCGCGATGCCGAAGGCCACTGAGAAGCCGATCTGGCTGAACAGCGAGTTGCCCGCCAGCAGCATGGTCGCGAAGGTCAGCGCGAGGATGCTGCCCGCCGCCGCGATGGTCGGGCCGCCGTGGCGCAGCGCCAGACCCGCCGCCTTGCGCGGGCTGTGGCCCTCGGCCGCCTCCTCCCGCAGCCGGGCGATCATCAGGATGTTGTAGTCGGTGCCGATCGCCACCACGAACAGGTAGATGAACATCGGCAGCATGAACATCAGGCCGGCCTCGCCCTGCATCTTCTGGAAGACCAGGCTGGTGGCGCCGACGGTGGCGCCGAAGCCGAGGCCGACGGCCGCCATCAGGTACCACGGGGCGACGATGCTGCGCAGCAGCAGCGCCAGGATCAGCATGATCAGCAGTGCGGCGACCGGGAAGACCAGCGAGTAGTCGCGGGCCATCGCGGTGTTGATGTCCTTGTACACCGAGGTGATGCCGCCGACCTTCGCCTCGCTGCCCTGCGGCGCGGAGCCGTGGGCGACCTTGCGCAGCCCGTCGATGGTGTCGATGGCCTGGTTGGTCGCGGGGGCGTCCTTGAGCATGACGGTGATGTCCGCGACGGTGCCGTCCGCGTTCAGGTGCGGCTGGGCGACCACCTGGGCCACCCCGGGCACCTTGCCGAGCTCGCCGATGTAGCCGGTCAGCGCGGCCGGGTCGAGCTTGGCGCCGGTCCTGCTCTCCACGTAGACGTGGCTGGGGTCGGCGGCGCCGGCCGAGAAGGCGGTCATCAGGGTGTCCTGGACGACCATCGACTCCTTGGTCTTCGGCATCGAGCCGGAGGCCAGGTCGAAGGTGCCCTTGTAGCCGAAGGCGGCGAAGGACAGCACCACCAGCATCGCGCCGGAGACCAGGGTGACCAGCAGCGGCTTGCGCTCGACGGTCCGGCCGATGGCGGCGAAGCGGGCGTTGGCGGGCTCCTTCTGCCAGGCCTTGGAGGGCCAGAACAGCACCTTCTCCGGGATCAGCGAGAGGATCGCCGGCACCAGGGTGACCGAGGCCAGGGCGGTGACGAAGACCGCGATGGCCAGCGAGGGGCCGAGTGCCTGGAACATGCCGAGGCTGGAGAGCAGCAGCACGCTGAACGCCACGATGACCGCGCCGGCCGCCGAGGCGATGGCCTCGCCGACCCGGCCGACCGCGTTGACCACGGCCTCCTTGCGGTCGTCACCGGCCCGCAGCCGTTCGCGGTAGCGGAACATCAGGAACAGGAAGTAGTCCGTTCCGACGCCGAACAGCACGATGATCAGGATGGCCGAGACCGAGCTGTCCGCCTTGAGGCCGAAGGCCTTGCTGGCGTCGGCGATCAGGCCGTTGGCGACCATCGAGAAGACGAAGATCGACAGGATCGGCAGCAGCGCGATGATCGGGCTGCGGAAGATGATGCCCAGCGTGAGCAGGATGATCACGATGGTGCCGACGCCGATCAGCATGTTGGCCAGCTTGGAGGAGTCCTGCTGGTCCAGGTTCTGGGCGGACTGGCCGCCCAGCTGCACCTTGAGGTTGCTGCCCTCGGCGAGCTTCTTGGCCCCCTCGCGCAGCTCCTTGGCGGAGTCGGCGGCCTCGGGCTTGTGCGCCGAGTTCTTCTCCATGCCGACCATGGACAGCGCGTAGCGGCCGTCCTTGGAGGTGGACTGGTCGCTGACCGGCAGGATCGTCTCGACCAGCTTGACGTGCTGGTCGGTGAGACCCTGCACGACCTTGGCCATGGCCGCCTTGTCGGCGTCGTCCAGCTTGCCGCCGTCGGTGCGCTCGAAGAGCACCATCGCGGCCGGGGTGAAGTTGGCGGGGAACGCCTTCTCCTGCACCTGCGAGGCCTGGATGGACTCGTAGTGCTTGGGCAGGAACGCGCTCTCGTCGGTCTGCGCGGTCAGTGCGGGGGCGGTGGCGATGATGGCCACGGCGGCGACCAGCCAGCCGATGATCACCCACCAGGCCCGCCTGACGACGAAGCGTCCTATTCGGTGGAACATGCTCGTGTGCCTCCTGGGCATGGTTCACCGCAGCCCTTGGGGGACGGGACACCGGGCGACGGCAGGACCGGGCAGGGAGCGGCAACGGCAGCCCTTAGCCGGTCGGCAGGTAAGTACGGTCAGCATCCTACGGGCATTTACTTGCCGCCCGGCAAGTGAGTTACCGCGGGAGGGGCCGGGGCCGCTCGGCCCCGAAACCACCCCTAGGGGTGGCCCTTGACCATCCTCACCTGCGCACACCGGGCGACACCTCGTGCTCCGGGTGGAGATCCCTCCCCCTCAGGGTGGAGCCGGGTCCGCCCGCGAGGAGGAGATCCCGGGGACGCAGGTAGGGGAAACCCCACCACGGGGGTGGGGGAAGGCCCAGGGACGGCTCCCCCGCAAGCCGGATGTCGCTCGAGGACGCCGGTTCCTAGCCTCGGTGGTGCAGCTTCCACAGCGCGCCGGACCACCGCCGGCGACCGCTCCCGGCGGCACCGCCGCCGCTCTCCCTGGGGGAAACACAGCAGTGAAACTCGGACTCGCCGCGACGATGGGCGCCTGGAGCGCCCGGCACAGAAAGACGGCCGTCTTCGGCTGGCTCTTGTTCGTGGTCCTCGCCGCCTACCTCGGCGGACTGCACGGCAGCACCAAGGTCGAGCAGTCGGAGTCGATGCCCGGCGAGGTGGCCCGCGCCGCCAAGATCCTGGACGACGCCGGGATCAAGCGTCCCGCCGGCGAGACCGTCCTGGTCCAGAGCGCCGCGCTGACCGCCGACGACCCGGCCTTCCGCGCCGTCGTCGACCAGGTCCGCTCCGCGGTCGACGGCACCGGCAGGGCCACCGACCTGCACAGCCCGTACGACAGCGGGGCGATCTCCGCCGACCGCCACTCGGCGCTGCTGCAGTTCACCGTCGCCGGGGACAACGACAAGGCGGTGGAGAACGTGCCCGCCCTGCTCGACGCCGTCGGCAAGGTGCAGGCCGCCCACCGGGACCTCACCGTCGAGGAGTTCGGCGAGGCCAGCTC
Source organism: Kitasatospora sp. MBT63 (assembly GCF_000710465.2). Lineage (GTDB taxonomy): Bacteria > Actinomycetota > Actinomycetes > Streptomycetales > Streptomycetaceae > Kitasatospora. Next base: position 3,076 of record NZ_JAIZ01000006.1, on the reverse strand, counting down.
CGGCAAGTGGTTCCAGGACCAGTTCACCAATGACTTCAGCCGCGCCGAGTGGACCGCCGTACCGCTCGCGCTCGGCATCCTGCTGATCGCCTTCGGCGCGCTGGTCGCCGCCGTGCTGCCGGTCGTCCTCGCGCTCACCGCGTTCATCGCGGCCGGCGGCCTGGTCGCGCTCAGCAGCGGCCTGCTGCACACCAGCGACGACGCCAGCTCGGTGATGCTGCTGGTCGGCCTCGCCGTCGGCGTCGACTACTGCCTGTTCTACCTGCGCCGGGAGCGTGAGGAACGGGCCGCCGGACGGGACGCCGCCACCGCCCTGCAGATCGCCGCCGCCACCTCCGGCCGGGCCGTCCTGGTCTCCGGCGTCACCGTGGTGGTCGCGATGGCCGGCATGTTCCTCACCGGGATCGCCGACTTCCAGGCCATGTCACTGGCCACCATCATCGTGGTGATCACCGCCGTGCTCGGCTCGCTGACCGTGCTGCCCGCCCTGCTCTCGATGCTCGGCGACCGGGTCGACAAGGGCCGGATCCCGCTGCTGCACCGGCTGCGCGGCGCCGACACCGGCAACGGCGGCCGGGTCTGGAACGCCCTGCTCACCCCCGTGCTGCGCCGCCCGCTCGCCGCCACCGTACTGGCCGGCGGCCTGCTGCTGGGCCTGGCCGCGCCGCTGCTCACCATGCACACCGCCAACCTGACCTTCCAGCAGCAACTGCCGAAGGGCAACGCGCTGGTCGCCACCTCCGCCCGGATCGAGGCCGCCTTCCCCGGCAGCCCCTCCCCCGCCACCGTGGTGGTCAAGGCCGGGGACATCGGCTCCCCCGAGATGACCCGGGCCCTCGCCGACTTCCAGAAGGCGGCGCTCGCCACCCCCGGCGTGCACGGCCCGATCCAGCTGACCGTCCACCGGGCGCAGAACGTCGCCACCCTCGACGTCCCGCTGCCCGGCAGCGGCAACGACGCCACCAGCACCGCCGCCCTGCGCGCGCTGCGCGCCTCGGTGGTGCCGCAGACCCTGCTCAAGGTGCCGGGCACCGAGGCGCCGGTGACCGGCCAGACCGCGGGCTCGCACGACTTCAACCAGCAGATGTCCGACGCGATGATCCCGGTCTTCGGCTTCGTGGTGGCCTTCGCCTTCCTACTGATGCTCACCTCGTTCCGCTCGCTCGGCATCGCCGTCACCGCCGTGGTGCTCAACCTGCTCTCGGTCGGCGCGGCCTACGGCGTGCTGGCGCTGGTCTTCCAGCACGGCGTCGGCGCCTCGCTGCTGGGTACCGCCGGGGTCGGCGCGGTGGAGTCCTGGGTGCCGCTGTTCCTGTTCGTCATCCTGTTCGGCCTGAGCATGGACTACCACGTGTTCGTGGTCTCCCGGATCAAGGAGGCGCACGACCGCGGCCTGTCCACCGCGGCGGCCGTCTCGTACGGGATCCGGTCCACCGCCGGGGTGGTGACCAGCGCGGCCGTGATCATGGTGGGTGTGTTCGCGGTCTTCGGCACCCTGTCCATGCAGTCGATGAAGCAGATGGGCGTGGGCCTCGCGGTCGCCGTCCTGATCGACGCCACCGTGATCCGGGCCGTGCTGCTGCCCGCCGCGATGAGCCTGCTCGGCGAGCGCAACTGGTACCTGCCGCGCTGGCTGGCCTGGCTGCCCGACCTCTCGCACGGCGAGGGCCTGCCGCCGGCCGTCCCGGCCCCCGCCGGGCCGTCCGGCCGCCACGCCGCCGAACGGCAGCACGCCGGGATCTGACCCGCCCGCACCGGGGAACCGCATCCCGGGGTCCGGCCGGCCGCACCGGGGACGGCCGGCCGGACCCGCACCACCTCGCCGCACCGCACCACCCCCGCACGGGCCCCGCGCGTCGCGCGGGGCCCGGCGCCGTTCGTGCCCGACACGTGCGGCAGGATGGGGCGGCACCCGCCCGGACGGAGCCGCCCGATGACCACCCCCGCCGCCGCCTTCGACGAGGCCTGCGCCCGCACCCTGCTGGCCGCCGCCTGCGCCGAAGCCGACCTGCCCGACCCCTCCGACGCCGTCCTGCTGGCCCTCGGCGAGAACGCCGTCTTCGACCTGGGCAGCCCCGCCGTGGTGGCCAAGGTCGGCCGCGGCCCCGCGCTCGGCGCCCGGGCCGCCCAGGAACTGGCGGTCACCGGCTGGCTGGACGGCCGGGGCATCCCGGTGGTCCGCCCGTACCGGCCGGAGCCGGTGGCCGCGCAGGGCCACCCGGTCACCTTCTGGCACCGGCTGCCGCCCGCCACCGGCCCGGCCCGCCCGGTCGACCTGGCCCCGCTGCTGCTGGCCCTGCACCGGCTGCCCGCACCGCCCTTCGCGCTCCCGCCGCGCGACCTGCTGGCCCCGGTCGACCGCTGGCTGGCCGCCGCCGACGGGCACATCGACCCCGCCGACGCCCGCTTCCTGCGCGAACGCCGCATCCGGGCGGCCGAGGCCGTCGCCGGGCTGACACCCCGGCTGGAACCCGGCTTCATCCACGGCGACGCACTGCCCCGCAACGTCCACCTCGGCCCCGACGGCCCGGTCCTGCTCGACCTGGAGTACGTCGCCGAGGACCTGCGCGAGCACGACCTGGTGGTGCTGGCGCTCAGCCAGGACCGGTACGGCGTCCCCGCCGAGGAGTACGCCGCGTTCACCGCCGCCTACGGCTGGGACGTCCGGGAGTGGCCCGGTTTCGCGGTCCTGCGCGGCGCCCGGGAGACCGCCAGCGCCGCCTGGGTGGCCCAGCAGGCCGCCGCCTCGCCCGCCGCGCTGGCCGAGTTCCGCCGCCGGGTCGACTCGCTGCGGGCCGGCGACACCACGGTCCGCTGGTACCCGTTCTGAGCGGTCGCCGGCGGCGGAACCGGGGCCGAACGCCGGGCGTCATACGCGGCAGAAACGGGCCGCCCCGAGGCGGCCGGTGAGACCTCAGGAGTCGTCACCTTGCTGCTCCCGCACCAGCTGTCACAGCACCGCCGTGCCGTCGGCGCGGCCGCCGCCGCCCTGCTGCTGCCCGCCCTGCTGGCCGGGTGCGCCGCCGATCCGGCCGCCCGGGCCGCCGGTACGCCCGCCGCCCCGCCCTCGGGCCCG
>NZ_JAIZ01000005.1 GCF_000710465.2 Kitasatospora sp. MBT63 | reverse complement strand
GTGGACTGGCGGGTGGAGTGCATCGTCGACCCGTCCGGCGGTTCGGCGGGCGGGCTGCCCCCGGCCCCGCCCGGCGGTGGGGGTGGCGGCGGTGGCTGGGGAGCACCGGCGCCGGCGTCCCGCCCCGCCTCGGCGTACCCGCCACCGGCGGCCCCGGCAGCGATGGCCACGCCCGTGCAGCCGAGCCAGCCGGGTCAGGCCGATCAGGCGGGCCAGCCCGGCCGAGCGATGCAGCAGGCGCCGTCCGTCGCGCCGGTGCAGGCCGCGCCGGTCCAGCCGCAGCAGCAGGCGGCGGCCCCGCAGCCGTCCGCCGGCCACCCCGGGCCGTCGCAGCCGCAGGCCCCGCAGCCGTACGTGGCCCCGGAGGACGACGTACCCGAGGACGACGACCCGGACCTGAACGAGCAGGTGTTCTCCGGCCAGGAGCTGATCATCCGCGAGCTGGGTGCCACGGTCCTGGAGGAGATCCACCACAACGGGTGACGGGGACGTCGGCCGACCGGCGCATCGGCCGCCCCACCCGGCGGCCGACCGGGTGGCGCGTAGGCTCGGAAGGGTGTCGTCGGTTTCGGCGACCCTTCCGTGTACAGGCAGGAGAGAGCCGTGTTCCCTGGTGGTGGCCAGCCCAACATGCAGCAGCTGCTGAAGCAGGCGCAGAAGATGCAGGAGGAGCTGGGCAAGGCGCAGCGCGAGCTGGCCGAGACGCAGGTGAGCGGCTCGGCGGGCGGTGGCCTGGTCGAGGCGAAGGTGACCGGCGCGGGTGAGCTGGTGGCGCTGACGATCGCGCCCGCCGCCGTCGACCCGGAGGACACCGAGACCCTGGCCGACCTGGTGCTGGCCGCGGTCCGGGACGCCAACGCGGCGGCGCAGAAGCTGCAGGCCGAGCGGATGGGCCCGCTGACCCAGGGCCTGGGCGGCGGCGCCGGGATTCCCGGTCTGCCGTTCTGACCCACTCCCGCGGGCCCGGACCGGTCCGGGGACCCGGCGCCGCGCCGGAATCCTGGTGCGCCGCGTGGCGGTCCGCGGTGGTCCGCTGCCACTGCCCCGCGGGCGCGTGATGTGTGATTTATGAGGTGGTCGGGCGTCGGACGGTGTGTCCGACGCCCGATTCGTTGGATGATGGCACCGGAGCACCCGGCGCCGGGGTAACAGGCCCCGGAGCGGTGCCCGGCCGACGGAAGGCGCGGAGTTGTACGAGGGCGTGGTTCAGGACCTGATCGACGAACTGGGCAGGCTGCCCGGCGTCGGGCCCAAGAGCGCGCAGCGGATCGCCTTCCACATCCTGCAGGCCGATCCGGTGGACGTACGCCGGCTGGCGTTCGCGTTGCAGCAGGTCAAGGAGAAGGTCCGGTTCTGTGCGGTCTGCGGCAACGTCGCGGAGGCCGAGCAGTGCCGGGTCTGCCTGGACCCGCGCCGCGACCTCGCGGTGATCTGCGTGGTCGAGGAGCCGAAGGACGTCGTGGCGATCGAACGCACCCGGGAGTTCCGGGGCCGCTACCACGTACTCGGCGGCGCGATCAGCCCGATCGAGGGCATCGGCCCGGACGACCTGCGGATCCGCGAGCTGATGACCCGGCTCGCTGACGGCACGGTCACCGAGCTGATCCTGGCCACCGACCCCAACCTGGAGGGGGAGGCGACCGCCACCTACCTGGCCCGGCTGTGCAAGCCGATGGGCCTGAAGGTGACCCGGCTGGCGAGCGGTCTGCCCGTCGGCGGGGACTTGGAGTATGCCGACGAGGTCACCCTCGGCCGGGCCTTCGAAGGGAGACGACTGCTCGATGTCTGACGTAACCCACAGCCTCACCCATACCGATGAGCCGGACGACTTCGCCGTCCAGATCGCCGACTCGGTGGAGAGCTTCGTGCTGGCGGTCTCCGAGGTCGCCAAGGGCGACGAGCCGGGCAGCGCGGTCTCGCTGCTCCTGCTGGAGGTCTCCCAGCTGCTGCTGGCGGGCGGAAGGCTGGGGGCGATCGAGGACGTCCTGCCCGAGGACCGCTTCGAGCCGGACACCGGTCCCGAGCCGGACGGCGTGGAGCTCCGGGAGCGGCTCGCCGAACTGCTGGCGCCGATCGACGTCTACCACGAGGTCTTCGACCCGTACGGCCCGCCGGAGAAGCCGAGCGCGTTCCGGATCTCGGACGACCTGGCCGGGGTGGTGGCGGAGCTGCAGCACGGGCTCACCCACTACCGGGAGGGCCGGATCAGCGAGGCGCTCTGGTGGTGGCAGTTCTCGTACCTGTCGAACTGGGGCTCCACCTGCACGGCGGTGCTGCGGGCGCTCCAGTCGCTGATCGCGCACGTCCGGCTGGACAGCCCGATCGGCGCGGCTCCGGACGGGGCCGACACGGACGACGACGGGCTCACCGACGAACAGCTGGAGCAGCAGGCCGGCGATCTGATGGCGGCCGAGCTGGGGCTCTGAGTCCCGGGCCCGCCGCGTCCGGGGCCCGGGGTTCCGGCCCGGGGTTCCGGTCCCGGCCCGGATCGGCCCCGGATCGGGTCCGGCCCGGGCCGTCCGTCGCGGTGCGCCGGGCGGAGTGTGACGAAGCCGTCAGCGATTCGCCGGGTGCTGGAATCCCGGGTGCCGGGCGGCCGGTGGCCCGGCGATTCTGCGGGCGGGCGGCGGCCCGGCAGGAGACCTGCCGGTGCGGCCCGCCCGCGGCGTTCCAGCAGGCGATACCGGCGTCTCATCATATGGAATGCGGCGGATCGCCCTGACCTGCTCGATAGACTGACGCGGACCGCACAGCCCCCTTCCCCTGGGGGTGAGGGGGCCATCCACCCCCCGAAACCGACTCAAGTCGAGGAGCGCACGTGGGCCTTGTCGTGCAGAAGTACGGCGGCTCATCCGTTGCGGATGCCGAGGGCATCAAGCGCGTGGCCCGCCGGATCGTCGACACCAGGAAGGCCGGCCATGAGGTCGTCGTCGTGGTGTCCGCGATGGGCGACACGACGGACGAGCTCATCGAACTCGCGGAGCAGGTGACGCCTATTCCGTCCGGCCGTGAGTTCGACATGCTGCTGACCGCCGGAGAGCGGATCTCCATGGCCCTGCTGGCGATGGCGATCAAAACGCTGGGCCACGAGGCCCAGTCCTTCACCGGCAGCCAGGCCGGTGTCATCACGGACTCCACGCACAACCGGGCCCGCATCATCGATGTCACGCCCGGCCGGATCCGCAACGCGCTGGACGGCGGCAACATCGCGATCGTCGCCGGCTTCCAGGGCGTCTCGCAGGTCAGCAAGGACATCACCACGCTCGGCCGCGGCGGCTCCGACACCACGGCCGTTGCGCTGGCCGCCGCGCTGGGCGCGGAGGTCTGCGAGATCTACACCGACGTGGACGGCGTGTTCACCGCCGACCCGCGGGTGGTGAAGAAGGCCCGCAAGATCGACTGGATCGGCTTCGAGGACATGCTGGAGCTGGCCTCGTCCGGCTCCAAGGTGCTCCTGGACCGCTGCGTCGAGTACGCGCGGCGCTACAACATCCCGATTCACGTACGCTCGTCCTTCTCCGGCCTGCCGGGGACAATTGTCAGTGGCACCAACCCGAACAAGCCCGAAGGGGGCGAGATGGAGCAGGCCATCATCTCCGGAGTCGCCCACGACACGTCCGAGGCCAAGATCACGGTCGTCGGCGTGCCGGACAAGCCGGGCGAGGCGGCCCGGATCTTCCGCGCCATCGCGGACGCCGAGGTCAACATCGACATGGTGGTGCAGAACGTCTCCACCGCGTCGACCGGACTGACCGACATCTCCTTCACCCTGCCCAAGGCGGACGGCCAGAAGGCCATCGACGCACTGGGCCGGGTCAAGGAGGGCATCGGCTACGAGTCGCTGCGCTACGACGACGCCATCGGCAAGCTCTCGCTGGTGGGCGCCGGTATGCGTTCCAACCCCGGGGTCACCGCGACCTTCTTCGAGGCGCTCTCGGAGGCCGGGGTGAACATCGAGCTGATCTCCACCTCGGAGATCCGGATCTCGGTGGTCACCCGCTCCGAGGACGTGCCGGAGGCCGTCCGCGCGGTGCACAGCGCGTTCGGCCTGGACACCGAGACCGACGAGGCCGTGGTCTACGGCGGCACCGGGCGCTGAGGCGAGGCGCCGGGACGGCCCGCCGAGGCCGAATCGGCGCTCCCTCTTGGCCCATGACGGACCGGCCGGCCACCCTCGGGTGGCCGGCCGGACGCCGTTCGCGACCCGGTGCCCGACGGTGACCGATCGCGGAGCGGGGCCGTCCGGCCCGGCCGCACCTCGCTGACCTGGGGCAACCGCCACGGGCCCGGACCCCGCCGGACGACGGGTCAGAATCCCTCCCCAGAACCCTGGAGGGGAATTCCGACGGTACGGAAGAATGCTTCCGGGGTCAGGGCAACCATGACAGGGGTTCGAGTGTCCAACAGGCGTGGCGAATGCGATGGGGGCAGTGGGAGTGGCGACGCTGCCGGTGATGACGCTGCCGGGGGCGGCCCGGCGGCCGGCCGATAGCGCCGTGGCAGCTGCTGCGGCGGCAGCGGACGCGTCCGGGGCCAGCGTCGACCAGCTCACCGAGACCTACCAGGCCCACTACCGGTCCCTGCTGCGCCTGGCCGCCCTGCTGCTGGACGACCTGTCCTCCTGCGAGGACGTGGTGCAGGAGGCGTTCATCCGGGTGCACGCGGCCCGTCGGCGGGTCCGCGATCCGGAGAAGACCCTCGCCTATCTGCGGCAGACCGTGGTCAACCTGTCCCGGTCCACGCTGCGACGGCGGATCCTCGGTCTGCGGCTGCTGCCCAAGCCGATGCCTGACATGGCCAGTGCAGAAGAGGGCGCCTACGATGCGCTGGAGCGTGACCGGCTCCGGTCGGCGCTCCGGGGGTTGCAACGCCGTCAGCGGGAGGTACTGGTGCTGCGCTACTACGCAGATCTGACCGAGGCTCAGGCCGCGGAGGTGCTCGGTATCTCCGTCGGCTCGGTCAAGGCGTACGGCTCCCGCGGACTGACCGCCCTCCGGGCCGTGATGGACACCAGCGATGACTGACGGCCACGGGCGGCTTCCCGGCGCCGATCCGACGAACGGTCAGCCCGGTGAGGGCACCCCGCTGGAGTGCGAGCTACGGCTGCTGCTGCACCGGGCGGTCGCCGACGTCGAGCCCGATGCGGCGGCCCTGCGCCGGATCCGGATCGGTGTGCCGCGTAGACGGGTGCGCTACCGCAACACCTGGACCGGCGCGGCGGCCGCCGTCCTGATGGCCGCGGCCGCGGTCCCGGCGATCCAGGGGGTCGGACCGCTGGGCCTCTCGGGAGGCGCCGGCGGCGACACGGTCCGCACCCCGGTGCACACCGGCGCCGCGCCGACCGGTGCGGGCACGGCCCAGCACCCGGTCTCCTCGGTCCGTCCGAGCGACCCGAACGCCGCCGCGGGCGTGCCCTCGGACAGCGGTACCGCCGCGCCGAGCCAGGCCGCCACGGCCGGGCCGGGCACCCAGCCGGCCCCGGCGCCCGCTCCCTGGTGCACCGCGGCGGACCTCGGTTCGCCGGAGAGCCGGGTGGAGGCCCCGGACGCGGCCGGCAAGGTGTACGGCTGGTTCGCGCTGCGGAACACCTCCACCGGCAGTTGCCGGGTCGCGGACGACGGCCGGCTCACGGTCAGCGCCGCCGTCGGCGGTGACCCGGCCGGCGTGAAGGTGGTGCCGCACCGCGCGGGCGACGCGGCGACGGCCCTGCCGGCCCCACCGGCCACCCCGGCGGAGCTGCTGCTCACACCGGGCGCCTGGTACCGGGTCAGGTTCGGCTGGGTGCCGGGCGAGAGCTGTACGTCGCCGGGCGGCGGGCCCAGCGGACAGGCGGTGCCCGCGATGGTGCCGGCCCGTTTCGTCGAGGTCGCGTCCGCGGCGCCGGGCGGGGCGGACCCGGTCCCCGGCAGCAGCCCGAGCCCGACCGACCAGTCCACCCCGGCCCCGACCCCGAGCCCGTCGCCGACCGTCGCCGACCACTCCCTCACCCTGGCGTACGCACCACGGGCCGACGGCCAACCGGTCGCCACCGCGGTGCTCAAGGGCGCCTGCGGCGGGGCGGTCCACCAGGCCCTCCCGGAACCGGGCGGTACCGCGGCCCAGCCCTCACCACCCCCCGGCGGCTGACCACCCGCCACCCGGCCGGGGCCACCTGCCGGGCGGCAGCGGCCGACCAGCCCGCCCACCCGGCGCGGCGGCCGTCAGGCTCCTGACCCGCCACCGCCCCGGTGCCCGGGCCCTGACCACGGTTCATGACCACCGTCCTGTAGCGCCGTCGGTCCCCTTGGCGCCCAGCCCGGCGTCCGCCTTGCCCATCCGCGGCCGGGCCGGCCAGACCCGGAGGCCCGGCGCGGCGGCCGTCAGGCTCCCGACCTGCCACCGCCCCGGTCCGGCCGCCGACCGGCCCGCCGACCCCGACCACGGGTCTTGATCGCCGTCCCGGGCCTCCGTCCTGGACCGCCGCCCGTGTCCTCGATCACCGGACCGCCCGGACCGCCCGGACCGCCCGGACCGCCCATCCGCTCCCGGCGCGACCTCCCGTCCGCCCGGCCGGGGCCTTCTCGCCCCACCCCGGGCCCGACCCGGCGGCCGGGAGGGCGTGAGGACTGGTTACCGTGGGGGGTGTGTACCGGTTTCTCCTGACCCCGCGCTGGCTCGGCGGCACCGCCCTCGGCCTGGTCGCCATCGTGGTCTGCGTGCTGCTCGGCTCCTGGCAGCTCGGGCGGTTCGAGGACCGGCTCGGCACCCACCGCGCCTCGGCGGCCGCCCCCGGTACGGCAGGCGGCCCGGCGGCCCCGCTCGGCTCCGTGCTGGACGGGCCGCAGGCCAGGGTGGGCAGCGACACGGTCGGCCGTGAGGTCACCGCCACCGGCGACTACGACGCCGGGCGTCAGCTCCTCGTCCCGGGCCGCGCCGTCGACGGCCGCACCGGGTACTACGTGCTGACCCCGCTGCGGACCGCGGACGGCCGCGCCGTCGCGGTGGTCCGCGGCTGGGCGACCGGGACGCCGGGGGCGGCCCCGCCGCCGCCGGCCGGGACGGTCAGCGTGACCGGCCGCCTGCAGGCCCCGGAGAACGCCGGCAGCGGCGGTGCGGTGGCCGGCGGCCTGCCCGCCGGGCAGCTCGGCACCATCAGTCCGGCCACCCTGGTCAACGTGCTGCCCTACCCCGTCTACGACGGCTGGGTGGCCGCCGACGACGCGCCGGGCGGCCTGACGGCCGTCCCGACCGTGCAGCCACAGGGCGGCGACGGGCTGAGCCTGCGGGCCTTCCAGAACCTCGGCTACACCCTGGAGTGGTTCGTCTTCGCGGGCTTCGTGGTCTTCATGTGGTTCCGCCTGGTCCGCCGCGAGGCGGAGGCCGCCCAGGACCGGGCCCTCGGTCTGGACCCGGTCCCGGCCCTGTAGCGGACGTCCGGCCACCGGAAGGACCCCCGGCTACCTCCCACCGCCTACCTCCTACCGCCTACCTCCTACCGCCTACCGGCTCGGGGTCGGCGACGGCCACCCGAACGACGGCGTCGGCGCCGGCCCGCAGTCGTCATCGTCGTCGCCGGAGCGCGAGGTGGTGTGGTGGTGCACCGTCCGGCTGCTCTTCGACGTGGACTTCGACTTCGACTTCGACGAGCTGCCCGAGCTGCCGCCCGAGCTCTTGCTGCCGCCGCCACTGCTCTTGCCACCGCTGCTCTTGCCCAGCACCTGGGCCGGCGCCCCGAGCGCCTGCACGCAGTCGTAGTCGTCCGAGGACGCGCATCCGCTCGCGGTCAGCAGCAGGGTGAGCACCGCGGCGGAGGCGGCCGCCGCGAACCGGCGCGCGGGCCGGTTCACCCGGCGTCCCCGAGGTGGCGGCGGACGAAGTCGATCTCCAGCCGGAGCTGCCTGATCCGCTCCTCCACCACCAGCGAGCCGTGCCCGGCGTCGAACCGGTACACCTCGTGCACCTTGCCCAGCTCGGTGAGCCGCCGCACGTAGTTGTCGATCTGCCGGATCGGGCAGCGCGGGTCGTTGACCCCGGCGCTGATGTAGACCGGCGCCCGGACCTCGTCGACGTAGGTCAGCGGCGAGGAGGCCCGCCACCGCTCGGGGACCTCCTCGGGGGTTCCGCCGAAGAGCGTGCGGTCCAGGGACTTCAGCGCCTCCATCTCGTCGGCGTACGCGGTCAGGTAGTCCGCGACGGGGACGGCGGCGAGGCCGAGGGTCCAGTGCTCCGGCTGCACGCCGAGGCCCAGCAGCGTCAGGTAGCCGCCCCACGATCCGCCGGAGAGCACCAGCCGGGCGGGGTCGGCGAGGCCGGAGGCGACCGCCCATTCGCGTACGGCGCCGATGTCCTCGAGCTCGATCAGGCCGACCCGCTCGCGCAGCGCGTCCGTCCAGGCCTGGCCGTAGCCGGTGGAGCCGCGGTAGTTGACCCGCACCACCGCGAAGCCGTGGTCCAGCCAGGCGGCCGGACCGGCGGCGAAGGAGTCGCTGTCGTGGTGGGTCGGGCCGCCGTGCACCTCGAAGACGGTCGGGAACGGGCCCGTCCCCGCCGGGCGCTGGACCAGTGCGTGCACCCGGCCGCCCGGGCCTTCGACCCAGACGTCCTCGGCCGGCACCGAGCCCGGCGGCACCGGGCCGGGGGCCCGCAGCACGACCGCGCCGGAGGTGGACCGGACCACCGGCGGCTCGGCCGCCGAGGACCACAGGAACTCCACCGTGCCGTCCGGCCGGGCAGTGGCCCCGGCGACGGTCCCGCGCGGGGTGTCCAGGCGGGTGAGCGCGCCGCTCGCCAGCTCGTACGAGAACAGCTCGCTACGGGCCTCGTACTCGTGCTCGATCAGCAGGCTCGCGGCGCCCGGACGCCACTGCGCGGACAGGTCGCCGGGGAACTCCCGGCCCTGCTCGTCGCGCAGTTCCAGGGCCGTCTCGGTGCCGGTGGCCAGGTCGTGGACGGCCGGCTCCCAGCGGCCGCGGCGCTGGTGGGCGATCAGCATCCGGGTGTCGCCGTCGGCGGGCGCGAAACCGAGGCAGACCAGCCCGCGCGGGTCCGGCCGGCCGGTCACCTCGTCCAGCTCGGCGACGGTCGAGCCGTCCGCGGTGCGGATCACCCGCAGTGCGGCGTGCATGGCGTCGCCGTGCTCGGTGTGCTCGACGGCCAGCAGCGAGCCGTCGTAGGAGAGGTCGCCGATGCCGCCGTACTCGGCGTGCCGGTAGATCACTTCGGCCTTCGCGGCGCCCGGCCGCCGCAGGTGCAGGGCGGTGCCGTCCTCCTCCCGGGAGGTGCCGATCACCACCGTGCCGTCCCGGCCGAGGGCGAGCCCCGTGGAGTACGCGGCGGGCACGCCCGGCACGCACTCCTCGTCCGGCCCGCCGGCGAACGGCTGGCGGCGCCAGACGCCGAGCTCGTCGCCGTCGGTGTCGTCGAACCACCAGATCCACTCGCCGTCCGGGCTCAGTTCGGCGTCGGTGGTGCCGTTCGGGCGGCCGGTCGCGCGGCGGTGGCTGTCGGTCGTCCGGTCCCAGGCGTACACCTCGAAGGTGCCGGTGGCGTTCGACACGTACAGCGCGCGTTCGGGGGCGTCCTCGGCCCAGTCCGGCAGTGACACCCGCGCCGCCCGGAACCGCTGCTCCCACGCCGGTGCGGCGCTCGTCTCCTCGCTCATGTCCCCATCCAACCCGATCGGCGGCGGGTAGCGGAACGCCGAGGGACGGTCCCACCCGCGGCGAGGGGCGGCCCAACACGCGGCGGTGGTCCGCCTGCCGCGCCGCCGGTTCCGGCCCGGGTTATCAATGAATCCGGACAGACCCGGACAAATGGAGCGCGCACATGCCCGTCACCCTGCTGAGCCGAGACCGCCTGACGCCGACGCTCACCCCGGAGGCGTCCGGCCTGGTCGCCGAGGTCGAGGCCTACCTGGCCACGCTGCCCGCCGCCGCCCGCCCGCAGCTCCCGTACGTCTGCCCGCTCGGCAGCGTCGAGCAGCCCTGGAACGCCGGGCACCCGCTGCCGCGCCGCACCCTGCTGGACCGGCTGGCGCGCCGGCCGGCCCGCCCGGTCGAGGTGACGGTCGCCGGGCACCTGCGGCTGACCTCCCGCTACCTGACCGCCCACGGCTGGCTGCAGGGCGCGATGTGGGACTGCCAGGGCCGGGTCTGCCTGCTCGGCGCCCAGTCCGCCGTCCTCGCGCACGGCTACGGCACCCCGTACACCGCCCGCCGGGGCCGGGCCCAGGTGATGGAGGTGCTGCACGCCACCGGACGGCCGGTCAGCTCGCCCGACGCGTACAACGACGCCGCCTCCACCACCCAGGCCGACGTCCACCGGCTGCTGGAACACGCGGCCTCCCGCGCCGAACTGCTCGGCATCTGACCGCCCGTCCGCGGCGCCACCGGCCACCCGTCCGGCGGTGTGTGTCGGCGCGGACCGCGCCCGGTCGGTACGTATCGTCAGAAAACCGACCAAGATGACCGCAGCCTGTCCGGCCGAGCGTCAGAAGCCCTCCGGGAGAGCGCATGTCCGTGCCGAAGCAGCCGTCCACCCCGGCGGAGCAGGCCGCCAGCAGTCCCGGGGTGCTCTGGCGCCTCGGCGCCTGGTGCGCCCGGCACTGGGTGATCGTGATCCTGGTCTGGCTGGTGGCCCTCGGCGGCCTGCAGGCGGTCAACCGGCTCTGGGGCGGCGACTACTCCGACGACTTCGCCCTCCCCGGCTCGCAGTCCAGCAAGGGCCAGGCCGTCCTCCAGGACAACGACCCCAACATCGGCGGCTACAGCTCACCCGTGGTCATGAACGACACCCAGGGGCTCGGCGCCTTCACCGGCCAGATCGGCCAGACCGTCACCGCACTCCAGCAGCTCCCGCACGTGACCTCAGTGCAGAGCCCGCTCGGCGTGCCCTCGCTGCCCACCGGCCCGCTCTCCGCCAACGGGCAGACCGGCTACATCACGGTCCGCTTCGACTCCAACCCCAGCACCTTCGAGGACGCCTACCTGGACGGCGTGGACGCGGCCGTCGCCCCGCTGCGGACGGCCGGGGTGGACGTGGAGTACGGCGGCGCGCTGGGCGAACTGGCCAGGCCGGCCGCCGACGACCGGACCAGCGAGGCGATCGGCTTCGGGGTGGCGATCCTGGTCCTGCTGATCGGCTTCGGCAGCGTGATCGCCGCCGGACTGCCCCTGCTCACCGCCCTGATCGGGGCGATCGTCGGGCTGGCCTGCCTCGGCCTGGTCGCCAGGCTCTCGACCTTCGCCACCGTGTCACCGACCCTGGCGACCATGATCGGCATCGGCGTCGGGATCGACTATGCACTCTTCCTGATCACCCGTCACCGACAGGACCTGATGGACGGGATGGACCCGGTCTCCTCGGCCGGCCGGGCCGTGTCCACCAGCGGCCGCGCGGTGCTGGTCTCCGGCTGCACGGTGATCGTCGCGCTGGCCGGCCTGTCCGCCTCCGGCGTCAGCTTCATCACCAAACTGGGCGTCGCCGCCGGCATCACCGTGATCTCCGCGGTGCTCGGCGCGCTCACCCTGCTGCCCGCCCTGCTCGGGCTGATCGGCCCGCGGATCGACCGCTTCCGGGTGCGCACCCCGGTCGCCGAGGCGGCGCCGGCCCCCGAGGGCACCGACCCGGCGGCGGACCAGGCGCACGGCTTCTGGCACCGCTACGCCCGCCGGGTGGAGTACCGGCCCTGGCACTTCCTGGTCGGCGGACTGGTGGTGATCGGCATCCTGGCCATCCCGCTGTTCTCGATCCAGCTCGGGCACATCGACGACGGCGCCGACCCGACCACCTTCACCGACCGCCGCGCCTTCGACCTGATGTCCGACGCCTTCGGGCCCGGCTCCAACGGCCCGCTGACCGTGGTGATCGACCAGAGCGCCGTCCCGTCCGCGGACCGCTCCGCGCAGTCGGCCACCGTCCAGCAGGCGCTGACCGGCCTGCCCGGCACCTCCAGCGTCACCCAGCTGCAGCCGACCTCCAACGGCCAGGTGCTGTTCGGCACGGTCTACTCCTCGACCCGCCCGCAGGCCGAGAACACCACCGACGTGGTCAACCAGCTCAAGCGCCACGTCCTGCCGCAGGCCCTGACCGGCACCCCGGCGAGCGGGTACGTCACCGGCAGCACCGCCGGCCAGGTCGACTTCCTCGACATCGTCTCCAGCCGGCTGCCCGTGATCATCGCGGTGGTGGTCGGCCTGGCCTTCCTGATCATCGTGCTGGTGTTCCGCGGCCCGCTGGTCGCGCTCAAGGCCGCCGTCCTCAACCTGCTGTCGATCTCCGCCTCGTACGGCGTGGTGGTGGCGGTCTTCCAGTGGGGCTGGGGCGGCCCGGAGCTGGGCGTCAACGGCAAGGTCCCGATCGAGAGCTACGTGCCGATGATGATGTTCGCCATCGTCTTCGGCCTGAGCATGGACTACGAGATCTTCCTGCTCTCCCGGGTGCACGAGGCGTGGAAGCGCACCCAGGACAGCAAGGAGAGCGTGGCCCACGCGCTGGAGATCACCGCACGGGTGATCAGCTGCGCGGCGCTGATCATGTTTTCGGTCTTCGTGGCCTTCGTCGTCAGCGACAACATCGTCGTCAAGATGCTCGGCCTCGGCCTCGCCGTCAGCGTGCTCGTCGACGCCACCGTGGTCCGCCTGCTGCTCGTCCCGGCCGTGATGACCCTGCTCGGACGCTGGGCCTGGTGGACCCCGCGCTGGCTCGACCGGATCCTGCCGCACCTCGACCCCGAGGGCTGACCGGGCTGCTCCGGCCGTCGGGGCCGCTCCGGCGTGGCGCGCGGCGGTCCGCCGGGGCCGGTCCACGATGATCGAGTGCACCCGGCGGCAGGTCCGGGCCGGCGGGCGGGGGCCGGCCCGGACGGACCGTCAGCGCGTCCACCGCAGGCGGCACCGCGAAAGGCCCACCGTGACCACATCCCCTCCCGAAGACGACCGCGCCCAGGCCCCCGACCGGCGCTGGCAGGCGCTCTCGGTGTGCCTGGTCGCCGGCTCCATGACGCTGCTCGACATCAGCATCGTCAACGTCGCCCTGCCCTCCGCGCGGACCGGCCTGCGGCTGTCCGACAGCGGCCTGCAGTGGGTGCTGTCCGGGTACGCGCTCGCGTTCGGCCTGGTCCTGATCCCGGCCGGCCGGCTCGGCGACGCCCGCAGCCGGCGCGCGGTCTTCATGACGGGCCTGGCCCTGTTCACCGCCGCCAGCGCGTTCGCCGGCGCGGCCCAGAACGAGACCTGGCTGGTCGCCGCCCGGCTGCTTCAGGGCCTGGCCGGCGGCCTGCTGGTGCCGCAGGTCTCCGGCTTCATCCAGCAGCTGTTCGGCGGCGCGGAACGCGGCCGGGCGTTCGGCATGCTCGGCACCACCATCGGCATCTCCACCGCGATCGGACCGCTCCTCGGCGGCCTGCTGATCGAGGCCTTCGGCCCCCGCGAGGGCTGGCGCTGGGTGTTCTACGTCAACCTGCCGATCGGCGCCCTCGCCCTGCCCGCGGCCTACCGGCTGCTGCCCAAGGCGCCGCCCCGCGGGCCGGGGGACTCCCACCACCGCCACTTCGACCCGGTCGGCGTGCTGCTGCTGGGCGGCGGCACGCTGCTGCTGCTCCTGCCGTTCGTCGAGCAGCAGTGGCAGGGCGACGCCAAGTGGCTGCTGCTGCTCGGCGCGGCCGCGCTGCTGGCCGCGTTCGCCGGCTGGGAGGTGCACTACGGCCGCACCCGCGAGCCGGTGGTCCGGATGAGCCTGTTCCGGGCCCACTCGTACTCGCTCGGGGTGCTGCTCTCGCTGGTGTACTTCGCCGGCTTCACCGCGATCTTCTTCGTGTTCAGCCTCTACCTGCAGAACGGGCAGCACTACAGCGCCCTGCTGGCGGGCCTGGCCATCACCCCGTTCGCGCTCGGCTCCGCGGTGGCCGCCACGGTCGGCGGCCGGGTGGTGCACCGCTACGGCCGGCCGCTGGTCACCGGCGGCCTGGTGCTGGTGGTGACCGGGCTCTCCGCCGCGGCCCTCGCCGTCCACCTGTGGTCCGGCCGGTACGTCGGCTGGGCGACCGCGGCCCCGCTCCTGCTGGCCGGCGTGGGCAGCGGCCTGGTCGTCTCGCCCAACCAGACCCTCACCCTCAGCGAGGTCCCGGTGGTACGGGCCGGCAGCGCCGGCGGCGTGCTGCAGACCGCGCAGCGGATCGGCTCGGCGGTCGGCATCGCCGCCGTCGGCTCGGTGTTCTTCTCCTGGACCGCCGCCCACCGCGGCGACTGGGCCGGCGCCTTCCAGGAGGGCCTGCTGGTGGCGCTGGGCTTCGTCGCACTGGCCCTGCTGGTCGCCCTGGCGGACGCCTTCGGCCCGCACGCCCGCCGGGCCCGCGCCGGGGCCGCGGCCCCCCGGG
Organism: Kitasatospora sp. MBT63; assembly: GCF_000710465.2. GTDB lineage: Bacteria > Actinomycetota > Actinomycetes > Streptomycetales > Streptomycetaceae > Kitasatospora. Next base: position 22,691 of record NZ_JAIZ01000005.1, on the reverse strand, counting down.
AGGAGGACCGCAGCCCGGCCGGCGAAGGACGCTGAGCGTCCCGCTCAGCCCTCCAGCCGCAGCACCGCCCGCAGCGCGCCGTCCAGCACCGCCAACTGGTCCGCCCCCGGCTCCTCAGCCGGGGAGCGCCAGGCCACGAACCCGTCGGGGCGCACCAGCACCGCGCCGCCCGGCGTCGTCCCGTACGCCTCGGCCCAGTCCCGGCCGGGCTCCGGTGCCAGCTCGTGGTCCGGGCCGCCCCCGACCCGGTACGCGGCCAGCGGGATGCCGTGCCGCTCGGCGAGCCGCTCGGCCGCCGCCTTCCAGCCCGCCCCCTCGGGACCGGTGAGCAGCACCATCGACTCCTCGAACAGGTCCAGCAGGGACAGCCGCACGCCCGCCTGCCGCACCCACAGGTGCGGCGCCCGGGTACCCGGCTCACCGGTGGAGGCGAAGCTTTCCGGCACCGCCGACAGCTGCGGGTCGGTGCCCACCACCGCGCCCACCGGGTAGCGGTAGCCGAGCGCGACGGCCAGCACGTTCTTCTGCCGGCCGGCCCCCGGCACCGCGTCGTACCCCGGGTGCCGGTGCTCGGCCGACCGGGCGGAGGCCCGCGCACCGGTCTCCCGGGCCACCGGCTGCCGCTCCTCGCCGTACGTCTCAAGCAGCCGCGGGCCCGCCCAGCCGCCGAGCACGGCGGCCAGCTTCCACGCCAGGTTGTGCGCGTCCTGGATGCCGGTGTTGGAGCCGAACGCGCCGGTCGGGGACATCTCGTGGGCGGAGTCGCCGGCCAGGAAGACCCGGCCCTCCCGGTACCGCCGGGCCACCCGTTCGGCCGCGTGCCAGGGGGCCTTCCCGGTGATCTCGAGCTCCAGGTCGGGGACACCGACGGCGGTGCGGATGTGCGCCGCGCAGCGCTCGTCGGTGAAGTCCTCCAGCGGCTCGCCGTGCTCCGGGTGCCAGGGCGCGTGGAAGACCCACTGCTCCTGGTTGTCGACCGGCAGCAGCGCACCGTCGCCCTGCGGGTTCGTCAGGTAGCAGGCGATGAAACGTCGGTCGCCCACCACGTCCGCCAGCCGCTTGGCCCGGAAGGTGATGGACACGTTGTGGAACAGGTCGCCGGGCCCGTCCTGGCCGATGCCGAGCCGCTCCCGGACGGGGCTGCGCGGCCCGTCCGCGGCGATCAGGTAGTCCGCCCGGACGGTCCGCAGCTCACCGGTGGCGCGGTCCTTCAGGGTGGCGGTGACCCCGTCGCCGTCCTGCTCGAACTCCGTCAGCTCGGTGCCGAACCGCAGGTCACCGCCGAGCTCCCGGGCTCGGCGCAGCAGCACCGGCTCCAGGTCGTTCTGGCTGCACAGGCACCACCCGGTCGGGCTGAAACGGGCGAGCGCGCCGCCGGGGTCGATCTCCTTGAACAGCCACTCCTGGTCGGCACCGGTGAGGGTGTCGGCCTGCAGGATGCCGTGGTTCTCGGCCAGCACCGAGGCGGCCTCGCGGATCGCCTGCTCGACCCCCGCGGCCCGGAACAGCTCCATCGTCCGGACGTTGTTGCCCCGGCCGCGCGGATGGTGCGAGGTGCCGGAATGCTTCTCGACCAGCAGGTGGCCCACACCGAGGCGGCTCAGGAACAGCGAGGCGGACAGCCCCACCAGTGAGCCGCCCACGATGAGGACCGGCACCCGGTCGCCGACCTTCGAATTCATCGATCACTCCAGTCTCTACGGGACCTTGCGGGGACACCGGGGCTGCCGGCGGCTGGGTGCCGACGAGGGGAAGCCCAGGTACAGACTCCGGCGGCCCGGCCCTCCACGCCCGGTGAGCGGATGTCATGTCCCGGGTTTTCGCTCGGATGGCTTCCAGCCCTCGCGCCGCCCGTGACGGCACCCCACGATCGACCTCAGACCCGAAGGCCCTCGTCGCGGAGCTCCACCCGGCCCCGCCGCCCCTCAGGTCCAACACGGCGTCAGCTCGCCGACGCGGCACCGCACACCCGGCATCCGCCGCCGGTGCCCGCTCGCCCCCTCAAGGAGAAAGTGGAACATGACGACCCTGACCGAACCCGTGTCGCAGACCCGGTCCCTGGTGGCCTCGCGCCTTCGCGTGGTGCTGTTCTGCGACATCATGGACGGCACCCAGCAGCGCTTCCTGGACGCCTACGAGCAGCTGCGCCACCAGGTGGCCGCGGTGCCCGGGCACGTCAGCGACCAGCTCTGCCAGTCCATCGAGGACCCGTCGCAGTGGCTGATCACCAGTGAGTGGGAGAGCGCGAAGCCGTTCCTGGCCTGGGTGGACAGCGAGGCGCACCGCGAGATGGTGAAGCCGCTGCACGGCTGCGTCCGGGACACCCGTTCGCTGCGGTACAACATCATGCGCGAGACCGCGGGCAACGAGACCTTCGACGGTCCGGCGCCGGTCACCGACGGCACCGTCCGGCACGCCCTCACCTTCAAGGTGAAGCCCGGCAGCGAGCGGGCCGTCGCCGAAATCCTGGCGGGCTACAGCTCGCCGCAGGCCCGGGTGGACGACCACACCCGCCTGCTGCGCACCTCGCTGTTCATGCGCGGCAACCGGGTGGTGCGGGCCGTCGAGGTGGCCGGCGACCTGGCGGCGGCGCTGCGCCATGTCGCGCAGCAGCCCGAGGTCCGGGCGGTCGAGGAGGCCATCAACCCGTACCTGGAGGAGGCCCGCGACCTGAACAACCCGGAGTCGGCGCGCTCCTTCTTCATGCGGGCCGCGCTTCCGGCCGTGCACCACGTCGCCCGCCCCGGGCGGATGGCCGGCGACGTCACCCGGTACGCGGTGAGCTACCCGGTGCGCAGCGGCTGCGGTGCGGCACTGGCCGACCTGCTGGCCGGCCAGGACCAGCAGGCGGTGGCCGACCCGGACGGGGTGATCGCGGCGGCCACGCTGTTCCAGCGCGAGGACGTGGTGGTCCGCGTGGTCGACCTGCCGGCGGACCGGGAGCACGCGCCGGCCGCGGTGCTCGGCGTGGCCGGCGACCGCTCTGCGGGCCTGTTCGCCCGGCTGGTCGAGCTCGGCGGCCACGACCTCGGCGACAACGCGGGCATCGCCCGCTTCGTCACCGAGTGCCGGATGGACCTGGTCACCGACCGCAGCTCGAAGGACGCCTGAACCCCAGCGGGCCGTCCTCGCTCCGGCCGGCGACCGCCGCCCAGGGGCCTTCCCAGCAAGTCATCTTGGAGGTAGCACCATGACCACGCAGTTCCCACGGATCGTGCACGTCGACGAGGCCGAGCCGAACCGGCGACGCGGCGGTGACCTGCGCGCGATGCTCACACCGACCACGGTGGGGGCCACCAGCGGGTTCATGGGCCTGGCCATCGTCCAGCCGGGGGACCGGATCGGCGAGCACTACCACCCGTACTCCGAGGAGTTCGTGTACGTGGTCTGCGGCGACCTGGAGGTGGACCTCGACGGGGTCGCCCACCCGCTGCGCCCGGAGCAGGGCCTGATGATCCCGATCAACATGCGCCACCGCTTCCGCAACGTCGGTGACACCGAGGCCCGGATGGTCTTCCACCTCGGCCCGCTGGCCCCCCGCCCCGAGGTCGGCCACGTGGACACCGAGGAGACCCACAGCCACCAGTCACCCCGCGCCGTGCCGCCGGAACACGCCCGGGTGACCTCGTGACGAGGCGGGTTGCGGTCACCGGGATCGGCATCGTGGCCCCCGGTGGGCTGGGCGTGCGGGCCTTCTGGGACCTGCTCACCGCCGGCCGTACGGCGACCCGCGGGATCACCCTCTTCGACCCCACGGGATTCCGTTCCCGGATCGCCGCCGAGTGCGACTTCGACCCGGCGGCCTGCGGACTCGACGCCGAGCAGACCGCCCGCGCCGACCGCTACGTCCAGTTCGCCCTGGTCGCGGCCGCCGAGGCGGTCCGCGACTCGGGCCTGGAGCTCGCCGCCGAGGACCCGTGGCGGATCGCGGTGTCCCTGGGCACCGCGGTCGGCGGCACCACCCGGCTGGAGCACGACTACGCGCTGGTCAGCGCCGGTGGCTCGCGCTGGGACGTGGACCACCGCGAGGCCCAGCAGCACCTGCACCGGGCGTTCGCGCCGAGCACGCTCGCCTCGGCCGTCGCGGAGCAGACCGGCGCCCGCGGCCCGGTGCAGACCGTCTCCACCGGCTGCACCTCCGGACTCGACGCGGTCGGCTACGCCTTCCAGGCCATCCAGGACGGCCGGGCCGACGTCTGCGTCACCGGCGCCTCGGACTCGCCGATCTCACCGATCACGGTGGCCTGCTTCGACGCCATCCACGCGACCTCCGAGCGCAACGACGACCCGGCGCACGCCTCCCGGCCGTTCGACGCCAACCGGGACGGCTTCGTGCTCGGCGAGGGCGGCGCCGTCCTGGTCCTGGAGGAGCTCGAACACGCCCGCCGCCGCGGCGCCCGGGTGTACTGCGAGGTCGGCGGGTTCGCGACGTTCGGCAACGCGTACCACATGACCGGCCTCACCCAGGAGGGCCGGGAGATGTCCGAGGCGATCGACAGCGCACTGGCCCAGGCGAAGGTCAACAGCGACGACATCGACTACGTCAACGCGCACGGCTCCGGCACCAAGCAGAACGACCGGCACGAGACCGCGGCCGTCAAGCGCTCGCTCGGCGAGCACGCGTACCGGACCCCGATGAGCTCGATCAAGTCGATGGTCGGGCACTCGCTCGGCGCGATCGGCGCCATCGAGCTGGTGGCCTGCGCGCTGGCGCTGGCCGAGGGCGTCGTCCCGCCGACCGCCAACTACGAGACCCCGGACCCGGAGTGCGACCTCGACTACGTGCCGAGGACCGCCCGCTCGATCCCGCTGCGCAACGTCCTGTCGGTCGGCAGCGGCTTCGGCGGATTCCAGTCCGCGGTGGTCCTGCGCCGGGAAGGGGTGAAGGCATGACGAGCGATCGGAACGGCCGCCGGGTGGTGATCACCGGGGTCGGGGTGATCGCGCCCAACGGCGTGGGCACCGACGACTTCTGGAAGGCCACCCGGGAGGGCGCCACCGCCCTCGGGCCGATCACCCGCGAGGGCTGCGAGAAGCTGCCGCTGCGGATCGCCGGACAGGTGCACGGCTTCGACGCCGAGGGCGCCATCGAGGGCCGCTACCTGGTCCAGACCGACCGCTTCACGCACTACGCGATGGCGGCGGCCGACCTGGCCCTGGCCGACGCCGGGCTGGGCGACGGTCCCGAGGACCCGTTCGCGGTCGGCGTGGTCACGGCGGCCGGCTCGGGCGGCGGCGAGTTCGGCCAGCGCGAACTGCAGAACCTCTGGGGACAGGGCCCGCACTTCGTCGGCCCCTACCAGTCGATCGCCTGGTTCTACGCCGCCAGCACCGGCCAGATCTCGATCCGCGGCGGCTTCAAGGGCCCGTGCGCGGTCGTCGCCAGCGACGAGGCCGGCGGTCTGGACGCGCTCGCCCACGCCGTCCGCACCATCCGGCGCGGCACCGACCGGGTGGTGGTGGGCGCCGCCGAGGCGCCGCTCGCCCCCTACTCGATGGTCTGCCAGCTCGGGTACCGCGAACTCAGCCTAGCTGCCGACCCCGACCGGGCCTACCTGCCGTTCAGTGCCGACGCCCGCGGCTTCGTCCCCGCCGAGGGCGGCGCGATGTTCGTGGCGGAGGCCGAGGAGTCGGCCCGCGGCCGGGGTGCCCGGATCCGGGCCGTCCTGGCGGGCCACGCGGCCACCTTCACCGGCGCGTCCCGCTGGGCGGAGTCCCGCCACGGCCTCGCCCACGCGATCCGCGGCGCGCTGGAGGAGGCGCACTGCGCCCCCGACGAGATCGACGTGGTCTTCGCGGACGCGCTCGGCGTCCCCGAGGCGGACCGCGCCGAGGCCCTGGCCATCGCCGACGCCCTCGGCGAGCACGCGGCCCGGGTCCCGGTGACGGCCCCCAAGGCCGGCACCGGCCGGGCGTACTGCGGCGCGCCGCTGATCGACGCGGCCGCCGCCGTGCTCGCCATGGAGCAGGGCCTGGTCCCGCCCACCCCCAACGTCACCGACGTCGCCCACGACATCGACCTGGTGACCGGCTACGCCCGTACGGCCGAGCTCCGGACGGCGCTGGTGCTCAGCCGAGGGCTGATGGGCTCCAACGCGGCCCTGGTGCTGCGCCGCCCCTGACCGGGCGCGCGGCCCGCGGCCGCCCGAACGACCCCGACAAGGAGAACACCCTGATGGACCACCACCTGACGCACGAAGAGCTCGCCGCGCTGATCAAGAGCCGGGCCGGGATCACCGTCGACCCGGCCGCGATCGGCCACCCCGAGGCGACCTTCGACGAGTTCGGCGTCGACTCGCTCGGCCTGCTCGGCATCGTCGGCGAGCTGGAGAACCGCTACGGGACCCAGATCGCGCCCGGCGCCGAGATGTCCAAGACCCCGCAGCAGTTCCTCGACGCCGTCAACGCGTCCGTGAAGACAGGAGCCTGACATGCCCGGACACACCGACAACGAGATCCTCATCGCCGCCCCGGTCGACCTGGTCTGGGACATCACCAACGACCTGGAGAACTGGCCGCAGCTGTTCAGCGAGTACGCCTCGGTCGAGGTGCTGGAGCGCGAGGGGCAGCGGACCACCTTCCGCCTCACCATGCACCCCGACGAGAACGGCACCGTGTGGAGCTGGGTCTCCGAGCGCGAGACCGACCGCCACGGGCTCGCCGTCCGGGCACGCCGGGTCGAGCCCGGGCCGTTCGAGTTCATGGACATCCGGTGGGAGTACGCCGAGGCGCCCGACGGCACCCGGATGCGCTGGATCCAGGACTTCGCCATGAAGCCCACCGCGCCGGTCGACGACGACGCGATGACCAACCACATCAACCGCAACTCCCGGATCCAGATGGAGCTGATCCGGGAGAAGGTCGAGAAGCGGGTCGGTGCCGCATGAACGAGCCCGACCGCACCCACCGCGCCCTCATCGTCGCCCGGATGAAGCCCGAGTCGGCCGCCGGGATCGCCGAGGTCTTCGCCGCCTCCGACCGCGGCGAGCTGCCGCACCTGATCGGCGTCACCAGCCGCAGCCTGTTCCAGTTCGGCGACCTCTACCTGCACCTGATCGAGGCGGACCGCCCGCCCGGCCCCTCGGTCGCCAAGCTGACCGGCCACCCCGAGTTCCGGGACGTCAGCCAGCAGCTCACCGCCTTCGTCCAGGCCTACGACCCCGCCACCTGGCGTGAGCCGAAGGACGCGATGGCCCGCGAGTTCTACCGCTGGGAGCGCGCCGGCACCTCCTGACCCCGGCCGCCGCGCAGACCCCCCGGTCCCCCGGGGGGTCCAGCCATGTCCGGGCCCGGCCGCCCGCCCGGGCGCCGTGACCCTGACGCAGCACCCGGGTGGCGGGTGACCGCCCGGTGACGGACGGTGGTTGAGGCCCCGGCGGGTCACCGTGGCTGACGGTCAGTCAGCCCACCGTCCGGGCCGCCGAAAGGAAGATCTTCATGCGTTCTGTCCGTACCGTCCTGGCCGGCGCCGCCCTCGCCGCCACCACCCTGCTGGCCGCCCCGGCCGCACTCGCCGAGGACTCCGACGAGTCCCGCCCGGTGCTGAGCTGGGAGGAGAAGCAGGCCAAGGCCGCCACCCCCGAGGGGCAGCAGACCTGGGCCGAGAAGCAGGCCAGGGCCGCCGCCGGTGAGGAGCCGGCCGCGAGCCGCGCGGCGGAGGCCGCGGCGGCCGAGGAGGAGGACGCCGCCGGGGAGACCGGCCAGAACGTCGTGGAGGACGCCGTGGAGGACGCCGTGGGCACGGCGGAGGGAGCGGTGGAGGAGGCGGTGGAGGACATCGGCGAGGAGGCCGCGCCGCGGGTCGAGCACCGGGCCCCGACGGGCGGGGTGCACGCGGGTGGCGGCGGCACCGCGCAGCTCGGGACCGAGCCCGGCGCGGCCGCGTTCGTCCTGCTCGGCGGGGCGGTGACGGCCGGCGCCGTGGTGCTGCACCGGCGCCGGTCCGGCCTCGGCGCGCACTGAACCCTCGCGGACAGCATGGATCCGGCCCGTCAGCGCTGCTGACGGGCCGGATCCATGGGGGGCCGGACTCAGGCGGGCACGGTGCTCTCGAAGGCGTGCAGGTACGGGTTGACCGGCCGTACGTCACGCACCTGCAGACCGGCCTCCGTCATCAGCGCGAGCATGCTCTCCCGGGAGTGCTTCGCACCGCCGACGTTGAGCAGCAGCATCAGGTCCATCGCGGTGGTGAAACGCATCGACGGGCTGTCGTCGACCAGGTTCTCGACCACCACCACCCGGGCGCCGGGAGCGGCGGCGGAGACCACGTTGCGCAGGGTGCGGCGGGTGCTCTCGTCGTCCCACTCCAGGATGTTCTTGATGATGTAGAGGTCCGCCCGGACCGGGATCTCGGCCCGGCAGTCACCCGGCACCAGCCGAGCCCGGTCCGCCAGCGAACCGCCCGGCTGCAGCCGGGCATCGGCGTTGGCGACCACCTGCGGCAGGTCGAGCAGGGTGCCGTGCAGGCCGGGGTGCTTCTCCAGCAGGCTGGCGATCACGTGGCCCTGGCCGCCGCCGATGTCGACGACGCTGGAGACCCCGTCGAGGTCGAGGAAGGCCGCGAGCTCGGCCGCCGACTGGCGGCTGGAACTGGTCATCGCGTTGTTGAACACCCGGGCCGAGTCGCCCGCGTCGTCGTGCAGGTACTCGAAGAACTCCTTGCCGTAGAGCTCCGGGAAGATGTTCCGGCCGGTGCGCACCGCCTCGTCCAGGCGCGGCCAGGCCTGCCAGGTCCACGGCTCGGTGCACCACAGGGCGATGTAGTGCAGGCTGTTCGGCGCGTCCACCCGCAGCTGGCGGGACATGTCGGTGTGCGCGTAGCGGTCGTCGTCCGTCTCGGTGAACACCCCGTAGCAGGACAGCGCGCGCAGCAGCCGGCGCAGCGGCCGGGGCTCGGCCTCGACGGCCGCGGCGAGTTCGGTGACCGTCATGGGCTGCTCGCCGAGCGCGTCGGCGACGCCCAGCGAGGCGGCCGCGCGGACGGCGGCGGCGCAGGCCGCGCCGAAGACCAGCTCCCGCAGGCGCATCGCGGCCTGCGGGGAGACGGGCTGGGCGGTGCCGGTCGGGGGCTGTGCGGCGGTCGGGGGCTGTGCGGTGGTGGTCATCGGGCCAGCTCTCTCATGGTGGGCGCCGTCCGGCCGGGGCCGGACGGCGGGGCTTCGGCGGTCGGCGGAACAGCGGACCGGCGGCGGGGCCTGCCTGTGGAGGTTCAGCAGTGGCCGGCGGGCTCGGAGGTGCGGCAGGTGTTGCGGGCGAAGGAGTTGTCCGTACCGGTGTCGCGGTCCGCGAGATCGGCCGGGCCGTTGCGCAGCGCGGTGTTGCCCTCGACGGTGACCCGGGAGCTCGGGGTGCCGACCACGCTGCGGAACAGCACGATGCCGCCGGACATCGGCGAGGCGCCCTCGTTGTCCTCCACCCGGTTGCCGGTCACCCGGGTGTCCTCCACGCCGGTGAGCAGGATCCCGGTGCCCTGGATGAAGTCGAGGCGGGGGTTGGGCGGGCAGTACGCGTTGTTCGCGTGCACGTAGTTGTCCTCGACGCTCAGCGCGCCGGCCCGGGGCAGGCCCTCGTCGCCGACGACGAAGACGCCGCCGCAGTTCCCGGAGATGTCGTTGCGCTCGACGGTCAGCTCCCGGGCGCGGCGCACGACGACCCCGATCCGGTTGCCGGACAGCCGGTTCCCGCTGATCAGGGCGCCCTGGGTGTCGATGGCGCCGCCCTCCTCGTTGGCGGCGTTCGCCAGGAAGATGCCGGCCTGGCCGTTGTCCCTGGCCTGGTTGCCCGTCACCTCCGCCCGGGTGGACTTCTCCTGGCTGATGCCCTGCTGGCCGTTGCCCTCGGCGAGGACGGCGCGCACCCGCAGCCGGTCGGTCATCGAGGCGTTCAGCCCGTTCTTCGGGAACCCGCGCAGGGTCAGCGCCTCGATCCGGACGCCCGACACCGGCGCGGCCGCCGAGCCGGTGACGCACAGCCCGTGGCCGGCCGCGGCGCACGCGGCGGCCGAGCCGGTCGCGGCAGCGCCGCTCTCGTCCGGGGTGAGTACCGTGGCCTCGCCCACCCCGCGGATGGTCAGGTTCGCGGTGCCGACGGCGACGCTGCCGCGGTAGGTACCGGCCATCAGCTGGATGCCGTCACCGGGCGCGGCGGCGTCGACCGCCTGCTGGATCGACTCGCCCGGCCGCACCAGGTGCCACGTGGCCGCGTGTGCGGGGGGAGCCGACCCCAGGCCGGCGATCAGGGCTGCGGAGAGGCCCGCACAGTAGTGGATCGGTCGCGTGGGCATGGGGTGGAGACCTGCCTTCCGGGGTCCGGATGAGTCCTTGGGTGGCGGCGTGACGGGGCCCGGCAGGGTGCACGGCCGCCGAATCGAAGCTATGGGCGATCCCGGCACCCCGCCACTCAAGGTGTCCGGTCGATTCCCCGGGGTGAACGGGCGCGCGCCTGCGAGGCCCGGCGGGGCGCGCCCGGCTACCGTGCCCAGTGGCGGCAGGCCCGTCGTACGGAGGTGGTCCCATGGCCGACCCGGTCGCGTACCGGCCCCACATGCCCGGCTACGGAATCCTGCCCGCGGACCAGGGCACCGGGCTGCTGCCGTGGTCCTGGGCGGAACGGCAGCTCACCGGCTCGCACGACTACTGGCTCTCCACCGTCCGGCCCGACGGGCGGCCGCACACCATGCCGGTGTGGGGCGTCTGGCTGGAGCGGGCGCTGTGGTTCAGCAGCAGCCGGGCCTCCCGCAAGGCCCGCAACCTCGCCCACCGCGCCGACTGCGTCCTCGCCACCGAGAACCCGCACGAGCCGGTCGTCCTGGAGGGCCGGGCCGCGACCGTCACCGAACCGGACGCGATCGGCGCCTTCCTGGCCGCGCTCAACGCCAAGTACCGCACCGACTACGCCCTCGACTTCCTCGATCCGGAGGTCAACTCCGTCTTCCGGGTGCGGCCCACCGAGGTGTTCGGGCTCCTCCAGGAGGACTTCACCGGCTCCCCGACCCGCTGGGCCTTCCACCCGGACGGCTGACACCCGACGGTGCCCGGGCCCACCGGATGGCGCAGCGGTCCCGGTACCCGCTGCCGGATGAGCGCCGGGGGCGCCTGCGGGACGAGCCGAATAACCGGTCGCCGGCCGGCCCGAACTGGGGCACCATGACGGCCGATGACCTCCTCCGACCGTCCCTCCTTCCCTGCGGTCCCCACCGACCCGTGGGCCGCCGCTCACGACAGCCTCAACGGACTCGCCGTCGGCGACGCCTTCGGTGCCCAGCACTTCGTCCCCGAGAACCTCCCCGGCCTGCGGGCCCACCGCCTGCCCCCGGCACCCTGGCCGTGGACCGATGACACCGAGATGGCCTGCTCCGTCCTGCGGGTATCGGCCCGGGACGGGGCGCCCGATCAGGACGGGGCAGCCGATCAGGACGGGGCGGCCGATCAGGACGGGGCGGCCGATCAGGACGGGGCACTGGATCAGGACGCGCTCGCACAGTCCTTCGCCCGGCACCACGACTTCGACCGCGGCTACGGACCCGCGATGAACCGGCTGCTGCGCCTGGTACGGCAGGGCGCCTCCTGGCGCGAGCAGGCCGCCGGGCTGTTCGACGGACAGGGGTCCTGGGGCAACGGCGCCGCGATGCGGGTGGCGCCGCTCGGCGCCCTGCTCGCCGACGACCCCGAGCACGCGGCCCGGCAGGCCGCCCGCTCGGCCACGGTGACCCACACCCACCCCGAGGCGGTGGCGGGCGCGGTCGCCGTCGCGGTCGCCGCGGCGGTCGCGGTCGGCGGCCGGACGGCGCCGCTCAGCGGCGGCGAACTGCTGAGCACCGTCACCCGGCTCACTCCCGCGAGCCGGGTCCGCGACGGGGTGTTGGAGGCCTGGGACCTGCTCGACCAGCCGTACGCCGAACTGGCCGCCCACCGGCTCGGCAACGGCCGGCAGGTGAGCGCCGTGGACACCGTGCCGTTCGCCCTGTGGTGCGCGGCCGCCCACCCGACGGACTACGAGGGCGCACTCCGGGCCTGCGCCTCGGTGGGCGGTGACGTCGACACCACCTGCGCCATCGTCGGCGGCATCGTCGCCGCCCGGGTCGGCACGGCCGGCATCCCGCTCGCCTGGCGGGAGTCGACCGAGACCCTCCCGGCCTGGTTCCGCGACGGCGAGGCCGGCCGGTAGGGCGGCGGGGGAGGCGCGCCCCGCCCGGCGGGGCCGCGGGCCCGCATGCGGGCACAACGACAGAGGGCCCGTCAGATCTCTCTGACGGGCCCTCTGCACTGGGTCGGGGTGGCGGGATTTGAACCCACGGCCTCTTCGTCCCGAACGAAGCGCGCTACCAAGCTGCGCCACACCCCGGTCCTGCTGTTGTTGCTTCCGTCTCCGGCGCAACGAGTAGAACTCTACCGGACGCGCGCCGAGAGACGAAATCCGATTCCCTGGAGGGCGTCCTCGCAGGTCGGCGGGGGTCAGCGACGGGGTGTGAGGGTGAGCAGGGTGGCCTCGGGCGGGCAGGCGAAGCGGACCGGGGTGTAGCGGTTGGTGCCGCAGCCCGCCGAGACGTGCAGGTACGAGCGGTGGCCGCCGGCCTGGTGGGTGGACAGGCCCTTGACCCGGCCGGTGTCCAGGTCGCAGTTGGTGACCAGGGCGCCGTAGAAGGGGATGCAGAGCTGGCCGCCGTGGGTGTGGCCCGCCAGTATCAGCGGGTACCGGTCGGCGGCGAAGGCGTCCAGCACGCGCAGGTACGGGGCGTGCACCACGGCGAGCGAGAGGTCGGCGTCGGGGGACGGGCCGCCGGCCACCTTCTCGTAGCGGTCGTGCCGGATGTGCGGGTCGTCCAGGCCGGTGAACTCGACGTCCAGCCCGGCCAGGGTGAGCCGGCCGCGGGTGTTGGTGAGGTTCAGCCAGCCGGCCTCGTCGAAGCCGTCGCGCAGCTTCTGCCACGGGTTGTGGACGGCGCCGGTGATGCCGCGGCGCCCGGTGCCGTCCGGGTTGTTGAGCCCGTGGATGCCGCTGCGCAGGGCGCTCAGGTAGCGGGTCGGGCTCTTGCGGGCCGGGCCGTAGTAGTCGTTGGAGCCGAAGACGTAGACGCCCGGGAACTCCATCAGCGGGCCGAGCGCGTCCAGGGTGGCGGGCACGCCGAGCGGGTCGGAGAGGTTGTCGCCGGTGTTGACCACCAGGTCGGGCCGCAGGCCGGCCAGGCTCTGCAGCCAGCGCTGCTTCTTGCCCTGCCCGGAGACCATGTGGATGTCGGAGATCTGGAGCACCCGGATCGGCCGCGCGCCGCGCGGCAGGATCGGGACCTCGACCCGGCGCAGCCGGAACGAGCGGACCTCGTACCCGGCGGAGTAGGCGAGGCAGGCGGCGCCGGTGGCGGCGATTCCGAGCGGGACGGAGTACAGCGGTCGCATCGGTCCATGCTCTCAGACAGTGGATCAACCGCCGAACGCGCAGGTGGTCACCGCTCTGCCGAGCGAGCCGCGGAGTCCGGCGCCGGGCTCCGCGGGGTGCCCGTGGGGTGGCCATCGCTGCGGACCTTTTCCCGGCCGGGGGCTTAATGGGGAGCGCCGGACCTGGGCGGATGCCACACTCGTCGGCATGACAACGCTTAAGCAGCAGCTGCAGGAGGACCTGACGGCTGCGATCAGGGCCCGGGACGAGCTGCGCTCCTCCACCATCCGGCTGACGCTGTCGGCGGTCACCGCGGAGGAGGTGTCCGGCAAGTCGAAGCGCGAGCTCTCCGACAGCGAGGTGCTCAAGGTCGTGGTCCGGGAGGCGAAGAAGCGCCGGGAGGCCGCCGAGGCCTTCGAGCAGGCCGGCCGCACCGAGTCGGCCGCCCGTGAGCGGGCCGAGGGCGAGGTGCTGGCGCAGTACCTGCCGCAGCAGCTCTCGGACGAGGAGCTGACCGCGATCGTCGCCGCGGCGGTGGCCGAGAGCGGGGCCACCGGGCCGCAGGCGATGGGCGCGGTGATGAAGCTGGTCCGTCCGAAGGTCGGCGACCGCGCCGAGGGCGGCCGGGTGGCCGCCGCGATCAAGGCCGCGCTGGCGGGCTGACCGGCAGCCGCCGTACCCGGCGCCGAGGCGCCACACAGGTCGCACAGGTCGCACAGGTCGCGCCCGCCGCACAGGTCGCACCGGCCGCGCACCGCAAACGCCCGAGGGCGGCTCCCGGACTCCGGGAGCCGCCCTCGGGCGTTGTTCAGGTCACACCGTGGGGGACGGCGGTCAGTGGCGGCGGCCACCGGTGGCACCGCCGTTGTTGCCGCCGTTCCCGTTCCCGCCACCGCCGTTGACGAGGCCGCCGTCGGTGCCGAAGATCGGCGGGAAGGTGAAGCCGCCGTTGGTGCCGGCCGTGGTGGCCGCGTCACCCGAGGGCGGCGAGGCACCGTCGGTCGGCGGGGTGACCGGGGTCTGCGGCACCGGGATGTTGACGGTGTGGAAGGTGGACTTCGCGGTGCCGTCCAGCGCGTCGTTCATCGCCAGCTGCCAGATCGGGCCGGGGCCGTCGGCGCCGTAGACGGCGCTGAAGTACTTGCCGCCGATCTTGATGTTCTTCATCGAGACGTTGCCGGTGGTGCCGCCGAGCCACACCGAGGTGGACAGCTCCGGGGTGAAGCCGGTGAACCAGGCCGCGTACCGGTTGTCGGTGGTACCGGTCTTGCCGGCGATCTGGCGGCCGCCGTCGAGGCCGAGCGAGGAGCCGGTGCCCTTCTCGGTCACGCCGAGCAGCAGGGTGGTGACGCCGTCCGCGGTGGACTGGGACATCACCTGGTTGCAGTTGGCCTTCGGCACGTCCAGCTTCTTGCCGTCCGCCGCGACCATCGAGGTGATCGCGATCGGGGTGCAGTACATGCCGCGCGCGGCGAAGGTGGCGTAGACGTTGGCCATGGTCAGCGGGGAGACCTCCTGGGTGCCGAGCACCATCGAGGGGACCTGCTCCATCGGCTTGCCGTTGGCCTTGTTGCGGATGCCGAGCTTGTCCGCCATCTGCTTCATCGGGCAGAGGCCGACCTGCTGCTCCATCTGCACGAAGTAGGTGTTGACCGACTTCGCCATGGCGTCCTTCATGGAGAACGGCCCGATCTCGCTGGCCGACTCGTTCTCGACCGTGGCGGGCTTGCGGGTGTCGTTCTTCCAGGTGCCCTCGCAGGTGCTCATGGACGGGTAGTCCATGTCGTGCGGGGACGGGAACTCCTGGGTGATCGGCACGCCCGACTCCAGGGCGGCCGCGGCCAGGATCGGCTTGAAGGTCGAGCCGGGGGAGAAGCCGTTGCCGCCGCCCATCGCGGCGTCGACGTTGTAGTTGAGGACGGTCTGGTTCTGCTTGCCGTCCAGGCCGTACGGCCGGGTCTGCGCCATCGCGAGGATCTCACCGGTGCCCGGCTTGACCATGGTGGCCGCGGCCGAGACCGCGTCGGTCACGTAGACCTTCTTGGTCACCGCGTTGAACGCGGCGGCCTGCTTGTCCGGGTCGATGGTGGTGTAGATCTTCAGGCCGCCCTGGCTCCACAGCTTCTGCCGGTCGGTGGCGGTCTTGCCGAACACCGGGTCCTGCTTGACCACCCGGCGGACGTAGTCGCAGAAGAAGCCCATGCCCGCCTGCGCGGTGATGCAGCCGTTCAGCGGCTCGTTGTACTTGATCCCCAGCGGCGCGTCGGTGGCGGCCTTCGCCTCCTCCGGGGTGATGTGCTTGAACTCCAGCAGCTTGCTGATCACGGTGTTGCGCCGGGTCTGGGCCGCCTGCGGGTGCAGCACCGGGTCGTACGCCGTCGGGTTCTGCACCAGGCCGGCCAGCATGGCGGCCTCGGGGATGGTCAGGTCCTTGGCGCTCTTGCTGAAGTAGCGGTTGGACGCCGCCTCGATGCCGTACGCCTGGTGACCGTAGAAGGTGATGTTGAGGTAGTTGGTGAGGATCTGATCCTTGGTCAGGTCCTCCTCCAGCTTGATGGCGTACTTCAGTTCCTGGATCTTGCGGCCCAGGCTCTTCTTGGTCGCCTCCAGGAACGCCGCCTGGTCGTCGCCGGCCTGCTCGACGAAGACGTTCTTCACGTACTGCTGGGTCAGCGTGGAGGCACCCTGGGTCGCGGAACCGGCCTCGGCGTTCTTGGTGGCGGCGCGCAGCACGCCCTTGAGGTCGACCGCGCCGTGCTCGTAGAACCGGGCGTCCTCGATGTCCACCTGCGCCTTGCGCATGATCGGTGCCATCTGGTCCGCGGTGAGGATGGTGCGGTCCCGGTCGTACACCTTGGCGATCAGCCCGCCCTTGGCGTCGTAGATGGACGACGCCTGGGAGAGGGTGGGGGTCTTGAAGTCGGCGGGGATGCTGTCGAAGCTGTCGGCCGTGTCCTTGGCCGTGAGCCCGAGCGCGCCGACCGCCGGCAGGGCCATGCCGGCGACCAGTACGCCGGCCAGCACGCTGCCGCCCAGGAACTTGATCCCGAGGCTCGCCTTTCCGAGCGCTGATCCCGTGGTTCGCTGAGGTGCCATGGGAGAACCCTACGTGCCGGATTCCCCTCCATGGGGGCAGGTGTTCGCCTACGCTTGTCACAAAGCTGCGACAGCTTCGCTCTGTTCATCATCATCACTCGTGTGAGTGATGAGCTTTGCCCGATTTGGCATCATTTGCGGTCGGATGCACCTCGGCGTGTCTCCATATTTGGACACGGAGTGTGACGATAGCGCCTCTGGGAGTGTCGGCAAGGCCTACGACCTGCGATCACTCCAACGAGTGAGGTGTTGGGTACCCATAGTCCGATTGGGTCATTTGAGATTGAGCCCGAAGGGGCTGTTGCGGAGTCCAGTTCTTCCGTAACGTCCTCAACTGGCAACGGTGAATATGCCGTTGCCGCCGTGGGGGAGCCCCGAATCGGGAGAGGACGGCGCCAGCATGGGCTGGGTAGACGACTGGAGCGCACAGGCGGCCTGCCGCACGAGCGATCCGGATGAATTGTTCGTTCAGGGGGCCGCGCAGAATCGCGCCAAGGCGGTGTGCAGCGGGTGTCCCGTCCGCACCGAGTGCCTGGCCGACGCGCTCGACAACCGGGTCGAATTCGGTGTCTGGGGAGGAATGACCGAGCGGGAGCGCCGCGCACTGCTCCGCCGCCGGCCGACGGTGGGCTCCTGGCGGAGGCTGCTGGAGACGGCGCGGACGGAGTACGAGGAGTCGCTGGCCACCGGCGTGATCCTGCGGGACTACGCGCAGGCGGGCTGACATCCTCCGGTTCGAGGAGTCCGGGGATTTCTCGAACCTCGCGGATGCAGCGCAGCTGACGGGCAGTCGGCAGGTGTGGGGGAGCAGTCGGCCCGGTGCACCAGAGGGGGTCTGCTGCCCGAGCCGCTCATCCGAACATCCAGGCCCGTCCGGGCATCCGGGTCCATCCCGGTCCTCGATCGGCCGTCCACAGGTACTCGCGCTGCGCCGTGCCCGCCACCGGGGCCACGGCGCTCATGCGTGCTGCGCGTTGAGGCGTTCGCCGACGGTCCGCAGGCCGGCCAGGTCGTGCACGTCACCGGCGAGTGCGGGCACCTCGACCATCGGAACGTCGGGGTAGACCGAGACGAAACGGTCCCGGGTGCGCCGCTCCCGGCCCATGATCTGCATCCGTTCGGCGTGCAGCCGCAGCAGGCCCGCGGCCAGCGTCTCGGCCTGCACGGTGGCGGTCTGCGAACCGTTCTCCTCCAGTGCCTCCGCGGCGGCCAGCGCCCGTTCCGCGGTGAGCTGGGCGGCGCCGGTGGAGTGCACCCGGTTGAGCACCAGCCCGGCCAGCGGCATCTCGTCCGCGGCCAGCCGGTCGACGAAGTACGCCGCCTCGCGCAGCGCGTCCCGCTCCGGCGCGGCGACCACCAGGAACGCCGTGCCCGGCGCCTTGAGCAGCTGGTAGGTCCGGTCGGCCCGCTCGCGGAAGCCGCCGAACATCGAGTCCATCGCGCTGACGAAGGTCTGGATGTCGGTCAGCAGCTGGGCGCCGAAGATCTTGCCCAGGGTGCCGGTCAGCAGGCCCATCCCGACGTTGAGGAACTTCATCGCGCTCCGGCCGCCGACCTTGGCCGGGGCGGTGAGCAGCCGGATCACCCGGCCGTCGAGGAAGGACCCGAGCCGCCCGGGGGCGTCCAGGAAGTCCAGGGCGGAGCGGGACGGCGGGGTGTCCACCACGATCAGGTCCCACTGATCGGCCGCCCGCAGCTGGCCGAGCTTCTCCATCGCCATGTACTCCTGGGTGCCGGCGAAACCGGCGGACAGCGACTGGTAGAAGGGGTTCTCCAGGATCGCCTTGGCGCGCTCCGGGTCGGCGTGGGCCAGCACGACCTCGTCGAAGGTCCGCTTCATGTCGAGCATCATCGCCTGCAGCTCGCCGGGGCCCTCGACGCCCTTGACCACCCGGGGGGTGTTGTCGAGCTCGGTCAGGCCCATCGACTGGGCGAGCCGCCGGGCCGGGTCGATGGTCAGCACCACGGCCTTGCGGCCGCGCTCGGCGGCCCGCAGCCCGATCGCCGCGGCCGTGGTGGTCTTGCCGACGCCACCCGAACCGCAGCACACCACGATCCGGGTCGCCGGATCGTCGATCAGCGCGTCGATCTCCAGCCGCGTGGTCATGCCGCCCCCTGCCGCTTGAGTTCGCCCGCGAGCCGGTACAGCCCGCCCAGGTCCACGCCTTCGCCGAGCAGCGGCAGCTCGTACGTCGGCACCTTCAGCTGCTGCAGGTCGGCCCGCTGCTCCCGTTCCAGCTCGACCCGCTCGGCGTGCTCCCTGGCCTGCTCCAGCAGCGGGTCGATCAGCGGCTCGACGGCCGCCCGGATGGTCTCCGGCTTCCGCGAGCGCCCGCCGAGGCCGGCCTCGCCCAGCGCCTGGGCGACCTCCTCGCGGTGGTCGCCGTGCACCGCCTCCACCGCGGCCGCGTCCAGCAGCGGCGGGCGGACCATGTTCACCATGACCCCGCCGAGCGGCAGTTGCGCCTCGCGCAGTTCGCCGATCCCGTCGACCGTCTCCTGCACCGGCATCTCCTCCAGCAGGGTCACGAAGTGGACGGCGGTCTCCGGGGACTTCAGCACCCGCATCACGGCCTGCGCCTGATTGTGTATCGGCCCGAACCTGGCCAGCCCGGCGACCTCGGAGTTGACGTTCAGGAAGCGGGTGATCCGGCCGGTCGGCGGGGCGTCCATGACGATCGCGTCGTACGCCCGGCGGCCGTCCGGGCCCTTGCGCCGGGCCGCCTCGCAGGCCTTGCCGGTGAGCAGGACGTCGCGGACGCCCGGCGCGACCGTGGTGGCGAAGTCCACGAAGCCGACCTTCTGCAGGGCCTTGCCGGCCCGGCCGAGCTTGTAGAACATCTCCAGGTACTCCAGCAGCGCCTGCTCGGTGTCGATCGCCAGCGCGTACAGCTCGCCCTGTTTGGCGCCCGGCTCGGCCGGCAGCCCCAGCCTGGCCCGGCCGACGGTGGCGACCTTGCGCTCCTCGTAGGGCAGCGCGGCGATGCCGAACAGCTCGGCGATGCCCTGCCGGCCCTCCACCTCGATCAGCAGGGTCCGGCCGCCCTCGGCGGCCAGCGCCAGCGCGAGCGCGGCCGCCAGCGTGGTCTTCCCGGTGCCGCCCTTGCCGCTGACGACATGCAGGCGCACGCCCTCCCAGTCCGGGCCGCGCTCCTCGGGGCCGGGGGTGCTCGCCACGCTCCGTCTCCGTCCGTCCGTCGACCGGCACCGCCTGGTGCCCTCCCCGTGAGCGTAACCAGCGAGCGCGGCCGATGGCGGGAGCATCCCGACGGCCGCCGGGATTGACCGCCCCGCTGTGTCCCACCTCACACCGTGGCGGACGGCTAGAGTCAGCGCCATGACCAAGTGGGAATACGTCACCGTGCCGCTGCTCGTGCACGCCACCAAGCAGATCCTGGACACCTGGGGCGAGGACGGCTGGGAGCTCGTCCAGGTGGTGCCGGGTCCTAACAACCCGGAGCAGCTGGTTGCCTACCTGAAGCGGGAGAAGAGCTGATGAGCAAGGTCGAGGAGAGGCTGGCCGAGCTCGGGCTCACCCTGCCCGGGGTCGCGGCGCCGGTCGCTGCGTACGTGCCGGCCGTCCGGTCGGGCGACCACGTGCTGACCTCCGGCCAGCTGCCGATGGTGGCGGGCAAGCTGGAGATCACCGGCAAGGTGGGCGCCGAGGTCACCGCCGAGGAGGCCAAGCGGCTCGCGCAGATCTGCGCGCTCAACGCGCTGGCCGCCGTGAAGTCGGTGATCGGCGACCTGGACCGGATCGAGCAGGTCGTGAAGGTGGTCGGCTTCGTGGCCTCCGCCCCCGACTTCACCGGCCAGCCCGGTGTGATCAACGGCGCCAGCGAGCTGCTGGGCGAGGCGCTCGGCGCGGCCGGCGTGCACGCCCGCAGCGCCGTCGGCGTGGCGGTGCTCCCGCTGGACGCCCCGGTCGAGATCGAGATCCAGGTCCGGGTCCGCGCCGAGGGCTGATCCGCCCCACCGGCGGTCCTGCCTGCCGGAAGGTGTGCCCGCTCCTGCGCGCGGGGTCGGGGTCGGGTCTGTCCAATCCCGGCCCCGCGCGTCTAGCATCCGCTCATGGATCATCGAGCAGGGTCGCTCCCGATGCCGCCGTCCTGGCCGGCCCGGATTCGCGCGCTCGCGTCCGGCGAACTGACGCCGGTCGCGCCGAAGCCGTCCGCCACCGTGGTGCTGCTGCGCGACGCACAGCCCGGTACGGACGCCGGACCGCAGGCGTACCTGCTGCGCCGGCGCACCTCGATGGCCTTCGCCGGCGGCATGTACGCCTATCCCGGCGGCGGGGTGGACCCGAGGGACGCCGAGGCGGAACTGCGCTGGGCCGGGCCCTCGCCCGCCGAGTGGGCCGAGCGGCTGGGCGTGGACGCCCGCGCGGCCAAGGCCGTGGTCTGCGCGGCGGTCCGGGAGACCTTCGAGGAGGCCGGCGTGCTGCTGGCCGGCCCCGACGCCGACACCATGGCCGAACCCAGGGACTGGAGCGCCGAGCGGGCCGCGCTGGAGGCGCACGAGCTGTCGTTCGGCGAGTTCCTCGGCAAGCACGGTCTGGTGCTGCGCAGTGACCTGCTGGCGGCCTGGGCGCGGTGGACCACCCCCGCCTTCGAGGAACGCCGCTTCGACACCTGGTTCTTCGTCGCCGCCCTGCCGCCCGGGCAGCAGGCGGCCGACCGCGTCGGCGAGGCCGACCGGGTCGCCTGGCTGTCTCCCGCGGACGCGGTCGAGGGCTACCGGGCGGGCCGGTTCGGGATGCTGCCGCCCACCGTGACCGTGCTCCGCGAGCTGTTGCCGGCCCGTACGGCGGCCGAGGCACTGACGTTGGCGGCGCAGCGGACGATCACCCCGGTGCTCGGTACGGCCGAGGTCGCGGGCGATCGTATGACAGTGCGATGGTCTGGGTATGAAGAGCTGACCATCGACGGAGAGTTCCCGGCGTAGCGGCGCCGGGACAAGGGAAGGGGCCCGGCGCAGCGGCGCCGGGACAAGGGAAGGGGCCCGGCGCAGCGGCGCCGGGACAGCAGTAGGGCCCCGGCGCAGCGCGGCCGGGACCATGTACGAGCGGCCCGGCGTAGTCGCGCCGGGGCATTTGGACCGTGCCCGGATCAGAGACCGGGTCAGCACACGGAAGGAAACTCGGCCGATGACTCACAACGACGTGGCTCGCCGGACGGCGCACGACCTGCCCGCCCGAAGCCTGACGCCCCGCCTCCGGTCCGGCGGCGCCACCACCCACGACGTGTACGCGCCCAGGGCGCTGACGCGTCGGCTTCCGGCCCGCAGCCTGACCCGGTACAGCGCGGACGTGGATCGCAGCGGAACCGAGGGCGGCCGGTGAGCGGTCTCCTCCCGGGTGACCCCGCCGCCACCGTCGGTGGCGGGGGCACCCCCCGGGCGCTGTGCGTGCTGGCGCCCAACCCCTCGCCGATGACGCTGGACGGCACCAACACCTGGCTGCTGTCCGAACCGGGTTCCGCGCTGGCCGCGGTGATCGACCCGGGTCCGCTGGACGAGGGGCATCTGCGGCGCGTCGTCGAGACCGCCGAACGGCAGGGGCAGCGGATCGGGCTGACCCTGCTGACCCACGGTCACCACGACCACGCCGAGGGCGCCGCGCGCTTCGCCGAGCTGACCGGCAGCAAGGTGCTGGCGCTCGACCCGGCGCACCGGCTCGGCGACGAGGGACTGCACCACGGCCAGGTGCTCGACATCGGGGGACTGGAGCTGCGGGTGGTCGGCACCCCCGGGCACACCTCCGACTCGCTGACCTTCCATCTGCCCGCCGACGGCGCCATCCTGACCGGCGACACCGTCCTCGGCCGCGGCACCACCATGGTCGCCCACCCCGACGGGCGCCTCGGCGACTACCTCGACTCGCTGCGTCGCCTGCACACCATGGCCGCCGAGCACGGCGTGCGTACCGTGCTGCCCGGCCACGGGCCGGTGCTGGCCGACGCGCTCGGCGCCGTCGACTACTACCTGGCGCACCGGGCCAACCGGCTGGCGCAGGTCGAGACGGCCGTGGAGGCCGGCTGCCGGACCGCCGCCGAGGTGGTCGCCCGGGTGTACGCGGACGTGGACCCGGCGCTGTGGCCGGCCGCGGAACTCTCGGTGCGCGCCCAGCTCAGCTACCTGGAGGACCGCGGGCTGATCTGAGCCCGCCGCCCGGCCGCCGCCCCGCCCGGCCGACGCCCCGCCCGGCCGACGCCCCGCCCGGG
>NZ_JAIZ01000004.1 GCF_000710465.2 Kitasatospora sp. MBT63 | reverse complement strand
GGCGTCGTCGACCAGTTGGCCGTCGTGGGCGACCAGGGCGCCGCGCAGGCCGGCCGTGCGCACCGCAGGCACCAGCGCGGCCGCCGCGGCCGGCCCGACCCGGCGGGCCCGCGGCAGCACCGAGCCCGGGGTCCCCGCGCTGACCCGCAGCGCGTCCCCGGCCAGGAAACCGGTGTGCACCAGCGCCGACATGCCCCGCCCCACCGAGGGCAGCAGCGGGACGGCCTGCGGGAGCGCGCGGATCAGGTGCGGTGCGGTCCTGGTCATCAGGATGCCGCGCTCGACGGCGCTCTCCCGGGCCACCCCGATCCGGCCGGAGGCCAGGTAGCGCAGGCCGCCGTGGACCAGCTTGGAGCTCCACCGGCTGGTGCCGAAGGCCAGGTCGTGGGCGTCCACCAGCACCGTGCGCAGGCCGCGGGAGGCGGCGTCCAGCGCGACTCCGGCGCCGGTCACCCCGCCGCCGATCACCAGCAGGTCGACGGGCTCGCCGGCGGCCAGCGCGTCGAGGTCCCCGGCACGGCGCCGGGCGTTGAGGGCGGTCGTACCGGGGCGGTCGGTCATGGCGTGAGGTATCCGTTCAGGGCGATGGCCAGTTCGCGGCGCCAGGCCGCCTCGGGCAGCAGCTGGGCGACCATGCGGTGGGACTGGACGGTGGACTGGGCGATCAGCAGCACCATCGCGGCCAGTTCGGCCGGCTCCCCGGGGCGGATGGACCCGTGCCGCTGGCCGAGCTCGACCGCCTCGGACAGCGCGTCGAGCAGGCCGCGCTGGCTGGTGCCGAGCCGCTCGACGACGTACTCGACCAGCAGGTCGGCGTCCGAGCGCAGCAGCGCCCCGAGCACCGGGTGGTCGCGGACGGCGACGGCGACCTCGACGATCCAGGCGACCACCGACTCGCGGTCGTCCCCGGCCCGGACCGCGGCCTGCTGGGTGGCCCGGATCTCCCGGGTCAGCAGCGCGCCGACCACCGCGCGGACGTCAGGCCAGCGGCGGTAGACGGTGGGCCGGCTGACCCCGGCGCGCCGGGCGATCTCGGCCAGCTGGGTGCGTCGCGGGCCGAGCACGACGACCAGATCGGCGGCCGCGTCCAGGATCGCGTCGTCGACACTGCGGGCGGCGCCGTCGCTGCCGCCGGGCCCCGAGGGCTCGATGTGACTACTTGACATGATGTGGAAAACTGTAACGCATGCCATCTGAAGCGCACACCGGACCGGGCCGACCGGCGACACTGCCCCAGCCGCCCATGGCGTGGAACGCCTGGGGCGACCCGGCCCTCGCCAAGCCGCTCTCCGCCGACATCAGGTCACTGCTGGAGCAGCTGCTCGGCGTCTCGCCGCAGGAGGGCGCCGCGCCCACCGCCGACGAGGTCCGGCTGCGCCCGGGCAGCCTGGCGGCCGAGGACCTGGCCGCCCTCGCCGCCATCGTCGGCGACGGCCACGTCAGCGCCGCGGACGCCGACCGGCTGCCCCGGGCCGGCGGCAAGTCCACCCCCGACCTGCTGCGCCGCCGCAGCCGCGCGGAGCAGGACGCCCCCGACGCGGTCGTGCTGCCCGGCACCGAGGACGAGATCGCGGCCGTGCTCGCGCTGTGCGGCGAGCGCCGGATCGCCGTCGTCCCGTTCGGCGGCGGCACCAGCGTGGTCGGCGGGCTCGACCCGGTGCGCGGCGGCTTCGCGGCCGTCGTCTCGCTGGACCTGCGCCGCTTCGACACCCTGACGGAGCTGGACGAGGTCTCCGGCGAGGCCACCCTGGGCGCCGGGCTGACCGGGCCGCGCGCGGAGGAACTGCTCGCCGAGCGCGGCTTCGAACTCGGCCACTACCCGCAGAGCTTCCGGTTCGCCACCATCGGCGGCTTCGCCGCCACCCGCTCCTCCGGCCAGGACTCGGCCGGCCACGGCCGCTTCGACGACATGGTCCGCGGCCTGCGGGTGGTCACCCCGGCCGGCGTGCTCGACCTCGGCCGCGGCCCCGCCTCGGCGGCCGGCCCCGACCTGCGCCAGCTGTTCATCGGCTCCGAGGGCACCCTCGGCGTGATCACCGCGGTCCGACTGCGGGTGCACCCGGTACCCGCCGTCAAGGTCCACGAGGCCTGGAACTTCCCGGACTTCGCCACCGGCGCCGCCGCGCTGCGCGCCGTCGAGCAGCAGGGCACCGGGCCGACCGTGCTGCGGCTGTCCGACGAGACCGAGACCGGCGTCAACCTGGCGATGACCTCGAAGATCGGCGGCGGGCAGGTGGCCACCGGCTGCCTGGCGGTCACCGTCTTCGAGGGCACCACCGAGCAGACCGCGGCCCGCCACCGGCTGACCCGGGAGCTGCTGCTGGCGGCCGGCGGCACCTCGCTCGGCGAGGAGCCGGCCCGCGCCTGGGAGCACGGCCGCTTCGACGCGCCGTACCTGCGCGACGCGCTGCTGGACTGCGGCGCGCTGTGCGAGACCCTGGAGACCGCCACCTCCTGGGCCAACCTGGAGCGGCTCAAGGGCGCGGTCACCGAAGCCCTGCAGAACGCCCTCCAGGCGGGCGGCACCACCTCCCTGGTGATGTGCCACATCTCGCACGTCTACCCGACCGGGGCCTCGCTGTACTTCACCGTGCTCGGCGCCCAGAAGGGCGAGCCGATCGAGCAGTGGGCCGCGGCCAAGGCGGCCGCCTGCGACGCGATCATGGCCAACGGCGGGACGATCACCCACCACCACGCCGTCGGCACCGACCACCGGCCGTGGATGCCGCAGGAGATCGGCGAGCTCGGCGCCGCCGTGCTGCGCGCGGTCAAGGGCGCCGTCGACCCGGCCGGGATCCTGAACCCCGGAAAGCTCATCCCGTGACCGCCGGGGCGGACGGAGCCGGCGCGGGCGGGGCCGGCGAGCCGCAGCGCCGGGAGATCCGCACCGTCGTGGTCCTCACCAACCCCGCCGCCGGCGGGGGCCGGGCCGACCTCGCGGCCCGGCGGGCCACCGCCCGGCTGCGCGACCTCGGCATCGAGGTGCTGGCCGTCAGCGGCAACGACCCCGACGACGCGGTACGCCTCGCCCGCGAAGCGGTCGGCCGGGGCGTCGACGCCCTCGTGGTGGCCGGCGGCGACGGCATGATCGCGCTCGCGATCCAGGCGCTGGCCGGCACCGGGGTGCCGCTCGGGGTGATCCCCGCCGGGACCGGCAACGACCACGCCCGCGAGTACGGGCTGCCGCTGAAGGACCCCGAGGCGGCGGCCGAGGTGGTCGCCGCCGGGCACGTCCTGCGGGTCGACACCGGCCGGGTCGAGACGGCCGACGGCGTCGGCCGGTTCTTCGGCTCGGTGCTGGCCGCGGGCTTCGACTCGCTGGTCAGCGACCGCGCCAACCGGCTGCGCCGCCCGCGCGGGCGGATGCGCTACAACCTGGCCATCCTGCTGGAGCTGGTCCGGCTGCGGCCGCTGCCGTTCCGGCTGGTGCTGGCCGACGGCACCGTGGTCGAGCGCCCGCTGACGCTGGCCGCCATCGGGAACACCCGCAGCTACGGCGGCGGCATGCTGATCTGCCCGGAGGCCGACCACGCCGACGGCCTGCTCGACATCACCCTGGTCGGCGCGATGCGCCGGCGGCGGCTGGTGCGCTTCTTCCCGACGGTCTTCAAGGGCACCCACGTCCGTCACCTGGAGGTCTCCACCCACCGCACCGCGTCCCTGCGGATCGAGTCGGCGGGGATCAACGCCTACACCGACGGTGACTTCGCCGGCCCGCTGCCGGCCGAGGTGCGGGTGGTGCCGAAGTCGCTGTCCCTGCTGGTGCCGGGCTGAGCCGGGAGCCCCGCGAGCTGTTCCGTTCGTCACACGCCGGAGGCTACTGGCCCTCGGGGGGCTGCTGCTGTCCGAGCTGGTCGTTGATCTTCTGCTGGGCGGAGTCGACCTGACCCTCGTACTTGCCCCCGGTCTTGGCGTCAAAGGCGTCGCCCGCCTTGTCGACGCCCTGCCGGGTGGTGTCCTCGTGGCCCTTCATCATGCCTTTGAGCTTGTCGAGCATGGACATGGGCGGTCCTCCTTCAGGGGATTCCTGGCCCTCCCAGCATGTCCGAGATATCCGATCTTCACATCCGGAACGTGGACAGCTACTTGACAGCAAAAGTAAGGGCAACCTAACTTCCTTCCCATGTCAGCCAACCTTGTGCCCTTCGAGATCGACCTGACCGCCGAGGAGGTCCGCCGGCGCGCCGAGGTGATGGCCGCCCTCGGCCCCGACTGGGACCCGGCGGAGGTCCTGCGCGGCGAGCAGGAGGCGTACGCGCTGCTCTACTCCGGCCTCGACGCCGAGCAGCAGCGCACCTACGACGACCTGGTCGCGGCCGGCGTCCTGCCCGGCCGCGAGCAGCCCGACGCGGGATGAGGCGGGCCGTGCTCCCCATCGACCCGCACGCCGACCACGGCCGCCGCGCCTGGGTCGCCTGCCCGGCCTGCCAGGACATCCGCGACTGCGCCGACTGCGCCGAGCGCCGCAACTGCAACGACCACTGGCGCTACCTGCTCTCCAACACCGGCAGCGTCCTGCACCTCCAGTGCCCCGGCTGCACCCACGTCTGGGACCACGAGAGCGGCTTCGGCGCGACCCGCGGCGCCCCCGCCCGCGGCCGTTAGCCGGACGCCGCTCCGGTCGGCCACCCGGACCCCCGGATTCGGATCGCGCTGCCGGGGCAGGCGATCCGGGACCGACCGGGGAGGTTCTACCGATGACCGACATATCGCGACTGCCGGGCCCGTTCGAGCTCGCCTGGGACTGGCAGCTGGAGGCCGCCTGCCGCGGCACGGACAGCAGCCTGTTCTTCCACCCCTCCGGCGAACGCGGCGGACCGCACGACCGCAGGGAGAACGCCGCCAAGCGGGTCTGCGCCCGCTGCCCGGTCCGGGCCCGCTGCCTGGAGTACGCGCTGGACGCGCGTGAGCCGTACGGCGTCTGGGGCGGACTGACCGAGGACGAGCGGTACGAGCTGCTCCGCCCCCGCCGGGAACGCGCCCGCCGCGAGCGGGTCCGCGAGGCCCGGGCCGGGCGGACCGGATGACCGGACGGATGAACCGCGCGAAGCGGGGCAGACGAACCAGCGACCAGGCCGTTCCGACTGCAGGAGGCAACCATGAGCACCGGCGACAAGGCACACAACACCGCCGAGAAGGCCAAGGGCAAGGTGAAGGAGGCCGCCGGCAAGGCGGTCGGCAACGAGCGCCTCGAAGCCGAGGGCCGGGCCGACCAGGCCGGCGGAGACGTCAAGCAGGCCGCGGAGAAGACCAAGGACGCCGTCAAGGACGTACTCGGCCGCTGAACCCCGCCGACCCGCCGCGCCGGGCCGGGGACCGCCCACCACGGGAGGTCCCCGGCCCCGGTCGTGCCCCCGGTGGGGCCGCGCCGGGGCTCAGCGCCGGCCGGGCAGCACGTACCGGTGCTCCGGGCGGCCGGTGTCGCCGTAGCGCAGGCTCAGGCGCAGCCGCCCCTCCCGCTCCAACTGCTTGAGGTAGCGCTGCGCGGTCGAGCGGCTCAGCCCGGTGGCGTCGGAGACCTCCTGCGCGGACAGCGGCCGCCCGGCCCGCCGCAGCGCCCCCAGTACCAGGTCCGTGGTGGGCGCCGAGTGGCCCTTGGGCAGCGCCGCGACCGGTGAGGCGGCGCTGCGCATGGTGGCGAACAGCCGGTCCACCTCGTCCTGACCCGCCTCCCGGGCCGCCGGCCCGGCGAGCGCGTGCCGCAGCTGCGCGTAGGCGACCAGCTTCTCCCGCAGCCCGGCGAACGCGAACGGCTTCACCAGGTACTGCAGCGCGCCGTGCTGCATGGCCGCGTGGACCGTCGACACGTCCCGGGCGGCCGTCACCATCATCACGTCGCAGCCGATCCCGGCCGCCCGCATCCGGCGCACCAGCGCCAGCCCGGTCTCGTCCGGCAGGTGGTGGTCCAGCAGCACCAGGTCGACCGGGCGGCGCTCCAGCGACGCCAGCGCCTCGCCGGCGCTGTGCGCCCGTCCGGTCACCCGGAAGCCGGGGACCTTGGCCACGTACGCGGCGTGCACCTCGGCGACCCGGAAGTCGTCGTCCACCACCAGAACGTCGATCATCACGCCTCCGCGACGGACAGCTCGGGCACCCCGTGCGCGGCCGGGCCGCCGGCCGGGTGCAGGGCCTCGGGAAGGACGACGGTGAACCGGGCGCCGCCCAGCGCGCCCGCCCCGACGGTGATCCGGCCGCCGGCCCGCTCCACCAGCCGCCGGACCATCGCCAGGCCGAGCCCCCGCGGCCGGTGCGCGGGGGCGTCCTTGCTGGTCCAGCCCTCCTCGAAGATCCGTTCCCGCAGCGGCGCCGGGACCCCCGGGCCACTGTCGGCGACCTCGGCCAGCAGCGCGGCGCCCTCGGCCCGCAGGGTCACCTCGACCACCCCGCCGGTGAGCGCGTCCAGCGCGTTGTCCACCAGGTTGCCCAGCACGGTGACCAGCATCCGGGGATCCACCACGGTGTCCGGCAGATGACTCCCGGCACCCACCACCAGACGCACCCCCCGCTCGGCCGCCACCGCGGCCTTGCCCGCCAGCAGTGCCGCCACGTGCGGGTCCTGCACCTGGCCGGCGATGGCGGCGGCGAGCGCCGCGTGCGAGCCCGACTGCTCGGAGATGAACTCGGCGGCCTGCTCGTACAGCCCGAGCTCCAGCAGGCCGAGCAGCGTGTGCATCCGGTTGGCGTGCTCGTGGTCCTGCGCCCGCAGCGCCTCGGTCAACGACCGGGTGGTGTCCAACTCGCGGACCAGGGACTCGAGTTCGGTACGGTCCCGGAGGGTGACCACGGCGCCGCCGTCTGCGGTGGCCATCCGGTTCAGCAGCAGCACCCGGTCGTCGCGGACGGCCGGCAGATCGGTGCCGGTGATCCGCCCGGCCAGGATCCCGGCCAGCCGTCCCGGTGGCAGCACCTGCTCGATCGCGCACCCGGCGCAGCCGTCCGGCAGCGCCAGCAGCCGCACCGCCTCGTCGTTGGCCAGCCGGATCCGGCCGTCCGCGCCGAGCGCCACCATGCCCTCGCGGATGCCGTGCAGCATCGCCTCCCGCTCGACCAGCAGCGCCGCGATGTCCGCCACCGCGATGTTGTGGGTGCGCCGCTTCAGCCGCCGGGCCAGCACCAGGGTGGCCAGCGTGCCCGCCGCCAGGCCGGCGCCCGCGCACAGCAGGATCCCGGTGGCCATGCCGAGCAGCCGGCGCCGGATCGAGTCGTCGCTGATCCCCACCGAGACCTCGCCCACGATCCGGCCGTCCGACAGCCGCAGCGGCACCTTGCCGCGGGCGGTGCGGCCCAGCGTGCCCTGCTCGATCGCGGTCACGCTGCGCCCGCCGAGCGCCGGACCGGGGTCGGTGGACACCCGGAAGCCGATCTTCGCCGGGTCGGTGTGCGAGAGCCGGATCCCGTCCAGGTCGGTGACCACCACGAAGCTCGCGCCGGTGGCCAGCCGGATCTGCTCGGCGTTGCGCTGCGCGGCGGCGCTGTCGCGGGCCGCGGCCGCCCGGGCGAGCACCTCGTCGGTGGCGGTGGCCTGCGCGATGGACAGCGCGCGCTGCATCGCGTCCCGGTCCAGCTCCCGGCTGACCGGCGCGAGGAACAGCCCGGCCGTCACCGCGCTGACCCCGACCGTGACCACCGTCTGGCTCAGCAGCAGCTGTGCGAAGACCCGCCGGGGCCAGTGCGGACGTCTCATCGCGGGTCTCCTCTCGCCGCTCGTCGGGGGAATGGACGGTCACCCTATGTTTCCGGCGGGTTTCTGTCACCGTGCGGCCGGACCGCCCCCGCTGTTGTAGCGGAAGCAGAACGAGCAGAACAGCCCTCAACGCGCACAACCGGCAGTAGGCCGACAAGGCTGCCGCCGGGACCGGCGCCGCTCCTAGCCTCCGACCACACGGAACGGACCCCGGCGACGGCGCCGGGAGGGCAGAGGTGGTGGTGCACATGAGCGTGCCGAAGACGGCGGCCCCGGCGATCGAACTGGCCGGGGCGACCAAGCGGTTCAGGACCCCGTCGGGGGAGCTGCACACCGCGGTACGGGAGCTCGACCTGACGGTCGCCCCGGGGGAGTTCGTCGCGGTGGTCGGTCCGACCGGCTGCGGCAAGTCCACCACGCTGACCCTGGTCAGCGGACTGGAGGAGCCCACCGAGGGCGAGGTACGGGTGCACGGCGAGCCGGTCGCCGGGATCAACGGGCACGTCGGCTTCGTCTTCCAGCAGGACGCGGTCTTCCCCTGGCGCACGGTGCTGTCCAACGTGATGGCGGGCCCCCGCTTCCGGGGCGTGCCCGCCGCCGAGGCCCGCGAGCGGGCCCGCGACTGGCTGGCCCGGGTCGGCCTGGCCGCGTTCGAGGACCGCTACCCGCACCAGCTGTCCGGCGGCATGCGCAAGCGCGTCGCGCTCGCCCAGACCTTCGTCAACGACCCGCGCATCCTGCTGATGGACGAGCCGTTCTCCGCGCTCGACGTGCAGACCAGGGCGCTGATGTCGGACCAGCTGCTGGACCTGTGGGCGGGCACCGGGTCCTCCGTCATCTTCGTCACCCACGACCTGGACGAAGCCATCGCGCTCGCCGACCGGGTGGTGGTGATGACCGCGGGACCGGCCACCGTCAAGGAGATCTTCACCGTCGACCTGCCCCGCCCCCGCACCGTCGAGGCGGTCCGCCTCGAGCCCCGCTTCGTCGAGCTGTACCGCGAGATCTGGGGCTCGCTCGGCGAAGAGGTCCGGATCACCCGCGAGAGAGGAGCGGGTCGTGCCGCTTGAGACCGCCCCGACCGCACCCGCGCCCGCCCTGGCCGTCCCGGCCACCAGGACCGAGGCCCGCGAACGCGCCGCCCGCAACCGCAGGCTCGGCGTGTACGGCGCCCGCGCCGCCGTCCTGGCCGCCTTCCTCGGCCTGTGGGAACTGGCCGCCCGCACCGAGGTGATCGACCCGTTCAACTTCTCCCAGCCGTCCCGGATCTGGGACCAGATCTGGCAGTGGACCACCCACGGCACCGCCCAGGGATCACTCGGCGAGCAGATCGGCTACACCCTGTACGAGGCCCTCACCGGCTGGGTGATCGGCGTCACCGCGGGGATCCTGCTCGGCATCGCGCTCGGCCGGATCCGCTTCCTGGCCGACGTGTTCGGCCCGTACATCAAGGTGCTCAACGCCATCCCCCGGATCGTGCTCGCGCCGATCTTCCTGATCTGGTTCGGACTCGGCCCCGCCTCCAAGGTCGCCTCCGCCGTCGTCCTGGTGTTCTTCCCGGTCTTCTTCAACGCCTTCCAGGGCGCCCGCGAGGTCGACCGCAACCTGGTCGCCAACGCCCGCATCCTCGGCGCGGACAACCGCCGGGTCACCCTCCAGGTGGTCATCCCCGCCGCCACCACCTGGATCTTCACCAGCCTCCACGTCAGCTTCGGCTTCGCGCTGATCGGCGCCATCGTCGGCGAGTACATCGGCGCCACCAAGGGCCTCGGCCTGCTGGTCGCCGCCGCCCAGGGCACCTTCAACGCGGCCGGCGTCTACGCCGCGATGACCATCCTCGCCGTGGTCGCGCTGCTCACCGAAGGCCTGCTCACCCTCGCCGAACGGCGGCTGTTCCGCTGGAAGCCGGCCGACGCCGGCGACGGCCGCTGAACCCCACCCACCC
>NZ_JAIZ01000003.1 GCF_000710465.2 Kitasatospora sp. MBT63 | reverse complement strand
GACCCCCGCCCGCCCACCGGCCACGACGGCGGACCGCAGACCGACGCTCCGGCCCCCGCCACCGGCCGGGCCGCCGCCGGCGTCCAGGGGGTCGGCAAGCGGTTCGGGTCGGTGCAGGCCCTGACCGGCGTCACCCTGGACTTCCCCGCCGGCCGGGTCACCGCGCTGATGGGCGAGAACGGCGCCGGGAAGTCCACCCTGCTGAAGATCCTCAGCGGCGACCACCAGCCGACGGAGGGTCACGTCCTGATCGACGGGACCCCGGTGGACCTGCGTTCACCCGCCGAGGCCAGGGCCGCCGGAATCCGGATCATCCCGCAGGAACCCGAGATCATCCCGCACGTCTCGGTCGCCGAGAACGTCTACGCCGGCGCGCTGCCGCGCCGGGCCGGCCGCCGGCTGGACCGCGCCGAACTGCGCCGCCGCATCACCGCCGACCTCGAGCGGCTCGGCTTCGCCGGCGTCCTCGACCCCGACCTGCCCGGTTCCCGGCTCACCCCCGCCCAGCGCCAACTGGTCGAGATCCTGCGGGCGCTGACCGGCGAGGCCAAGGTGATCGCCTTCGACGAACCGACCTCCTCGCTGTCCGAGCACGAGGTGGAGGCCCTGTTCGCGCTGATCCGGCGCCTGCGCGACCAGGGCATCGCCGTGGTCTACGTCTCGCACCGGATGCAGGAGATCTTCCGGCTCGCCGACCGCATCGCCGTCCTGCGCGACGGCGCACTGGTCGGCGTCCAGGCGGCGAGCGAGACCGACGACGGCGAACTGGTCCGGCTGATGGTCGGCCGCGACCTGTCCGCGATGTTCTCGCGCGAGCACGTCGCCACCGACCGCGTGGTCCTCGACGTGCAGGACCTGACCACCGACCACGTCCGCGACATCACCCTGCAGATCCGGGCCGGTGAAGTCGTCGGCCTGGCCGGGCTGATCGGCGCCGGCCGCTCCGAACTGGCCCTCGCCCTGGCCGGCGACCTGCCCGTGCACTCCGGCACCGTCACCCTGGACGGCGTCCCCCTGCCGTCCGGCCGGCCCGGCGCCGTCATCCGGGCCGGCCTGGGCCTGGCCCCGGAGGAGCGCAAGGCCCAGGCGCTGTTCCTGGACCGCTCTATCCGCGACAACACCTCGCTGGTGGTCCTGGAGCGGCTGCGCCGCCTGCGCTTCGTCCGCCGCACCGCCGAACGCGCGCTCGCCCAGCAGTACGCCGACCGGCTGCGGGTGCGCACCCCGTCCATCGAGCACGAGGTGCGCAAGCTCTCCGGCGGCAACCAGCAGAAGGTCGTCCTCGCCCGCTGGCTCGCCCGCAAACCCAAGGTCCTGATCCTGGACGAGCCCACCCGCGGCATCGACGTCGGCGCCAAGGCCGAGATCTACCAGATCATCGCCGACCTCGCCGAGGAGGGCGTCGCGCTGCTGGTGATCTCCTCCGAGCTGCCCGAGGTGCTCGGCCTCGCCGACCGCGTCGTCGTCATGCAGGGCGGCCGGATCACCGGCGAACTCGATCGCGCCCGGGCCACCGAGGAAGCGATCCTCGCCCTGGCCATGGCCGACGACCTCAGCGCGACCACCCCCGCCCCTGGAGCAGCCTCATGAGCGCCACCACCACCCCGCGGCCCGCCGCGAAGGACCGGCCCGCCGTCCGCACCCGCCCGTCCGCCCTCGCCTCCGTCGGCGGCCAGAACCTCAGCCTGATCGGCGCCCTGGCCGCCGTCCTGGCCCTGTTCGGGATCCTCAACGACAACTATCTCTCCGTGTCGAACATGCAGGTGATCGCCGAGGCCGCCACCATCACCGGCCTGCTCGCCGTCGTCCAGACCGTCGTCATCATCTGCGGCGGCCTCGACATCTCGGTCGGCTCCCAGGCCGGCGTCGCCTCCGTGGTCAGCGCCATGGCCTTCACCTCCGCCGGCGCCAACCCCTTCGCGGGCATGGCCGCCGCCATCGCCGTCGGCCTGCTGATCGGCACCCTCAACGGCCTGGTCATCGTCTACGGCCGGGTCAACCCCACCATCGCCACCCTCGCCGGCCTCGCCGCCTACAAGGGCCTCGCCCAACTCCTGTCCGACGGACGCGCCCAGGGCTACGTCCTCAACGACGACATCTTCGTCTTCCTCGGCCGCGGCAAGATCGCCGGCCTGCCCGTCATGGTCTGGATCCTCATCCTCACCGCACTCGCCGCCCACCTGCTGCTCAAGTACACCGACATCGGCCGCAACCTCTACGCCATCGGCGGCAACGACACCGCCGCCCGCCTCGCCGGCATCAACATCAACAAGTACCTGATCGCCGTCTACGCCCTGATCGGCACCGTGGCCGCCGTCGCCGGCATCCTCCTCACCGCCCGCACCGGCAGCGGCCAGCCCACCTCCGGGAGCGAAGGCCTCGAACTCAAGGCCATAACCGCCGCCGCCCTCGGCGGCGCCGCCCTCAAGGGCGGCAAGGGCGGCATCGGCGGCACCCTGCTCGCCGTCGCCCTGCTCGGCTGCCTGGAGAACGGCCTCACCGTCCAGGGCATCAACGCCTTCTGGCAGAACGTCGCCCAGGGCACCCTGCTGGTCGTCGCCGTCGTCATCCAGCAGCGCCGCAACGGCGAACGCGCCGTCGGCCTCCCCGGCTGACCGCCCCCGGATCCGCGCCGGCTCCCGCGGGCCCCTGCCATGACGGCTCGTCACGGCAGGGGCCCGCGGGGGCTCAGCGGTGCTTGAACTCCTCGACGGCCGCCCGGGCCGCCTCCTGCATCGCCAGGCTGCCGGCGTGCCCGGAGTCCTCGAAGATCTGGAGCCGCGCGTCCGGCCACGCCTTGGCCAGCTCCCACGCCGTCTGCACCGGGCTGCCCATGTCGTGCCGGCCGTGCACCAGCACCGCCGGGATCCCGGCCAGCCGGTGGGCGTCACGCAGCAGTTGGTCCTCCGCCAGCCATGCCCCGTTGCTGAAGAAGTGGGCGCAGATCCGTACGAACGCGATCTGGTCGTCGACCTCGCGGTCGCTGTACATGCCGGGCTGCCCGTTGGGCTCGTCCGAGATGACCGCGTCCTCCCAGGCGAGCCAGTCGGCGGCGGCCTTCTCCCGCACCGCCCGGTCCGGGTTCTCCATCAGCCGGGCGTAGGCCGCCAGCAGGTCACCGTCCCGTTCGCCCGCGGGGACGCCGTCGCGGAACCGGTCCCACGCCTCGGGGTAGAACCTCCCGGCACCGCGGTAGAGCCAGTCGATCTCGGAGCGGCGGGTGGTCGTCACCGCCTGGAGGGTGATCCCGGTGACCCGCGCGGGGTGCTGCTGCGCGTAGGCCAGGATCAGCGTCGCACCCCAGGAGCCGCCGCTGAGCAGCCACTTCTCGATGCCGAGGTGTTCGCGCAGCCGTTCCATGTCGTCGATCAGGTGCTGGGTGGTGTTGAGGCTCATGTCGGCCGCCGGGTCCGCGGCGTGCGGGGTGCTGCGGCCGCAGTTGCGCTGGTCGAAGCGGACGAGCCGGTAGTGCTCCGGGTCCCAGGCCCTGGACGGCCGCCTCGACGCGCCCGACCCCGGGCCGCCGTGGACGGCCAGCGCGGGCTTGCCGCCGGGGTTGCCGAGCTGCTCGTAGTAGACGCGGTTGCCGTCCCCGGTGTCGAGGAATCCACTGTCGTAGGGATCGGTCGGAGGATAGAGATCAACCATGACGGAGGATCCTACGCGGGCACCCGCAGCCGGCCACCGTGATTTTCTCCCGTACCGACTAAGGGTTCTGACGGTCCGTCCGGTGAGGCGTCAGGCGTCGAAGCGCCGGCGCGAGGCGTCGATGTGGCCGACGTACCGGTGGGTCCAGTCGCACAGTCCGTCGATCGTCACCCGCAGGGCCTGACCCGGCCCGGTGAGGGTGTACTCGACCCGCGGCGGTACGACGGGGTGCACCGTGCGCTCGACCAGGCCGTTGCGCTCCAGCATGCGCAGGTTCTGGGTGAGCATCTTGTGGCTGATGCCCTCGATCTCGTCCCGTACCTCGCCGAAGCGCAGGGTCCGCTCCCCCAGGGCCTCGATGATCAGCAGCGCCCATTTGTTGGCGATGTCCGAGAAGATCTCCCGGCCCAGCGAATCCGCCCGCCTCAGGTCCGCCTCATCGGCCGGATCCGTGAGCTTCTTGGTCACCATCTGGTTCCTCGGTCACTGAAAAGTGCGTTCTTCCACGTCGCCGCACACTCTCCTACGGTTCCTGAGTAACCACAAGAGAGCGGAGCGGACGGACATGGCCATCACTCTGGTGAACCCCGGCGGACTGCCGAAGATCGACGCCTACCGGCAGGTGGCGGTCGCCACCGGGTCGAAACTGGTCTTCGTCGCCGGACAGGTCGCCTGCGACGCCGACGGCGCCACGGTCGGCGGCGACGACCTCGCCGCCCAGGTCGAGCAGTGCTACCTCAACATCGGCACCGCCCTGGCCGAGGTCGGCGGCTCCTTCGACGACGTGGCGAAACTGACCGTCCACGTCGTCGACTGGACGCCCGACAAGATGCCCCTGCTGATGGCGGGGGTCACCCGGGCGGCCGCGAGGCTGGGGGTCACCCCGGTCCCCCCGGCCACCCTGCTGGGCGTCGCGGCACTGGACGTGCCCGAGCACCTGGTCGAGGTCGAGGCCACCGCCGTCCTCGACTGACCGGCTGCTCCCCGCCCGGGGCGCCGGGGATCAGAGGCCGTACGCCTCCAGCAGGCGCAGCCACACCTCGCTGACCGTCGGGAACGACGGAACCGCGTGCCACAGCCGCTCCAGCGGCACTTCGCCGACCACGGCGACGGTCGCGGCGTGGATCAGCTCGGCGGCGTCGGGGCCGGTCAGGGTGCAGCCGACGACCACGCCGCGGTCCTCGTCGACGACCAGCTTCGCGCGGCCGCGGTAGCCGTCGGCCTGCAGG
This sequence comes from Kitasatospora sp. MBT63, assembly GCF_000710465.2. Lineage (GTDB taxonomy): Bacteria > Actinomycetota > Actinomycetes > Streptomycetales > Streptomycetaceae > Kitasatospora. The sequence goes on along the minus strand of NZ_JAIZ01000003.1, from coordinate 6,042 downwards.
GCCGCACCCGCGACGTCGCCGATCCGGTACTCGGCGGTGCGGACCGTCAGGCCGGCCCGGCGGGCCCGCAGTTCGGTGAGGCCGACGGACGCCGCCTCGGGCCGGGTGAAGACCACCTGCGGTACGGCGTCCCGGTCGGACGCCGCCGACCAGGGGCGCCGGCCGGCCGGGAGCGGGGCCTCGCCCGCTGCCGCCCGCCGGGCTATCGCGGCGGCGCAGGCCCGCGCCTGGTACTTCGCCATGTGGGTCAGCGGTGCGCGTCCGTTGACGTCGCCGACGGCGTACAGCCAGCCTCCGGCGACCCCGGCGACCTGGCAGCTGTCGTCCACCTCCAGCCAGGACCCGGGTTCCAGGCCCACGTGTTCCAGGCCGAGGTCGTCCGTGCGGGGCCGCCGGCCGACGGCGACCAGCAGTTCGTCGCCGGTGACGGTGGAGCCGTCGTCCAGTTCGGTGGTGATCCCGCCGTCCGCGCGTTCGGTGCGCACCGCCCGGACGCCGAAGCGGACCGTGACGCCCAGCTCCCGCAGCCCGTCCGCGACCTCCTCCCCGACGTACGGTTCCCAGCCGGCCAGCAGGGCGGAGCCCCGCACCAGCATGGTGACCCGGGAGCCGAGCGAGCTCCAGGCCGTGGCCAGCTCGCAGGCGACGACGCCGCCACCGATGACGGTGAGCCGTTCGGGTACGGCGGCCGCGGCGGTCGCCTCCCGGCTGGTCCACGCCCCGCTCCCGGCCAGCCCCTCGACCGGGGGCAGCGCGGCGGCGCTGCCGGTGGCCAGCACCACCGCCCGGCGGGCCGTCAGGATCCGCCGCCCGCCCGCCGGGTCGCGCACCTCGACCCGGCGTTCGCCGAGCAGCCGGCCCCGCCCGCGGACCAGGTCGATCCCGGCGCCGTCGAGCCAGGCGGCCTGGCCGTCGTCCTTCCAGCCGGAGACGAAGGCGTCCCGGCGGGCGAGGACGGCCGCCGGGTCGGGAGGACCGGACACCGCTTCGCGGGCGCCGGGCACCGAACGCGCCGCATCGAGGGCGGCGCCCGGGCGCAGCAGTGCCTTGCTGGGGATGCACGCCCAGTACGAGCACTCGCCGCCGACCAGTTCGGCCTCGACCACCGCGGCGGTCAGCCCGGCCTTGACGGCCCGGTCGGCGAGCACCTCGCCGGCCGGGCCGGCGCCGATGACCACCACGTCGTAGGCGTCGGCCGTACCCGGGCCGAGGGGCGGCGGGTCCTGCGGTGTCCGGTCGTTCATGGCAACTCCTCGGCAGGGACAGCTGGTCGGGGTTCCGTGGCCGCGCGCCGGGGGCCGCCGTGCGGAGGGCCAGGGTAGCCCGCCGGTGGGCGGCGGCGGCCGGGTGGAGCGGGCCGCGGCCGGGTCGGGCGCGCGGAGCACAGCACCGTGCGCGGTGGGTCAACTCCCGTGCCGGGGAGGCGTCCGGGTGGGGCGGCGGGTGTTCCCGCGGCGGCAACACCGTGTGCGCCCCGGGCACATCCGGCGCCGCGTCGGCCGCCTACGGTGGCGGGGCCGACCCACCGTGGCGCCGCCGCCGGCGCGGGCCCGGGTGGTGTGCGGTCCGCACCTCCTCCACCAGCCGAAACGAGAGCACCGACATGCCTTTCCTGACCGTGGGTGAAGAGAACTCCGCCCCGATCCGCCTCTACTACGAGGACCACGGCACCGGCCGGCCCGTGGTCCTGATCCACGGCTGGCCGCTGAACGCGGCGTCCTGGGAGAAGCAGGCCGCGGCCCTGCTGGACGCCGGCCACCGGGTGATCAGCTATGACCGCCGCGGTTTCGGCCGCTCCGAGCAGCCCGACTCCGGGTACGACTACGACACCCTGGCCGGCGACCTGCACCAGCTGATCTCCCAACTCGACCTGCGGGACGTCTCGTTGGTGGGCTTCTCGATGGGCACCGGCGAGGTGACCCGGTACCTGGGGCGGTACGGGTCCGAGCGGGTCGACCGGGCGGTGCTGCTCGGTGTCGTGCCGCCGTTCCTGCTGTTGACCGAGGACAACCCGTCCGGGGTGGACGGCGCTGTCTTCGCGGGGATCGAGCAGGCCATCGCCGCCGACCGCCCGGCCTTCCTGACCGGCTTCCTGCACGACTTCTACAACGTGGACGTGCTGGGCGGCGACCGGGTCAGCGACCAAGTGGTGCAGTACAGCTGGAACATCGCGGTCGGTGCGTCGGCGCGGGCGACCCTGGCCTGTGTGGCGGCCTGGCGGACCGACTTCCGGGCGGACCTGCCCCGGATCGACGTGCCCACCCTGATCGTGCACGGTGACGCCGACCGGACCCTGCCACTGGAGGCGACCGCGCTCCCGCTGTCGGAGCGGATCGCCGGCGCGAAGCTGGTCGTCCTCCCGGCCGCGCCGCACGGCCTGATCTGGACCCACGCCGCCGAGGTCAACCGCGAACTGCTCGCCTTCCTGGGCTGACCCGACCGGCGCCGGGGGCTCCCCGGGCCCGCCGGCGGCGGGTCAGCCGCCCGTCCGCTCCGGCGGCCCGGCCCGCAGCGCGGCCGCCACCCCCGCGGCCCGTGCGGCCATGCCGGAGGCGGTGTAGATGTCGTGCGCCTCCTCCAGCGCCCGCTGCGCGGCGGCGGGCTCGCCCTCCTGGCGCAGCACCTCGGCGAGCCGTTCCAGGACCAGGCCGCGCAGATAGGGCACCTGGACCCGGGGGCCGGTCGCCAGCGCGGTCCGGTAGGCCGCGGCGGCCTGCGTCCGCTCGCCGAGCGCGAGGTGCGCCGTGCCGATCAGCCGCCAGGTGTTCATCAGCGTGAAGTCCGCGATGTGCGGGGCGGGTGCGGTGTCCGGGTCGGTCACCAGGGTGACGACCCGGCGCAGGGTGGTGAGTGCCTCGGCGGGCCGGCCCAGCTCGCAGAGGGTGTCGGCCTTGGAGATCAGTGCCTGCGGGTGTCCCTCCCGGTCGCCGGCCGCCCGGAACAGTTCGGCCGCCCGGTCGTCGCGCTCGAGCGCGTCCTCGTGCCGCTGCTCGGCGCCGGCGGCCGCGGCGGCGTAGTGCAGGGCCCACGCCTGCTGGACCCGGTCGCCGGACTGCCGGGCCAGTTCCTCCGCCTGGAGTGCGCGCCGCTCGGAGCCCGTCACGTCCCGCAGGCAGGCCCGCAGGGCCCAGGCCAGGTAGTTCAGCTGGATGGCCTCCGCCGCGGTGTCGCCCAGCTCGTGGGCGGCGGCGCGGGCCAGCTCGAAGACCTCGTGCCAGTGCCCCCAGTGCACCCACCAGTCCGAGAACCAGTGCATGGCCTCCGCGACGTCGACCACCAGCCGGTGCCGTCCGGTACGCGCCGCCTCCCGCAGCGCGGCGAACCAGTTGTGGCTCTCCGCCTGCAGCCAGGCCAGCGCCGCGGTCCGGCTGTCCGGGGCGAGGACGCCCACCGGGGTACCGCCGGGCGGGCCGGCGGTGGCAGCCGTCGCATTGACAGCCGTGCCGGTGGCGGGCGCCCGGCCCCCGTCGGGCTCGAACCAGGCGCCGGCGGCGCAGGCCGAGTCCAGCAACCAGCGGCCGGCGCGCTCCCGGGCCGCCGATATCAGCTCGGCCGGTTCCTCGTCGTGCAGGCGCTTCGTCGCGTAGAGCCGGATCAGATCGTGGAAGGCGGCCCGGTCGTCCGTGGTGGGGACGAGCAGGCCCAGTTCGATGAGCTCGTCCAGCATCGGTTCGGTCCGGTGCGCGGGCAGTTCCGCCAGGACCGCGGCCAGCTCGACCCCGAAGTCGGGTCCCTGGACCAGCGCCAGCCGGCGGAACAGCGACCTCTGCGGTCCGGCCAGCTGCTCGTAGGAGAGCGAGAACGCGGTCTGGATGTGGAGATCGCCGGCGGTGAGCCGGTCCAGCCGCAGGTCCTCGGCCGCGAGCCGGTCGGCGAGGTCCCGCACCGTCCACGAGGGGCGGCTGAGCAGCCGGTTCCCGGCGATCCGCAGGGCGAGCGGGAGGTGGCCGCACAGACCGGCGATGTCGGTGAGCGCGGTGCTGTCGGTGCTGTCCGTGCTGTCCGTGCTGTCCGTGAGAACGGTGCTGTCGCGTCCGGCGCCGCCCGCACCGTCCGGGCCGCCGGCGGTGATCGCGGCCAGCAGCTCGGCCGAGGACACGGCGGGGAGCGGACCGAGCCGCAGCCGCCTGGCGTGTTCGATGCCGCTCAGGGCGCGCCGGCTGGTGACCCAGACCTCGGCCCGGCCCCGCCCGGGCAGCAGCGGGCGCAGCTGCCCCTCGTGGGCGACGTTGTCCAGCACCAGCAGGATCCGCCGGTCGCGGACGAGGGCCCGGTACAGGTTCCGCCGCTCGTCGGTGTCGACGGGGATGTCGTTGTCGCCCGTCCCCAGTGCCCTGAGCAGCCGCACCAGGGCCTGGGCCGGTTCGACCGGCCGGGCGTCCAGTCCGCGTAGGTCGAGGAAGAGGCAGCCGTCGCCGTACCGCCCGGCCACCCTGCGGGCGGTCTCCACGGCCAGCGCGGTCTTGCCGACGCCCGGTGGGCCGGAGACGATCGCGACCCGCGGACCGGTGGTGGCCGCACTTCCCCGGGCGAGCCAGTCGGCTTCCTCCTGCCGTCCGACGAAGTCGGCCACGGCGTCGGGGAGTTCGCACAGATTGGGCCCGCTCGAGGCGGTCCGGGCGGCCCGGGCGGAGCGCACCAGGGCGGCGCGGTCGTCCCCGTCCAGGGCGAGGGCGTCGGCCAGCGCCTGCACGGTACGAATCTGGGGGCGCCGGCTGTGGCCCCGTTCCAGGTCGCCGATCGCCCGTGCGCTGACCCCCGATCGCTCGGCGAGTTCCTCCAGGGTGGCGTTCGCCCTGCGCCGGTGACCGCGCAGCAGCGGTCCGAACGGTTCTGTCTGCGGCTGCACCCTTGCTCGCACCCTTTCTTGATCATGACGGGACGGGACGAGCCTACGGTCCGCCGGGCGGGGCGCGTGAACGCGGCGAGGGGGTGCCCCCGCAGCCCGGGCCCCACCGTGACGTCGCGTCAGGCCGGGTCCCGGCGGGCGGCCGCACCGGGCAGCCGCACCGGGCGGCGCCCGGGGTGCCTCCGGGCGGGTGATCCGCGGCCGCAACGGCCGACCCGGACGGGCGTGGCGGGACCGGCCCGGGGACCCGGCCCCCACACTCGAGCTCGGGACCGACCGATCTCCAGGAATGGTGAGACCACAGATGCCCGGTTCAGCAGCCGACCTCCCCCGCGCGGCCCGCCCCGCGCGGCGCCGCTTCCTCCTCGGCGGGGCCTCGGCCCTCGCCGCTCCGCTGCTCGGCGCCGCGCGGGCGTCCGCGGCGCCGAGCAGCATCGCCGACCCGGCGCTGCCCCGGTGCCGGACGGGTTCACGCCGGGCCCGGACGAGGCCCTGCGGTGGCTGGTCGAGGGGAACGAACGCTGGGTCGCCGGGGAACTGCTGCATCCGCACCAGACCGTGGCCCGCCGCCGGGCCGTGGCGGCGGGCCAGCATCCGCTCGCCACGGTGTTCTCGTGCATCGACTCCCGGGTGCCGCCCGAGATCGTGTTCGACCGTGGCGTCGGGGACCTGTTCGTGGTCCGGACGGCGGCCCAGACCAACAACGGGCTGGTCCAGGGCGCGGTCGAGTACGGCGCCGAGGAGGCGGTGACCCCGCTGGTGGTGGTGATGGGCCATCAGCGCTGCGGAGCCGTCACCCTCGCCGTGGAGACGCTGAACAACGGCACCGAGGTACCGGCCCACCTGGTGGAGGTGGTCGAGGCACTGCGGCCCGCGTACGAGGCGGCGCGGCCCCTGCCGGGCGACCAGGTCGACAACACCGTCCACGCGCAGATCCGGCTCACCGCCGACCAGCTGCGCGAGGACCCGCTGCTCGCCCCGCTCGTCGCCGGGCACCGGGTCCGGGTACTGGGTGCCTACTACTCCCTCGACAGCGGCTGCGTGGACTTCCTGCCGTCCTGACGGCGGCACCGGACCACCGCCGTGGGCAGCCGAACGCCGGGCGGCCCGGGCCGGGGCGGGGCGGGGCCGGGTCAGGGCGAGGCGGCCGGGAGGGCCGCCGGTACGGCCGTGCGGTCGCCGGCCGGGCGGCC
>NZ_JAIZ01000002.1 GCF_000710465.2 Kitasatospora sp. MBT63 | reverse complement strand
CCGGGCGCCGCCGGGGCGCCGTCGTCCGGGCCGTCGGCGGCGCCGCCGTGCCCGACCGCCCGGATCGCCTCCGCGAGGGCGGCGACCGCGCCGGCCCGCTGCTCCTCGCCGGCGGGGGTGGGTACGGTCTCGCTGCTCGCCGCTTCGGTCATGGGTACGCTCCTCACAGCCGGCGCTACAGCTCCGTCCAGCCCTGGTCCGGGTAGCGGCGCAGTGGGGCCGATACATCGTCCAGAGCGCCGCGGATCTCACCCGGAAGCGTAAGGGCCTCCACCGACAGCGCCGCCAGCAGCTGGGTCGCGTTCCGGGCGCCGACCAGCGCGCTCGCCACGCCGGGCCGGTCCCTGACCCAGGCGAGGGCGACCGCCAGCGGGCTGCTGGCGAGCCCGTCGGCGGCGGTGGCGAGGGCGTCGACGATCCGGCGCGAGCGGTCGCCCAGGTACGGCTGGACGAAGCCGGACAGGTGGGCGGAGGCGCCGCGCGACTCGGGCGGTACGCCGTGCCGGTACTTGCCGGTGAGCACGCCGCGGCCGAGCGGGGAGCTGGCGAGCAGGCCGAGGCCGGCGTCCAGGGCCGCGGGCAGCAGTTCGCGTTCGATGCCGCGCTGGAGGAGCGAGTACTCCATCTGGGTGCCCGCGAGCGGGACCCGGCCGTGGCCGCCGTGCTGCCAGGTGGCGGCCTTGGCGAGCTGCCAGCCGCTGAAGTTGGACACGCCCACGTACCGGGCGCGGCCGGAGGCGACCGCGAGGTCCAGGGCGTGCAGGGTCTCCTCGGTGGGGGTGGCCGGGTCGAAGGCGTGCACCTGCCACAGGTCGACGTGGTCGGTGCCGAGCCGGTGCAGCGAGGCGTCGAGGGCGGCCAGCAGGTGGCCGCGGGAGCCGTCGAAGCGGCGGTCGGTGCCGGGGACGCTCCCCGCCTTGGTGGCGATGACCAGCTCCGAGCGGGGGACCAGGCTGTCGGTGAGCCGGGAGATCAGGTACTCGGCGCCGCCGTCGGCGTACACGTCGGCGGTGTCGATCAGGGTGCCGCCGGCGTCGACGAAGACCTTGAGCTGTTCGGCCGCCTCGTGTTCGTCGGTGTCCCGGCCCCAGGTCATGGTGCCCAGCCCGAGGCGGGAGACCCGCAGCCCGGTCCGTCCGAGGTGACGCTGTTCCATCGGGCCGGCCCTTTCGCCAACTGACGAACACGCAGGTGAACGCGGAGACGGGAGGCGTCCTCCCCCTGCCGGCTGAGCGTAGCGGTCACACCCCCGGGCAACCCCGAAAGACCCGCGCACACGCCGCGCGCGCCCCTGGGCCGGGGCGCGTTGTGGCGGTTTCGCGCCGTACTCGTCCAGGTGACGCAGCCCACAGCTACCGGCCAGTAGCATGACTGCCGAAGGCGGGGCTACCCTCACGCCACGGACCGACTGGAAGGCTTGGCACCCATATGCGACTCGGGATCAACCTCGGCTACTGGGGACTCGGCATGGACGCCGACAACATCGCCGTCGCCCAGGAGGCCGACCGCCTCGGCTACTCGGTGTGCTGGGCCGCCGAGGCCTACGGCTCGGACGCGGCCACCGTGCTCAGCTTCGTCGCCGCGAAGACCGAGCGGATCGACGTCGGCTCGGCGATCTTCCAGATCCCGGCCCGCACCCCCGCGATGACCGCGATGACCGCCGCCACCCTGGACACCCTCTCCGGCGGCCGGTTCCGGCTCGGCCTCGGCGTCTCCGGCCCGCAGGTCTCCGAGGGCTGGTACGGCGTCAAGTTCGACAAGCCGCTGGCCCGCACCCGCGAGTACGTGGAGATCATCCGCAAGGCGATGTCCCGCGAGCGGCTGGTCCACGAGGGCGCCAACTGGACCCTCCCGCTGCCCGGCGGCCCCGGCAAGCCGATCAAGCTCACGGTCCACCCGGTGCGCGAGCACATCCCGCTGTACATCGCCGCGATCGGCCCGAAGAACCTCGAGCAGACCGGCGAGATCGCCGACGGCTGGCTCGGCATCTTCTTCGCCCCCGAGCACGCCGCCCTCTCGATCGACCCGCTGAAGGCCGGCCGCGCCAAGGCCGGGCAGGACCTCGACGGCTTCGACCTCTGCCCGACCGTCGCGATCTCGGTCGGCGAGGACGTCAAGGCCGCCGCCGACTCCCAGCGCTCCTACGCCGCCCTCTACATCGGCGGCATGGGCAGCAAGGACAAGAACTTCTACAACCAGCTCACCCGCCGCATGGGCTACGAGCAGGCCGCCGACGAGATCCAGGAGAAGTACCTCGCCCGGGACTACGCCGGCGCCGCCGCCGCCGTCCCGCACGACCTGATCGACTCCACCGCCCTGCTCGGCACCAAGGAGCGGATCGCCGACCGCATGCAGGCCTACGCCGACGCGGGCGTCACCACCCTCACCCTCGCCCCGGCCGGCTTCACCCTGGACGAGCGGATCACCGCGCTCCGCACCGGCGTCGAGGCGCTGGAACTGGCCAACCTGGCCTGACCCGCGGCCCACCGCGCCCGTCCGTCCCGTCTCCCCGCCTCCGCCGGAGCGGACGGGACGGGCGGCCGCCGCGCGCGGCCTAGAGCCAGCCGGCCCGCTTGAAGGCCCGGTGCAGCCACACGCACACCCCGCCCATCAGCGCCAGGACCGCCGGGTAGCCCCACACCTGCCGCAGCTCCGGCATGTGGTCGAAGTTCATCCCGTAGATCCCGGCGATCAGCGTCGGCACCGCGGCCAGCGCCGCCCAGGCCGAGATCTTCCGCATGTCGTCGTTCTGCTGCACGCTCACCTGGGCCAGATTGGCGTTCAGGATGTCGGAGAGCAGCCGGTCCAGACCCTCGACCAGCTCGTTGACCCGGTTCAGGTGGTCCGCCACGTCCCGCAGGTACGGCCGCAGCTTCTCCGGGACGAACCGCATCCCCTCGCCCACCAGCCGGGCGGCCGGCTCCTGGAGCGGCAGGGTGGCCCGCCGGAACCGCATCGCCTCGCGCTTGAAGCCGTAGATCCGCTCCGCCACACCCCGCGCCCGGCCCGGCGCGAAGACGTCCGCCTCCAGCTCGTCCAGGTCGCCCTGGAGCTCGGTGGCCAGGTCCAGGTAACTGTCAACCACCAGGTCGAAGACCGCGTACAGTACCGCGGCCGGGCCCTGCCGCAGCAGCTCGGGCTGCTTCTCCAGCTCCGCCCGCACCCCCTTCAACGGGCTGTCCGCGCCGTGCCGGATCGTCATCACGTACGAGTCGCCGAGGAACACCATCACCTCGCCGACGCTCAGCGAGTGGTCCTCGGGGTGGTAGCCGGCCGTCTTGAGGACCATGAACAGCGAGTCCTCGTACTCCTCCAGCTTCGGCCGCTGGTGGGCCGCCACGGCGTCCTCCACCGCCAGCGGATGGAGACCGAACTCGGCGCTGACCCGGTCGAGCTCCTCGGTGGTCGGCTCGGCCAGCCCGATCCACAGGAAGCTGTCCCCGGCCGCCCGGGCGGCGTCCAGAGCGTCCGAGAGGTCGTCAGGCCCCTCGGTGCGGTGGCCGTCCCGGTAGACGGCGCTGTCGACGATCATTCGTCCATTGTCCCGCCCGAACGCTCGAACAGCCGTCACCTCCACCGAAAGCGCACGAGCCGACCACCCGGCGCACCCGGCCGCCCGCACGCCGTACGCTTGGCCGCATGCCCACCCTGCTGCTCGTCCGCCACGGCCGCTCCACCGCCAACACGGCCGGCGTCCTGGCCGGCTGGACCCCCGGCGTCGACCTCGACGACACCGGGCGGGCCCAGGCCGCCGAGCTGCCCGCCAGACTCGGCGGGATCCCGCTCGCCGCGGTCGTCTCCAGCCCGCTGGAGCGCTGCCGGCAGACCCTGGAACCGCTGCTCGCCGCCCGCCCGGAACTCGGCGCCCCCGCCCTGGACGAACGCCTCGGCGAGTGCCACTACGGCGACTGGACCGGCCGCCCGCTCGCCGAGCTGGCCGAGGAACCGCTCTGGCGCACCGTCCAGGACCACGCCTCGGGCGCGGCCTTCCCGGGCGGCGAGTCGCTGCGCGCGCTCAGCCACCGCACCGTGGACGCCGTCCGCGACTGGAACGACCGGATCGCCGCGGAGCACGGCCCCGACGCGGTCTGGGCGGCCTGCTCGCACGGCGACGTGATCAAGGCCGTGGTCGCCGACGCGCTCGGCCTGCACCTCGACCACTTCCAGCGGATCTCCGTCGAGCCCTGCTCGGTCACCGCGATCCGCTACACCGCGCACCGCCCGTACCTGCTGCGCCTCGGCGACACCGGCGGTCTCGCCTCGCTCGCCCCGAGGACCGGCGGCCCGGTGGCGGCCGGGGACGCGGTGGTCGGCGGCGACACCGGCGCCCCGGCGCCCGCTGCCACGCCCTGACCCCGGGCCCGCGGCCTGCCGCACCCCGCCCGCCGCGTACGCCGTAGGCTGGCCAGAGACAGCCCCTGCCCGATCCCGATCCGGAGCGAGAGAGTGCCCCGTCAGGTCTACTTCTACGACCAGCCCGAGCGGTTCGTGGCCGGTACGGTCGGCCAGCCCGGCTCCCGCGCGTTCTACCTCCAGGCCAGCTCACGCGGGCGGATGACCAGCGTGCTGCTGGAGAAGACCCAAGTCGCGGCGTTGGCCGAACGGGTCGACGAGGTCCTGGACGAGGCCCTGCGGCGCAGCGCCGGCTCCACCACGATCCCCGCCGTGGCACCGTCCGAGCTGATCGACACCGCCCCGCTCGACCTGCCGCTGGAGCAGGAGTTCCGGGTCGGCACCATGGCCCTCGCCTGGGACAGCGTCGACGAGTGCCTGGTGGTCGAGGCGCAGGCGGTGACCGAGGAGGACGAGGACGACGAGGCCGCCCTGGAGGACGAGGAGAACGGCCCGGACATGCTCCGGGTCCGGCTCAGCGGGGCGATGGCCCGGGTCTTCGCCAAGCGCGCCCTCGACCTGGTCGCCGCCGGCCGCAAGCCCTGTCCGTTCTGCAACCTCCCGCTGGACCCGGAGGGACACCTGTGCCCCCGCGCGAACGGCTACCGGCGCTGAACCCGCAGCCGGACGGCCCGGCCACCCCGGCGGCCGCGGACCGGGACACCCGGCCCGCGGCGGCCGGGGAGCAGGGCGCCGACGTCCCGGGCACCGACCCGGCGACCAGCGCCGCCCTGGCGGCCGACACCGCCGTCGCCCTCGAGCTGCTGCGCTCGGGCACGCTGACCGTGCACGGCCGGGTCACCGACGCCTCCAACGCCGTGCTGTACTGCACCGTCGCACTGGACGGCCTGACCGCCCCCTGCGTCTACAAGCCGGTCACCGGCGAGCGCCCGCTCTGGGACTTCCCCGACGGCACCCTGGCCGGCCGCGAGGTGGCCGCCCACGAGCTCGCCGCCGCCACCGGCTGGCCGCTGATACCGCCCACCGTGCTGCGCGAGGGCCCGTACGGCGCCGGGATGGTCCAGCTCTGGATCGAGCCGGACCTGGACGCCCCCGAACTGCTCGCCCTCCAGGACCCCGCCGGTCCCGAACCCGGCTGGCTGCCGATCATCCGGGCCGAGGTGGGGGAGGGCCGCACCGCGCTGCTGGTGCACCGCGACGACCAGCGGCTGCGCCGGCTGGCCGTCCTGGACGCGGTCCTCAACAACGCCGACCGCAAGGGCGGCCACTGGCTGCCCGCCGCCGACGGCCGGATCTACGGCATCGACCACGGCGTGACCTTCGCCGTCCCCGGCAAACTGCGCACCCTGCTCTGGGGCTGGGCCGAACAGCCCCTCCAGGACGAGGCCCGGGAGGTGCTCGACCGGCTGGCCGCCGACCTCGACGCCGATCTCGCCGACCGGCTCCGTCCGCACCTGACCGAGGCCGAGCTGGCCGCCACCCGGCAGCGGGTCGCCGTGCTGCGCCGCAGCGGGCGCCATCCGCTGCCGTCGGCGGACTGGCCGTCGATCCCCTGGCCGCCGGTCTGACCGGTTCGGGCGCATGCGACCCGATACCGCACAGGTTCGGTCGGAAAGCGATTCCAGTCGATCCTCGCGACTGGTTAGCCTTTCAAATGATCGCAAGGTTAGAGTCGGATCCATGCATTCCTGGCCCGCCTCCGAGGTTCCCGCCCTGCCCGGTCAGGGGCTCCCCCTGCGCATCCACGACACCGCCACGAGCAGTGTCCGAGAGGTCGTGCCCCAGGGCCCGACCGCCCGCCTGTACGTCTGCGGCATCACCCCGTACGACGCCACCCACCTGGGGCACGCTGCCACCTACAACACCTTCGACCTGGTGCAGCGGGTCTGGAAGGACGCCGGCCACGACGTCCTCTACGTGCAGAACGTCACCGACGTGGACGACCCGCTGCTGGAGCGGGCCGTCGCCACCGGCCAGGACTGGACGGCGCTCGCCGAGCGCGAGACCGCCCTGTTCCGCGAGGACATGACCGCGCTGCGGATCCTGCCGCCCGCGCACTACATCGGCGCCGTCGAGTCGATCCCGTGGATCGTCCCGCTGGTCAAGAAGCTGCTGGCGAGCGGCGCCGCGTACGAACTGGACGGCGACATCTACTTCTCGGTCGAGTCCGAGCCGCGCTTCGGCACGGTCTCCGGTCTCACCCGCGAGCAGATGCTGCCGGTCTTCGGCGAGCGCGGCGGCGACCCCGAGCGACCCGGCAAGAAGCACCCGCTGGACGCCCTGCTCTGGCTGGCCGCCCGCCCGGGCGAGCCCGCCTGGGACACCGAGCTCGGCCACGGCCGCCCCGGCTGGCACATCGAGTGCGTCGCCATCGCGCTGGAGTTCCTCGGGATGTCCTTCGACATCCAGGGCGGCGGCACCGACCTGTCCTTCCCGCACCACGAGATGGGCGCCGCGCACGCCCAGGTCGCCACCGCCGAGCACCCGTACGCCCAGGCCTACGTGCACTCCGGCATGGTCGCGCTGGACGGGCACAAGATGTCCAAGTCCCGCGGCAACCTGGTCTTCGTCTCGGTGCTTCGCCGCGAGGGCGTCGACCCGGCGGCGATCCGGCTGGCCCTGCTGGCGCACCACTACCGCAGCGACTGGGAGTGGACCAAGGACGACCTGGACCGTGCCGTCGAGCGCCTCGCCCGCTGGCGGGCCGCGGTCTCCCGGCCTGACGGCCCGTCCGCCGAGGGCATGCTCGCCGAGGTCCGCGCGGCCCTGGCCGAGGACCTGGACGCACCGGCCGCGCTGGCCGCCGTCGACCGCTGGGCCGCCCGCCAGGAGGAGACCGGCGGCGAGGACATCAGCGCCCCCGGTCTGGTCTCGCGGACCGTGGACGCACTGCTGGGCGTCGCGCTGTAACGGCCGTCAGCTGCCGAAGGGGCGTCAGGACCACCCGGTCCTGACGCCCCTTCGGCGTTGCTGCGGCGGGGCTCAGACGCCCGGCCGTCCGCCGTCCTCGTCGCCGTCCGGCCCGCGCTCGGGCCCCGGGGCGGACCCGTCCCGGTCGGAGGCGGCGTCACCGATCTCCGTCCCCGCGTCGGTTTCGGCGTCGCCCGGGTCCGGCTCCGTACGGTCGTCCGCGGCGCCGTCCCCGGCCTCGTCCCCGGCGGGGGCCTCGGCAGAGCCTTCGGCCGGGCCCTCGGCGGGCCGGGTGCCCGGCTCGTGGTCGGCCGGCCGCTCGGCGGTGGCGTGACCGGCGACCGGCTTCTCGCCGGTCGGGCCCAGGTTGTCGCGGCGCCGCAGATAGCGCTCGAACTCGCGGGCGATGGCGTCACCGGACGCCTCCGGCAGCTCCGCGGTGTCCTGCGCCTCCTCCAACTGCTGCACGTACTCGGCGACCTCGCTGTCCTCGGCCGCCAGCTGGTCCACCCCGAGCTGCCAGGCCCGGGCGTCCTCGGCCAGCTCGCCCGGCGGGATCCGCAGGTCGAGCAGGTCCTCCAGCTTGTTGATCAGGGCCAGGGTGGCCTTCGGGTTCGGCGGCTGCGCGACGTAGTGCGGCACGGCGGCCCACAGCGTCACGGCCGGCACCCCGGCGTGCGCGCAGGCCTCCTGCAGCACGCCGACGATGCCGGTCGGCCCCTCGTAGCGGCTCTCCTCCAGGTCCAGCGAGCGCGCCAGCGCCGCGTCCGAGGTCACCCCGCTGACCGGGACGGGCCGGCTGTGCGGGGTGTCGCCGAGCAGCGCGCCCAGGATCACCACCAGCTCGACGCCGAGCTCGTGGGCGAAGCCGAGCAGCTCGTTGCAGTACGAGCGCCAGCGCATGCTGGGCTCGATGCCGCGCACCAGGACCAGGTCGCGCGGCTTGGGCTCGGTCACCCGCACCACCGAGAGCCGGGTGGTCGGCCAGGTGATCCGGCGGACCCCGCCGTCCAGCCAGACGGTCGGACGGTTGACCTGGAAGTCGTAGTAGTCCTCCGCGTCGAGCGCGGCGAACACCTTCCCGCCCCAGGTCTCGTCCAGGTGGCCGACGGCCGCCGAGGCCGCGTCACCCGCGTCGTTCCAGCCCTCGAAGGCACAGACCATCACCGGGTCGATCAACTCGGGAACGTCCTCCAGCTCGATCACCCAGCGTCTCCCTCCATCGGTCAGCCGCCGCCCCCGTCCGGTGCGCACCGGCTGGCCGGCCGCCGACTGTCCAACCCTCGCGTGGAACGCCCCGTTCCACGGTCCCTACCTGCCCAGCCTACGGTCTTTGATACCTGTCCCGGCCCGGAGGGAGAGAGCCTATCCGAGGGGGGTCGGGGCGGGGTGGAATTAGCGCCCGGGCCGGGCGCGGGCCCGGTCGGCGGCCGCCCCGCGCCGGAACTGACCGGGCGTCGGGGCCTCCCGCCGGGGTCCGGCCCGGCGGGCTCCGGCCGCCCGGTCCGGCGTGCTACCCCGCGGCGGCCGCCGTCACCGCGGGCAGGTAGCCCTGGGACTGGCCGGTCGCCGTCGGGTGGAAGGACTCCCACAGGTGGGTGAGGACGAACCGGGTGATCCACTCCTGGCCGCCGCCCGCGCAGACCCCGTGCCCGGCGAAGGCCCGGCGGACGTCGGCGAAGGCGAACCCCTGCTTCTCGGCCTGCTGCCGGATCAGCTCGTCCAGCCGGTCGGTGAGCGCGTTGAAGCGGGCCCGGCGGCTGTCGGTGCCGACCACGCAGACCGTGCCGGTGTGCAGCAGGTACGGGTAGCCGGTGACCACCACCCGGGCAGCCGGCGCCGCCGCGCGGATCCCGTCGTACAGGGCCGCCAGCCGCCCGGGCAGCTCCTCGCGCAGCAGGCGGTCGCTCTCCTCCAGCGCGGGGTCGCACTGGGCGTCGGTGGCGAACGGCGGCAGGCAGGAGGCCACCGCGTCGGCGAAGGCGAGGTCGTTGCCGCCGGCGGTCAGGGTGACCAGCGCGGTGTCGGCGGGCACCGCGGGCAGCTGGTCGCGCAGCACGTCCGCGGTGGTGGCGGCGGAGCAGGCGGCGTCGGTGAAGGCGGCCGGGTGGTGCTCGGCGTTCCACAGCGCGGGGTAGGCGTGGGCGCCGCGGTGGCAGTCGCCGCTCGCGGCATCGTACGGGCCGGCGGCGACCCCGGCGGCGTAGGAGTCGCCGAGCGCGGCGTACCCGCCCACCGGTTCGGCCGCTGCGGCCGGGGGCACGGCGAGCAGCAGGGGCAGGGCGACGAGGACGGCGAGCAGTCTGGGGCGCACGGGCTTCTCCGGGAGGTGCACCGGCCGGCCGGGCGGCACGGCCGTTTCGCTACGCATGGTAGTGGGTCGGATGCGAAGAGTTGGCATGTCTGGAATTGCAAATCCGCGCAAGCGGTTTGCGTTCTCTGACGTACACTCGCAGCCATGACACGACGACTTGCCGAGGTGGCCAAGAAGGTCGGGGTGAGCGAGGCCACCGTCAGCCGGGTGCTGAACGAGAAGCCCGGCGTCTCCGAGGCGACCAGGGCCGCGGTGCTGACCGCGCTGGACGTGCTCGGCTACGAGCGGCCCACCCAGCTGCGCGGCGAACGGGCCCGGCTGGTCGGTCTGGTGCTGCCGGAGCTGCAGAACCCGATCTTCCCCGCGTTCGCCGAGGTGGTCGGTGGTGCGCTGGCCGGGCAGGGGTTCACCCCGGTGCTGTGCACCCAGACCGCGGGCGGCGTCTCCGAGGCCGACTACGTGGACCTGCTGCTCGAGCAACAGGTCTCCGGCGTGGTCTTCTTCGGCGGCCTTTACGCCCAGGGCGACGCCCCGCACGAGCACTACGACCGGCTCGCCGAGCGGAGCCTGCCGACGGTCCTGCTGAACGCGGCCATCGACCACCTGGACTTCCCCCGGGTCTCCTGCGACGACGCGGTCGCGGTCGAGCAGGCGGTGGGCCACCTCAAGCAGTTGGGGCACCGGAAGATCGGGCTGGTGCTCGGCCCGGCCGACCACGTGCCCTCGCACCGCAAGCTCGCGGCGGCCCGCGCCGCGATGGCCAAGGCCGGCCTCGACCTGCCCGAGGAGCAGGTCGAGCGGGCCCTGTTCAGCCTGGAGGGCGGCCAGGCCGCGACCACCCGGCTGCTCCGGCGCGGGGTCACCGGGGTGGTCTGCGCCTCGGACCCGCTGGCGCTCGGCGCCGTCCGCGCGGTGCGCCGGGCCGGGCTCTCGGTGCCCGAGGACGTGTCGGTGATCGGGTACGACGACTCCTCGTTCATGATGTGCACCGATCCGCCGCTGACCACCGTCCGGCAGCCGATCGAGGCGATGGGCCGGGCGGCCGTGGAGCTGCTGGTGGGGGAGATCGCCGGGGTGAAGGTCACCCACGACGAGTTGCTGTTCGAGCCGGAGCTGGTGGTGCGCGGCTCGACCGCGCCGGCCCGCGAACGGGCGTGAGCGAGGCCCGCTGACGGGGAGTCCACCCCGGGGCGGTCGAAGCGGGCGGGCACTACGGTGCCCGCCCGCTTTCGTGTGCCCGGATGCCGGAGGGCCGGTACGAGCCGTTGACATGCCCGTAGCCGCTCTGTAACTCTTGGCTGCCATCACGCAAAAGACGTACAGAGATACGTCATTTTCTCGATATCTGCCGCAACTTTCCCGGAGCCACCGCCCCGGATGTGCCGGCAGCGGAGTTCCGGGCCGTCACCCTGACAGTGGCGCCCCGGGCCGTACCGGCGCCCTGCGCCTCGCGGGGGACCGCACCACCCGCACCCGCCCACCGGGTGCACACACGGCGGAGCCGGGAGCCGACCCGCCGCGCACCGTCATCGATCACCGACGCCGACCACCGACGCCGCTCGCGGACGTCGATCGCGGAGTCAGAGACAGAGGGACGCAATGAGATCGAAGCGCAGACTGCCACGGCTGACCGCCGGTTCGGCCGTGCTGGGGATGCTCCTGCTGGCGGGGCCGTTGCTGCCGGCCGCCCAGGCCGCGGGCGGCCCCAACCTCGCGGCCGGGAAGACCGTGACCGCCAGCAGCGTCGGTGACGTCTACGTCGTCGGCAACGTCAACGACGGCAACCAGAACAGCTACTGGGAGAGCGCGGGCAACGCGCTGCCGCAGTGGGTCCAGGTGGACCTCGGCAGTGCCACCGCCATCGACCAGGTGGTCCTCAAGCTCCCCGCCGCCTGGGAGTCCAGGACCGAGACGCTGACCCTGCTCGGGAGCTCCGACGGCACCGACTTCGCCACCCTGACCGGCTCCGCGGTCTACTCCTTCGACCACGGCGCCGGCAACACCGTCCGGATCAACTTCGCCTCCACCAGCGCCCGTTACGTCCGCGTCAACGTCTCCGCCAACACCGGCTGGCCGGCCGCCCAGTTCTCCGAGTTCGAGGTGTACGGCGCCGCCTCCGCCTCCGCGAACCTGCTGGCCGGCCGCCCGGTCACCACCAGCAGCGCCAACGGCGCCTACACCGGCGCCAACGCGGCCGACGGCAACCAGGGCAGCTACTGGGAGAGCGCCAACAACGCCTTCCCGCAGTGGATCCAGGGCGATGTGGGCGCCGCCGTCCCGGTCGACAAGCTGGTACTGAAGCTGCCGGCCGGCTGGGCGAGCCGGACCGAGACACTGAAGGTCCAGGGCAGCACCGACGGCACCAACTTCACCGACCTCGCCGCCGCCACGGGGTACGCGTTCAACCCGGCGACCGGCAACACCGCCACCGTCAACCTGGCCACCGTCACCACCCGGTACCTGCGGCTCACCTTCACCGCCAACTCGGTGTGGCCGGCCGCCCAGCTCGCCGAGTTCGAGGCCTACGGCCCGGCCTCCGGCGACACCCAGGCGCCGACCGCCCCGAGCGCCCTGGCGTACACCCAGCCCGCCCCCGGCCAGATCCGGCTGACCTGGAACGCGGCCACCGACAACACCGGCGTCACCGGCTACGACCTGTACGCCGACAACGTCCTGCTCACCAGCCTCGCGGGCACCGTGCTGACGTACACCGACAGCCGTCCGGACAGCGCCACCGTGGCGTACTACGTGAAGGCCAGGGACGCCGCGGGCAACCAGTCCGCCGCCAGCAACACCGTCACCCGCACCGGCCAGGGCGGCGACACCCAGGACCCGTCCGCCCCGAGCAACCTGGCGTACACCCAGCCCGCCTCCGGGCAGATCCGGCTCACCTGGGGTGCCTCGGCCGACAATGTCGGGGTGAGCGGCTACGACGTGTACGCCAACGGCGCGCTGCGCGCCTCGGTGGCGGGCACCGTGCTGACGTACACCGACAGTCAGCCCGACACCGCGACGGTCTCCTACTACGTGAAGGCCAAGGACGCGGCGGGCAACCAGTCGGCCGGCAGCAACACCGTGATCCGCACCGGCCGGAGCGGCGGCACCGGGACCAACCTGGCCGCCGGGAAGCCGATCACCGGCTCCTCCTCGGTCTTCACCTTCGTCGCCGCCAACGCCAACGACAACGACGCCACCACGTACTGGGAGGGCGGCCCGAACAGCTACCCGGACACCCTGACGGTGGCGCTCGGTGCGAACGCCGCCACCAGCTCGGTGGTGGTCAAGCTCAACCCCGCCGCCGCCTGGTCGGCCAGGACCCAGACCATCGAGGTGCTCGGCCGGGAGCAGAGCAGCTCGGCCTTCACCCGGCTGGCCGCCCCCCAGACGTACTCCTTCGACCCGGCCTCGGGCAACACCGTCACCATCCCCGTCACCGCCACCGCGGCCGACGTCCAGTTGAGGATCACCGCCAACAGCGGCGCGGCGGCCGGGCAGGTGGCGGAGTTCCAGGTGATCGGCGTCCCGGCGCCCAACCCGGACCTGGTCGTCACCGGCCTGGCCCCGACGCCCGCCAACCCCGTCGAGACCGACACCGTCTCGCTCGCCGCCACCGTGAGGAACAACGGCACCGCGGCGGCCGGGCCGAGCACCGTCGGCCTCTACCTCGGCACCACCAAGGTCGGCACCGCCCAGGTGGGCGCGCTGGCGGCCGGCGCCTCCAGCACCGTCTCGGCCGCCATCGGCGTCCAGAACGCCGGCAGCTACCAGCTGACCGCCAAGGCGGACGAGACGGGCGCCGTGATCGAGCGGGACGAGACCAACAACGACTTCACCGCCCCGGTCCCGCTGGTGGTCAGCCCGGTCGCCAGCTCCGACCTGGTGGCCGCGCCGGTCAGCTGGACGCCCGGCAACCCGGCGGCCAACAACACCGTCGACTTCGCGGTGGCGCTGAAGAACCAGGGCACGGTGGCGTCCGCCGGCGGCAGCCACGGCGTCACCCTGACCGTCGCCGACGCCACCGGCGCGGTGGTGAGGACGCTGACCGGCTCGTACGGCGGAGCCATCGCCGCCGGGGCCACCACAACCCCGGTCTCGCTGGGGAGTTGGACGGCGGCCAACGGCAAGTACACCGTGCGGACCGTGATCGCGAACGACGCGAACGAGCTGCCGGTGAAGCAGGGCAACAACACCTCCAGCCAGCCGCTGTACGTCGGGCGCGGCGCCAACATGCCGTACGACACCTACGAGGCCGAGGACGGGGTGCTGGCCGGCGGCGCGGCCGTGGTCGGCCCGAACCGGACCATCGGCGACCTGGCCGGCGAGGCCTCCGGCCGCAAGGCCGTCACGCTCAATTCCACCGGCTCCTCGGTGGAGTTCACCACCAAGGCGCCCACCAACACGCTGGTCACCCGGTTCTCCATCCCGGACGCGCCGGGCGGCGACGGCATCGACTCCACGCTGAACGTCTACGTCGACGGCAGCTTCCTCAAGTCGATCGACCTGACCTCCCGGTACGCCTGGCTGTACGGCAGCGAGACCGCGCCGGGCAACGGCCCGAGCGCGGGCGGCCAGCGGCACGTCTACGACGAGGCCAACGTGCTGCTGGGGACCACCGTGCCGGCGGGCAGCCGGATCCGGCTGCAGAAGGACGCGGCCAACACCAGCCAGTACGCGATCGACTTCGTCAGCCTGGAGCAGGCCACCCAGACCGCCAACCCGGACCCCGCGAAGTACGCGGTGCCGGCGGGCTTCACCCAGAACGACGTCCAGGCCGCACTGGACCGGGTGCGGATGGACACCACCGGCACCCTGGTGGGCGTCTACCTGCCGCCCGGCGACTACCAGACCGCGGGCAAGTTCCAGGTCTACGGCAAGGCCGTGAAGGTGATCGGGGCCGGCCCCTGGTTCACCCGCTTCCGCGCCCCATCGGGCCAGTCCAACACCGACATCGGGTTCCGCGCCGAGGCCTCGGCGAACGGCTCGACCTTCGCCGGTTTCGCCTACTTCGGCAACTACACCTCGCGGATCGACGGGCCCGGCAAGGTCTTCGACTTCGCCAACGTCGCCAACATCACCATCGACAACATCTGGACCGAGCACATGGTCTGCATGTACTGGGGTGCCAACACCGACTCCATGAGGATCACCAACTCGCGGATCCGCGACACCTTCGCGGACGGCATCAACATGACCAACGGCTCCACCGACAACCTGGTCTCCAACAACGAGGCCCGGGCGACCGGTGACGACAGCTTCGCGCTGTTCTCCGCCATCGACGCGGGCGGCGCGGACGAGAAGAACAACGTCTTCGAGAACCTCACCTCGCTGCTGACCTGGCGGGCGGCGGGCGTGGCGGTCTACGGCGGCTACGCCAACACCTTCCGCAACGTCTACATCGCCGACACCCTCTGCTACTCGGGCGTCACCATCTCCTCGCTGGACTTCGGTTACCCGATGAACGGGTTCGGGACCGACCCGACCAACCTGCAGAACATCTCGCTGGTCCGGGCCGGCGGCCACTTCTGGGGCGCCCAGGTCTTCCCGGCGATCTGGGTCTTCTCGGCCTCCAAGGTCTTCCAGGGGATCCGGGTGAGCGACGTGGACATCGTCGACCCGACGTACAGCGGGATCATGTTCCAGACCAACTACAGCGGCGGCCAGCCGCAGAACCCGGTCACCGACACGGTGTTCACCAACGTCTCGATCACCGGCGCCCGGAAGAGCGGTGACGCCTACGACGGCAGGTCCGGCTACGGCATCTGGGCCAACGAGATGCCCGAGGCCGGCCAGGGCCCCGCGGTCGGCTCGGTCACCTTCAACCACCTCACCCTGAGTGGCAACGCCAAGGACATCCAGAACACCACCTCGACCTTCCACATCACCGTCAACCCGTAACGCCGGAGCTCCGGAGCAGGGCGGGCACCGGGGTGCCCGCCCTGCTCCGGCATGCCCGCGACCAGGCCCTCAGGCCGGCTTACGCAAGTAGACAGTCGTGTTTTTGCGAAATCTCGTCGACATCTTGTGGTCATCTGTCGAGGCTGGTTAAGTGGTCGACGCCAGCAGGCGATGCGTCACCGCAGCGGCCGAGGTATCCCCTCGCACGCGTCCTCCCGCCACCCGACGGTGCTTTCTCGGGGGCGGCCCCCACCGGAAATCACGGGCTACTCCCGCGCCCTCGCGCTGCCCACGTGCTCGAAAGGGTCCACCCGCATGAACAGAGACCGGCTCATCCGCAGATCCGTCGCCCTCGCCGCCGCGGCCGGCCTGGCCCTGACCGCCGCGGCCTGCAGCTCCTCCGGGACGGCGGACACCTCCGCCGCCAAGGGCGGCAGCTCGGACGCCGCGGCCCCGCTCGGCCCGGCCACCAAGGTGACGATCAGCATCGACTGCCAGCCGCCGGTCACCAAGGCCGCCGAGCGCAAGCAGTGGGCCGACGACGTCGCCGCGTTCAACAAGCTCTACCCGAACGTCACGGTCAACGCGAAGGACGGCTTCCCCTGCGAGGAGCCCGCCGCCTTCACCGCCCAGCTCAAGGGCAAGACCCAGACCGACGTCTTCTACAGCTACTTCACCGACCTGAACCAGGTCCTCGACGCCGACGGCGCCGAGGACATCACCGCCTACGTCAACGAGAAGTCCGTCCCGGCCCTGGCGGACATCGACCCCTCGGTGCTGGCCACCCTCAAGTCCGACGGCAAGCTCTACGGCCTGCCGTACTCCAACTACAAGATGGGCCTGCTGTACAACCGCAAGCTCTTCACCCAGGCCGGCCTCGACCCCGACAAGCCGCCGACCAGCTGGGAGGAGATCCGCGAGGACGCCAAGAAGATCGCGGCGCTCGGCAACGGCGTCAACGGCTACGGCGACTACAGCGCCACCAACCAGGGCGGCTGGCACTACACCGCCGAGCTGTACGGCCTCGGCGGCTCGATGACCGACCAGGACGGCAAGAAGGCCGCCTTCAACACCCCCGAGGGCAAGAAGGTCCTGCAGAACCTGTACGACATGCGCTGGACCGACAACAGCATGGGCGCCACCCAGGGCCTCAAGTGGCCCGACCTGATGACCCAGATGTCCACCGACAAGCTCGGCATGTACGTCGGCGCACCGGACGACATCACGTACATGGTGCAGACCCTCAAGGGCAACTACGCCGACTACGGCATGGGCCCGATGCCCGGCGGCAGGTCGGCACTGCTCGGCGGCAACGACTACCTCTTCAAGAAGGGCTCGACCCCGGACCAGATCAAGGCCGGCATCGCCTGGATCAACTTCAAGTTCCTCACCATCGGCAAGGGCCAGTTCGACTACGCCCGCAACAAGACCGCCGGCCTGCCGGTCGGCCTGCCCCAGCCGTTCTTCTTCACCGGCGCCAGCCTGGCCGCCGACAACAAGGCCAAGGCCGCCGATGCCACCGTGCCGGTCCAGAACTACGCGCCCTACCTGGCCGCCTCCGTCCCCGGCAAGACCGAGCCGGCCAACGCCCAGCAGATCTACAAGGTCCTGGACAACGCCGTCTCCGCCGTCCTGACCGACCGGAACGCCAACGTCGACAAGCTGCTCTCGGACGCCGAGAACCAGGTGAACCAGGTCCTGGCGAGCCTCCAGTAACGGCCCGCGGGGGCCGGTGGCAGCGAGCCCACCGGCCCCCGCGCCGCCCGCACCCACCGGACCAGCCGACCCAGGAGTCCCTCCCCATGGCAGCGATCAGCGTCTCGGCCCGCCGCAAGCCGGCCGGCCCGCCCCCGGACCTCGCCCCCGCCTCCCGCCGCGCCGCACTCGCGCAGCGCGTGCGCCGCAACCTCACGGCCCACGGCTTCCTGCTCGGCGCGCTGCTCTGCTTCGCCTGCTTCTCGTGGTACCCGATGGTCCGCGAGATCGTGATGAGCTTCCAGCGGACCAGACGCGGCAGGACCACCTGGGTCGGCCTGGACAACCTCCGCCACATCACCGAGGACCCGGCCTTCTGGCAGGCCTGGCGCAACACCCTGCTGTTCACCCTCCTCGCCCTGGTGCTCGGCTTCGCCGTCCCGTTCCTGGTCGCCGTGCTGCTCAACGAACTGCGCCACGCCAAGGCCTACCTGCGGGTCCTGGTCTACCTGCCGGTGATGATGCCGCCGGTGGCCTCGGTGCTGCTGTTCAAGTACTTCTACGACCCGTCCTACGGACTGTTCAACAGCGTCCTGCACGCCCTGCACCTGCCGACCTCGGCCTGGCTCAACTCCGCGTCCACCGCGATGGTCTCCGTGGTCATCGCCGCCACCTGGATGAACATGGGCGGCGCCACCCTGATCTACCTGGCCGCCCTCCAGGGCATCCCCGGCGAACTCTACGAGGCGGCCGAACTGGACGGCGCCGGACTGCTGCGCCGGATCTGGCACGTCACCATCCCGCAGACCCGGCTGATCCTCTCGCTGCTCCTGCTGCTGCAGATCGTCGCCACCATGCAGGTGTTCGTCGAACCGTTCCTGCTGACCGGCGGCAACGGCCCGCAGGGCTCCACCACCACCGTGGTCTACCTGATCTACCAGTACGCCTTCAACTTCAACAACTACGGCAGCGCCTCCGCGCTCGGCCTGGTCATGCTGGTCGTGCTGGCCGGCTTCTCCGGACTGTACGCGCGGCTCAGCCGCACCGCCGACTGAGGAGCGGCCGCCATGCGCACCCTGATCTCCGACACCCAGCTGAACCGCCGCGGCGGCCGGATCGTCTACTGGACGGTGCTCGTCCTGGTGGTGGTGGTCTTCACCCTGGTCTTCCTCGGCCCGCTCTACTGGCTGGTCACCGGTGGCCTCAAGTCCACCCGGGAGGCCGTCCAGAGCCCGCCGACGCTCTTCCCGAGCGAGATCCACACCGACACCTACCGCGAGGCGTGGAGCCAACTGCGGATGGGACGGCTGCTGTTCAACACGCTCTACTACGCCTTCGGCGCGCTCGCCCTCCAGCTGGTGTTCGACGTCGCGGCGGCCTACGCGCTGTCCAAGCTGCGCCCGGTCCTCGGCAACCTGATCCTGGGGATGATGCTCGCAACCCTGATGATCCCGGCGGCCGTCCTGATCGTGCCGCAGTACCTCACCGTGCTGGACCTGCCGCTGGTGCACCTCAACCTGATCAACACGCCTTGGGCGATCTGGCTGCCCACGGTGGCCAACGCCTTCAACATCTTCCTGCTGAAGCGCTTCTTCGACTCCATCCCCGAGGAGCTGATGGCCGCGGCCGCGATGGACGGCGCGGGCCCGCTGCGGGCCCTGTGGTCGATCGTGCTGCCGATGTCGCGGCCGATCCTCGGCGTGGTCTCCATCTTCGCGGTGGTCAACGTCTGGAAGGACTTCCTGTGGCCGATGCTGGTCCAGCCCGACCCGGCGAAGCAGCCGCTCAACATCGGCATCAACTCGCTCTCGCTGGGCGTCTCGCAGAACGTGATCATCGCCGCGCTGGCCATCGCCTCGGCGCCGACCATCGTGTTCTTCCTGATCTTCCAGCGCAACATCATGGCCGGCCTGACCTCAGGCAGCCTCAAGGGCTGACGGCCCGTCACCCATCGCCAGCCTTCTGAAAGGGGCCCCACCGTGGCACAGCAGCCCGAGCACTCGGACTGGTGGCGGGACGCCGCGATCTACCAGGTCTACCCGCGCAGCTTCGCCGACGGCAGCGGCGACGGCACCGGGGACCTCGCCGGGGTCCGCTCCCGCCTGCACTACCTCGCCGAACTCGGCGTCCAGGCAGTCTGGTTCAACCCCTGGTACCCCTCCCCGATGGCCGACGGCGGCTACGACGTGGCCGACTACCGGGACGTCGACCCGGCCTTCGGCACCCTGGCCGAGGCCGAGAAGCTGATCGCCGAAGGCCTGGAACTGGGCATCCGCACCATCGTCGACATCGTGCCCAACCACGTCTCCGACGCCCACCCGTGGTTCGCCGCCGCCCTCGCGGCCGCACCCGGCAGCCCCGAGCGGGACCTCTTCCACTTCCGCCCCGGCCGCGGTGAGAGCGGCGAACTCCCGCCCAACGACTGGAGATCGGAGTTCGGCGGCTGCCCGTGGACCAGGACGGTGAACGCCGACGGCAGCCCCGGGCAGTGGTACCTGCACCTGTTCGCCGCCCAGCAGCCCGACCTCAACTGGCACCACCCGCAGGTCCGCGCCGAGCACGAGTCGATCCTGCGGTTCTGGTTCGACCGCGGCGCAGCGGGGGTGCGGATCGACTCCGCCGGCCTGCTCGCCAAGGACCCGGCGCTGCCCGACTTCACCCCGGGCCGGGAGCCGCACCCGTACGTGGACCGCGACGAACTGCACGAGATCTACCGCTCCTGGCGGCGGATCGCCGACTCCTACGCCGAACCCCGGGTGCTGATCGGCGAGATCTGGGTCCCCGACACCGAACGCTTCGCCCGCTACCTGCGCCCCGACGAGCTGCACACCGCCTTCAACTTCGACTTCCTGGCCCGGCCCTGGGGCGCGGCCGAGCTGCGCGCCTCGGTCGACGCCACGCTCGCCGCCCACGCGCCCGTCGGCGCGCCCGCCACCTGGGTGCTGTGCAACCACGACGTGACCCGCACCGCGACCCGCTACGGCCGGGCCGACACCGGATTCGACTTCGCCGCCAAGGCCTTCGGCACCCCCACCGATCTGCCGCTCGGGCTCCGCCGGGCCCGGGCGGCCGCCCTGCTCTCGCTGGCCCTGCCCGGCTCGGTCTACCTGTACCAGGGCGAGGAGCTCGGTCTGCCGGAGGTCGAGGACCTCCCGCTGGAGCGCCTCCAGGACCCGATGCACCTGCGCTCGGGCGGCACCGACCCCGGGCGCGACGGCTGCCGGGTGCCGCTGCCCTGGTCCGGCGCCGAGCCCCCGTACGGCTTCGCCCCGCCCGGGGTCGAGCCCTGGCTGCCGCAGCCGGCCGACTGGGCGGCGCTGACGGTCGAGGCCCAGTCGGGCGACCCGGACTCGATGCTGGAGCTCTACCGGGCCGCGCTGCGGATCCGCCGGGAGGCGGTGGGCGGCGGGTTCGGCTGGCTGCCCGCGGACCCCGGGGTGCTGGCGTTCCGGCGCGCGGGCGGCTTCCGCTGCCTGGTCAACCTGAGCGCCGAACCGGTCGCGCTGCCCGCCGACGGCGCGGTGCTGCTCGCCAGCGGTCCGCTGACCGGTGGGCGGCTGCCGGTCGACACCGCGGTCTGGCTGAACGGCTCGTAATCTCGTGGACACCTGTCTATGATTACTGGACATCTGTCCATAGCGAGTGAGTGAGTGACCGACGATGCAGATCCTGTCCGTGGTACTGGTGGCTCTGGTGGCCCTGCTGCACACCTACTTCCTGGTGCTCGAGATGTTCCTGTGGCAGCGCCGGCCCGGTCGGGAACTCTCCGGCTTCGACGCCGAGATGGCCGCCGCCACCGCCCCGCTCGCCGCCAACCAGGGCCTCTACAACGGCTTCCTGGCCGCCGGACTGGTCTGGGGCCTGATAGCGGCCGACCCGACCGGGTACCGGGTGCAGATCTTCTTCCTGAGCTGCGTCGTGGTGGCCGGCCTGTACGGCGCCGCCACCGCCAACCGGCGGATCCTGTTCGCCCAGGCGCTGCCCGGGGCGCTGGCCCTGACCGCCGTCCTGGTGGCCGGATGACCCCGGCCGCCGACCCCAGGGCCGAGCGGACCAGAGCGGCCCTGCGGGCGGCGCTGCTCGCCGAGTGCGAGCAGCGGCCGCTCGAACAGGTCAGCGTCTCCGCCGTGGTCCGGCGGGCCGGGCTCGGCCGGGCCACCTTCTACCTGCACTACCAGGACCTCCAGGCGCTCGCCGTGGACGCCTGCGCCGAGGTGGTCCGCGAGGCCGTCGACGCCCTGCACGCCTGGCGCGGCACCCCGGACCCGGCGGCCCCGCCGCCCGCGCTGGAGCAGTTCCTCGGACAGGTACGGGAGCAGGCCGGGCTGTACCGCTCGCTGCTGCACCCCGGGGGGAGCGGGCCCCTGGGGGAGCTGCTCAACCGGCAGCTGCGGGAGCGCAGCCGGGCCGAACGCGAACTGGCGGGCGCCCCCCACCCCGAGGTGGTGGCCACCGCCGTCGCCGGAGCCTTCACCGCCCTCCTCGCCGACTGGCTCCACACCCCTCGGGCCGCCCCGCCGGCCACCCTGGCGGCCCACACCTGGCGCCTGCTCATCTCCCTCCACCGCACCCGCTTCACCTAGCCGGGGGCGCCGGGGCCGTCGGTCCGTGCGTCAGCCCGCCGCGCCCCAGCCCGTCCGGTACGCCGTCCAGTGTTCGTCGGTGGCCGTGAAGTCGACGTACAGGGCCAGGCCGAAGGACTGCCGGGTGCTGTGGCCGAGCCCCAGACGGGCGCCGCGGACGGCGGCGCCCACCGTCTCCGCCGAGCCGCGGTGCTGGTAGGTGTCGTCCCAGTAGGCGGGCAGCCCCATCAGGAGGTCGACCCGCTCCGGAGTCACCTCCAGCGCGAGCCGGGTCTGGTGGACGACGTACCCGCCGTACAGCGACTCCAGCTGCATGCTCGTGTCGTACGACATCACCGCGATCTGGTCGACCCGGCGGGCGGCCTGCGCGAAGTACGCCTGGGACCACCACTTGCCGTGGCCGGAGAGGGCGAGCCCGGCCGCGTGGAGGCCGGGCAGCGGGTCGATCTGCGGCGCCGCGACCGAGAACGGCACGCCGCGCCCGGAAGTCGTCGCGTGCACCTGGTCGAGCAGCTGCAGGAAGCCCGGGTCCCCGGAGTGCACGGGTTCCATGTCGAAGTGCACCCCGTCGAAGCCGAGGTCCAGCACCTGGACGGCGGAGGCGTTGATCCGGTCGCGGACGTCGGCCCGGTCCAGGTGCAGTCCCTCCTTCTCCGGGGCGACCACGTCCCCGAGCCAGGACTGCACCCGCACCCCGGGCAGCGCCCGGTGCGCACCGGCCAGGAACTCCTGGGCCTTCGGGTACAGCGCGGGGTCGAGCGAGCCGTCGTGGGCGAGCGGTCCGGTGTGGACGTACAGGTCGCGGATGCCGGTGCCGGCCAGCCGCCGGCCGAGGGCCGCGAGGTCGGCGTCCCCCTTTCGGCCGTCCACCCAGGCGTGGCCCAGCCAGACCGCGTCGCGCCCCCGGGTCCGGGCCTCGGGGGCCGGGTCACCGGCGTAGGCGATCCGCAGCGCGGCCGCCGCTCCCGCGATCGGGAGCAGCACCAGGGCCAGTGCCAGCAGGGCCGCCACGCCGATCCGGCGGCGCCGGCTCCAGCCGCGCCACCTCGCCCGGATGGCCCGCAGCCTCGCCCGTATCGCCCGTCCCACAAGCCCTCCCCGTCGTCGTCCGGCGTCCATCAGGACGCCCACGATGCGAAACGGGTTCCGTGCGGACGGCCCCGGACGGATACCCTGGCCGGGTGCGTGCCGGATCACGGACCGGGACCGCATAGCCGACAGCCGTCGCATCCAGGAGCAGCCACATGGCCACAGCCGTCCCCTCGTCAGCCCAGACCGTCTCCGCCCAGCAGGGTCGTGCGGACGCGTTGCGTGAAGCCCTCGCCACC
>NZ_JAIZ01000001.1 GCF_000710465.2 Kitasatospora sp. MBT63 | reverse complement strand
CGTAGGTCATCAGGTGTTGCGAGGACCCCGAGAATCCGCCGACCTCCCGGGGGCGCAGCCGTGCAGGCGCCGTCCGGTACGGTCAGGTGGAGTAGTCGGCGTTGAGCCGGACGTAGCCTTCGGTGAGGTCGCAGCCGTAGACGGTGAAGGCGCCGCCGGCGATGCCGAGGTCGATGCCGATGACCACCTCGCTGCCCTGCATCTGCTTGGCGACGGCGGCCCGCAGTTCGCCCTCGCCCTCGGCGCCGCGGCCGCTCGGCGGGTAGACCTCGACGTCGCCGAAGCGGATGGTGACCTTCTCCTGGTCGATGTCGGTGTCGTCGGCGCACTTGCCGATCGCCATCGCGACCCGGCCCCAGTTCGGGTCGCCGCCGTGCACGGCGGTCTTGACCAGCGGGGAGTTGACCACGGACTTGCCGATCCGCTTGGCCTGGGCGGTGTCGCGGGCGCCCGAGACCTGGACCTCGATGAGCTTGCCGGCGCCCTCGCCGTCGCTCGCGATGTCCTTGACCAGGGCGAGTGCGACCTCGTGCAGCGCCTGTTCGAAGGCGGCCGGGTCGACGGCGCCGGCCAGTCCGTTGGCGAACAGGGCCGCGGTGTCGCTGGTGGAGGTGTCGGTGTCGATGCTGACGGCGTTGAAGGTCCGGTCCATCACCCGGCGGAAGATCCGGTCCTGCTCCTCGGGGTCGAGCAGGGCGTCGGTGGCGAAGAAGGTCAGCAGGGTGGCCATGTCGGGCTCGATCATGCCGACGCCCTTGGCGATGCCGATCACCACGGCGTCGCCGACCCGGGCGCGGGCGGTCTTGGGCCGGGTGTCGGTGGTCATGATGGCCCGCGCGGCCCGGTCGAAGCCGCCCTCGGGCAGCGGGCCGGTGACCGTCCCGATGTGGTCGAGGATCCCGGCCATCGGGTACTGGCGGCCGATCACCCCGGTGGAGGCGATCAGGAGGTCGTCCTCGGCGAGGCCGAGCGCCCGCGCGGTGGCGGCGCGCACCTCGCGGGCGTTGGCCTCGCCCTGGGCGCCGGTGGCGACGTTGGCGTTGCGGGCCAGCACGACGACGCCCCGGGCGCTGCGGTCGGCGGCGGCGGCCCGGCTCAGGGTGACGCTGGGTCCGGCGAACCGGGAGCGGGTGAAGACCGCGCTCACCACGGCCGGTCCGGTGGAGAGCAGGACGGTGAAGTCGTCCCGCCCGTCGTCGCCCAGCCCGACCGGTGCGGTGTGCACCGCGAACCCCCGTGGCTCATCTGCTGCGATTTCGGTCATGGTCCATCGTCTCCCGAGAGGCCGAGTGCCCCGGCGTGCCGACACGCCGGTGCGGTGTCCGGTCGATCCCATCATGTGCCGCCTGCCGGGTCGAGTCCGCACCGGCCCGGAGCCAGGCGGTCCGTCAACTCTCTTGCACGACATGGCTTTACGGCCGAAGGGCCCGCAGGAGGCCGACGAGCGGTCACTCCTGCGGGCCCCGGCCGGGCGGCCGCGGTCAGGGGCGCGGGGTGAAGGCGACCACGTCGCCGGCCCGCTCGCCGCCGGACAGCTGGCCGCCGCGGTCGGTGCGGATGTAGACCCGGTGCAGCCACCGGTCCTTGCCGTCCCAGCGCGGGGTGAACGGCGTACGGGCGTGGGTGGTGCGGAAGTTGTCGATGATCAGGACGTCCCCGGGGACCAGGTGCACCGCTTCGGTGACCTCGTCCAGCGCCTTGGAGAGCGCGCCGACCGCCTCGACGTCCCGGGGGTCCTCGGGCGCGAGCAGTTCGCGGTCGTAGCCGAGGTAGGGGTCGGCCTGGTCGCCGTACAGCGGACGGACGTTGGCGATCGCGCCGGGGTCCTCCTCGCCGCCGCGGAAGGCCACGTCCACGCAGCAGGGCACCGGCCGGTCGTACAGGTGGGCGCGGTACTCGGCCGGCACCAGCGGCAGGGCCTTGCGGACCGAGCCGACCAGGGTCGCGGCCTTGCGCTCGTGGTCGGCCCGGGAGCAGGCCAGCATCACGTAGTTGGGCTGCAGCACGTGGTACGCCATCTCCGTGTGGAACTCCAGCAGCGTCTCGGAGGTCTCCGAGGACAGGTGGTGGGCGCCGGGCGAGGGGTACACGTCGTGGTAGACGGTGGCGGAGCGCAGCTCCTGGTAGCCGGTGTGCAGGCCGAGCCGGCGGCCGACGATGCCGAGCATCGCCTCCATCACCAGCAGGGGGCGCTCCAGCGGCGCCGGGGTGCTGGTCGGGGTGGGCGGCAGGGCGTCGTCCGGCTCCACCGGCAGGCCGCGCAGCAGCAGGTATCCGTCGTTGCTGCCACGGGAGTTGAAGTCGTCCAGCACCGCCGCCAGGGCGGCGGGCAGGTCGGTGGCGGCGGCGTGCGCGGCCTCGAGGAAGCCGGGCAGGTCCGCGCGCGGGACCCGGGGCAGCCGGGCGGCGAGCGCGCGCAGTTCGGCCGAGTGCTCGGAGCAGTCCAGGACGGTCACGGGGTGGTCCTCTCTCGGGTGTGGGCACGGGCGTACTGGTACAGGAGTTCGGCGCCGATCTCGGTGGCCAGGACGGAGGTGATGCCGCCGTGGTCGTAGAGCGGCGAGACCTCCATGACGTCGAATCCGACGGGCGACAGGTCGCCGACCCCGCGCAGCAGCGCCAGCACCTCGCGGGAGCTGGGCCCGCCGGGGGCGGGGGTGCCGGTGCCGGGGGCGAACGCCGGGTCGACGACGTCGATGTCGACCGAGACGTACAGGGGTGCGTCCCCGACGCGTTCACGCACCAGGCGCGCGGTCCCGGCGGGCCCGAGGTCGCAGAACTCGTCGGTGGTGACGATCCGCACGCCGTGCCCGCGGGCGTAGTCCAGCGAGTCGGGCTGCGGGTTGTGCCCCCTGATCCCGATCTGGACCATGCGCTGCGGGTCGACCAGCTTCTCCTCGATGGCGTGCCGGAACGGCGTGCCGTGGTGGAACTCGCCGCCGTAGAACGCCGGGTTGGTGTCGGAGTGGGCGTCCAGGTGCAGCACCGCGACCGGTCCGTGCTTGGCGGCGACGGCGCGCAGCGCGGCGAGGGTCAGCGAGTGGTCGCCGCCGAGCATCAGGAAGGCGGCGTTGTCGTCCAGCAGTCCGGTCAGCCGCTGCTGGGCGGTCTCCATCGCGATGTGCATGTTGAACGGGGTGAGGTCGATGTCGCCCGCGTCCACGCAGCTGATCAGGTCGAAGGTGCCGGGCCCGCGGTCGATGCCGACGCCGTGGATGAGCCCGGACTCGCCCCGGATCGCGCGGGGCCCGAAGCGGGCGCCCGGACGGTAGCTGGTGCCGCCGTCGTACGGTGCGCCGATGACCACGACGTCCCGGCCGTGCGGGTCGGGGTCGTGCGGCAGGCGCATGAACGTGGGGATCTGCGCGTAGCGGGGTGAGACCTTGATGTCGATGCGTTCCACGCCTTCAGCGCTCCTTTCGGTGTCTGTTCCGTGGTCGCCGCGCCCGGTTGCCGGGCGTCACCGGCGCAGCAGCGGTGCGTCGCGTGCCGGCCCGTCGGCGACCAGCTGGACGACCTCGGCGGCCGCCACCTCGTCCGGGTGCCGGCCGTCGACCACGACCCGGTCGAACAGCTGCTGGACGACGAGCTCCTTGGCGTGGTGGACGCGGTCCGCGGGCACCCCGGCGTCCGCGAGCAGCCGGCTGAAGGAGCTGGTGGTGCCGGACCCCTCGTGCACACCGAGCTTGGGCCGGGTGACCGTCTCGTGCGGGAGCAGGTCCGTCATGGCCGCGCGCAGCACCCACTTGTCCTGGCCGTGGCGCCGTTTGAGCCCGGACTCCAGGGAGACCAGCAGGTCGAGCACCTCGCGGTCCCAGAACGGGTGGGTGGACCAGTGGCCGGCGATCCCGGACAGCACCGGCGTCATCTCGTTCAGGCCGTCGAAGGTGGCCATGTCGTGGGCGAGCGCGGTGTCCAGGGCCGGGAGCCGGTCCTCGCGGTGCATACCGCCGAGCGGGATGTCGGCCCCGTAGCCGGTGAGAATGCGCCGGCCCGGTCCGTCCAGGCCCAGGTACAGGGCGGTCAGCGGCAGCAGGTACTCGATGATGTCCGGGTCCAGCGACTCGGCGGCCCACACCGCGTGCGGGAGGCGCCGCAGCAGGTCGTCCGTGTGGACGGTGATCTCCCGGTGCGCCGAGCCGAGATGCTCGGCCACCACCCTGGCCTGCGGGAACTCGTCGGCCAGGTCGGTGCCCATCGACACGGTGTCGATCGGCCCGGACCGGTGGCCGGCGGCCAGCGCGGCGACGCTGGAGGAGTCGATGCCGCCGGAGAGCACCACCAGCGGGGTGTCCGGGCCGGTCCGGGCGCGGACCGCCCGGTCCAGGGCGCACCGGACCGCCTCGACCGCGTCCTGCTCCGGCATGATCCGGCGGGCCGGCGAGGGCGCCCAGGTGCGGTGGTCGGTGCAGCCGGCGGTGGCCACCTCGAGGTCCAGGACGGTGCCGGCCGGCACCTGGTGGGTGCCGGGCAGCCGGCGGACCCGGCGGGCGGCCGCGATCCGCCGTCCGACGGGGGCGGTGCGCAGCGCCTTCGCCTCGGTCGCGGCGAGGACCGTGCCGGGCACGGCGCTGACGTACAGCGGGACGGAGCCGGCGTGGTCGGTGGCGAGCACCGCCCGGCCCTCCCCCGCGACCAGGGCGGCGAAGCGCCCGTTGAGCAGCCGGAACGCGTGCACGTCGTAGGTGTCGAACAGGGCGAGCAGCAGGTCCGCGTCGGTGACCGGCCGGGAGCGCCCCGGGAGCAGGGTGAGCAGCTCGTCCTGGTTGTACAGCTCCCCCGCGAGCACCGCCGTACGGCCCCGCGCGTGGGCGTGGGCGGCGTCGGGTGCGCCGGAGTGCAGCAGGACGGCGTCCAGGGTCAGGCCGCCGGGCCGCGCCCGCAGGGCGGCGCGGGATCCGGCGGCGGCGAAGTCCGCTTCGGGGGCCCGGCCGCCGCCGTGCTGGACGGCGGCCAGGAAGCCGGTGGCGGCGGGTAGTGTCCGCGCCATCGTCAGATGCTCAGCGCGCCGAAGCCGCCGGCCTGGAAGTCGTAGTTCACCGGTACCTCGATCAGGAACGGCCGGCCGAGTCCGGCGCCCTTGCGCAGCGCGGCGAGCAGTTCCTCCCGGGTGGCCGCCTTGACGGCCTCGACGCCGTTGGCGCGGGCGAGTTCGGTGAAGTCGACACCGGTGAACTTCACCGCCGGGTCGTGCGAGCGGTGGTGGCCGAGGTTCTGGTACAGCTCGATCAGGCCGTTGGTGTCGTTGTTGACGACGACGGTGACGATCGGCAGGTTGAGCCGGGCGATGGTCTCCAGGTCGGCGCTGTTGGAGTGGAAGCCGCCGTCGCCGGCGATCAGGAAGGTCGGCTGGCCGGGGCGGGCGAGCTGGGCGCCCATCGCCGCCGGGATGCCGTAGCCGAAGCTGGAGCAGCCGGCCGAGGTGAGGAAGCCGAACGGCTGGTCGGCGCGGGCGAACAGCACGCCGTAGTGCCGGAAGAAGCCGATGTCGGAGACGATGGTGCCCTCGCCCGGCTCGGCGGTCTCCGCCATCACGGTGTTCATCGAGTCGATGACCTGGTGGACCCGCATGCCGTCCTGGTAGTGCTCGGTGTCGGCGAGGAACTCGGCGATCCGCTCGCGCAGCGGCGTGATGTCGTGCGGGGTCTTCACCGGGACGTCGGCGGTCTGCTGGTCGAGGTACTCGACGAAGGCGAGCACGTCGGTGACGACGTCGACGTCCGGCCGGTAGACCCGCGGGATCGGGTTGACCGTGGGCGACACCCGGACGGTGGTCTTGGCCCCGCCGCGCTGCCACATCGACGGGCGCAGGTCCTCCGCGTAGTCGTAGCCGATGGTGAGGACGACGTCGGCCGGGCCGAACAGCGTCTCCAGGGCCGGGAAGGACAGGATGCCGTCCATGTAGCCGGTGACGGCGCCGTAGTTCAGCTCGTGGCCGTGCGGCAGCACGCCCTTGGCGATGTACGTGGTGATGACGGGGATGTTCAGCCGCTCGGCGAGGGCGCGAATGGCCGGGACGGCGCCGGAGCGGATCGCGGCGGCACCGACCACCAGGACGGGGTGCTGCGCCGACGCGACCAGGTCCGCGGCCTGCCGGGCGGCGGCCTGCCAGCCGTCCTGCACCGCGCCGATCGGCTTGGCGGGGGTCCGGGCGGCGGGGTGGACCAGGGTGGTGTCGATGTCGCTGCCGAGCAGGTCGACGGGGAGCGAGATGAAGCTCGGGCCGACCGGCTCGGTCATCGCGGCGGCGACCGCGGAGTCCACCAGGTCGGTGATGTCGTCGGGGCGCTGGAGCTCGACCGCGTACTTGCTCATCGGGCGCATCACCGCGACCGAGTCCAGGCACTGGTGCGTGTCGTTGGGGAAGATGTCGTGCGACTCGGACTGGGCGGCCAGCGCGATCACCGGGGAGCGGTCGAGGACCGAGGTGGCGACGCCGGTCGACAGGTTGGTCATGCCGGGGCCCAGCGTGGCCCAGCAGGCCTGCGGGCGGCCGGTGATGCGGGCCAGCACGTCGGCCGCCACCCCGGCGGTGAACTCGTGCCGGGTCAGCACGAAGTCGACGCCGTCGACCTCGTCGAACAGGATCGAGGCGGCCTCCCGGCCGACCACGCCGAACACGGTCTGCACGCCGTGGTCGCGCAGCCGCTGGAGCAGCGCGTGGGCGGTCGTCGGGTTGGTGCTCGGGCTGGTGGACACGCGGGACATGGCAGCTCCTCGGCAAGGGGATCTCGGTACGGCGCCGAAGACCCGGCGCCGGAGGGCGGCGCGCCGCCGGGACTCGGCCGGCCGGCACGCTGCGCCTTCGACTCTGCGGCCGGGTCCTTGCAGGCACATGGACGATCGCCTTGAAGCTCCGGTGCGGGCCGTCGCCGTCGGCGGCCGACGGGTGGTCAGCGAATCGTCAAGCGCCCGGCAGGGCGGCCGTTGTGGGGGTCCGGCGGTGGCGGTTACGGTGCTGGGGCGCGTCGGGCGGATCCCGCCGGGCGCGCTACTCCCCCGGCCGGTACGGCCGTTGGTGCCGGGCGCGGATCCGGTACGAGGGCGGCCCGTCCGCCGCCCACCGCCGCCCACCGCCGCCCGGCCGGGTCCGGGGCCCGGGTCACCCTCTCATCCCTTCCACGGAGGTCAGCCATGCCGTCAGCCGTCCCCTCGCCCACCGGGCTCCCGATGCGTGACCTGCGCGGTCTGCGCGTCCCGGCGCAGGGCCTGGGCTGCCTGCCCACGACCGTGTTCTACGGCCGGCCGGACGAGACCGAGGCGATCGCCACGATCCGGTCCGCCATCGCGGCCGGCGTCACGCTGCTGGACACCGCCGACGTCCAAGGGCTGGGTGCCGGTGAGGAGTTGCTGGGCCGCGCGGTCGCGGGCCGCCGCGACGAGGTGGTGCTGGCGACCAAGTTCGGCATGGTCCGCTCACCGGACGGCGCGTTCCTCGGGCTGCGGGGCGACCGGGCGTACGTCCGCGCCGCCTGCGAGCGCTCGCTGCGGCGGCTCGGCGTCGACCACATCGACCTCTACTACCAGCACTGGATCGACCCGGCCGTCCCGGTGGAGGAGACCGCGGCCGCCGTGGCCGAACTGGTCGCGGAGGGGAAGGTCCGCCACTTCGGCCTCTCCGAGCCGTCGGCCGCGAGCCTGCGGCGGGCCGACGCGGTGCACCCGGTGACGGCGGTGCAGAGCGAGTGGAGCCTGTGGTCCCGCGATCCGGAGGCCGAGGTGGTGCCGGCCTGCCGGGAGCTGGGGATCGGCCTGGTGGCGTACGCGCCGCTCGGCCGCGGTTTCCTGACCGGTGCGATCCGCAGCACCGCGGACCTGGCCGCCGACGACTTCCGGCGCTCCCAGCCGCGGTTCACCCCGGCCGGCCTGGCCGGGAACCAGCTGCTGCTGCGCCGGCTGCGGCCGGTCGCCGACCGGCTCGGCCTGACGCTCGGCCAGCTGGCGCTGGCGTGGGTGCAGCACCGGGGCCGCGACGTGGTCGCCATCCCGGGCACCGGCCGCCGGGCGCACCTGGCCGAGAACCTGGCGGCGGCCACCGTCGAGCTCACCGAGCAGGACCTGGCGGCGGTGGCCGAGGCCGCGAACGTGCCGGTGCACGGCGAGCGGTACGCGCCGAACCTGCTGGCCATGACCGGGACCTGAGCCGCCCGGCGGGCCCGGGGTGGAGCTGCGCTTGAAAAGCGCTGGACGGCCGGGCGCCAAGGATGGTCCAAGCCCGCGCTGCCACGGTGGGACGCGGCCCGGCGGCGGCCCGATCGACCGCCGCCGCGGCCGGGCCCGTCCTCCCGGCGGGCGCCATCCCCTCGGCGGGCACAGGCCCGCGGGCACAGACTCTCGGAGGAGCCACCATGCCCTCGGCAGCGGCGGACATGACGGACGAACAGCGCAAGGCGCTCGTCACCGCCTATCTCAAAGCCTTCGACAACGGCGGTACCGGCCACGACGGCACCCCGGTGCTCGACTACTTCGCCGAGGACGCCGACTTCTTCTTCCCCAAGTGGGGCCTGGCGCACGGCAAGCCGGCGATCGAGAAGATGTTCGGCGACCTCGGCGGCACCATCGAGTCCGTCCAGCACCACTTCTGGACCTTCAACTGGATCCTCTCCGGGACGGACCTCGTCGCGGTCGAGGGCACCACGCACGGCGAGCACCGGGACGGCCCGTGGCGGGCCGGCCAGCCCGAGTGGGGCGCCGGCCGGTGGTGCGGCGTCTTCGAGGTCCGCGACTTCCGGATCCACCGCGCCTTCATCTACCTGGACCCCGACTACGCGGGCCGGGACACCGCCCGTTACCCCTGGCTCTGAGCCCGGCCCGCACCCCGTACCCGTACCCGCACCGCCCCCTGCCCGTACCCCGCCCGAGGAGCATCATGGACGTCCTGGCCGCCCTGGAACGCAAGCACAGCCTGAACCTGTTTCCGATCGAGAACCGGCTCTCCCCGAGAGCGGCCGCGGCGCTCGCCAGCGACGCGGTCAACCGCTACCCGTACTCCGAGACCGACGTGGCGGTCTACGGCGACGTCAGCGGCCTGAACGGCGTGTACGACTACTGCGTCTCCCTCACCAAGGAGTTCTACGGCGCCCGGCACGCCTACGTGCAGTTCCTGTCCGGCCTGCACACCATGCACACCGTGCTCACCGCGGTGACGCCGCCCGGCGGGCGGGTGATGGTGCTGGCCCCCGACGACGGCGGCCACTACGCCACCGTGACGATCTGCCGGGGCTTCGGCTACCAGGTCGAGTTCGTGCCCTTCGACCGGCAGGCGCTGGAGATCGACTACGCCGCGCTGGCCGAACGGACGGCCGAGCAGCGCGTCGACGTCATCTACCTGGACGCCTCCACGGTGCTGCGGATGCCGGACGCCCGGGCGCTGCGCGCGGCCGCCCCGGACGCGGTGCTCTGCCTGGACGCCTCGCACCTGCTCGGCCTGCTGCCCGCCGCACCCGACACGCTGGTGCTCGACGGCGGCTTCGACAGCATCTCCGGCAGCACCCACAAGACGCTGCCCGGCCCGCAGAAGGGACTGCTGGTCACCAACAGCGACGCCATAGCCGAGCAGGTCGGCGCCCGGATCCCGTTCACCGCGTCCAGTTCCCACTCGGCGAGCGTCGGCAGCCTGGCGATCACCCTGGAGGAGCTGCTGCCGTACCGGGAGGAGTACCCGCGCCAGGTGATCGCCAACGCGCGTGAGCTGGGCCGGCAGCTGGCGGCGCGCGGATTCGACGTGGCGGGCGGGAAGTTCGGCCACACCGACACCCACCAGGTCTGGGTGCACCACCCCGAGGGCAACACCCCGCACGAGTGGGGGCGGCTGCTCACGGCGACCGACATCCGCACCACCACGGTGGTGCTGCCCAGCAGCGCCCGCTCCGGACTGCGGCTCGGCACCCAGGAGTTGACCCGCTGGGGGATGAAGGAGCAGGACATGGCCACGGTGGCCGAGCTGCTGGAGCGGCTGCTGCTGCGCGGCGAGAAGTCCGCGTCGGTGGCCGCGGACGTCCAGGACCTCGCCCGGTCCTTCCCCGGGGTGGCGTTCGCCGGCCGGCCCGTGCCGCTGGCCGTGGCCTGACCCCTCGCGCGCACGCGCCGCGGGGACGCACCGCAGGGTGCCACGGCCGGACGGCCCGTCCCCGCGGCGGCGCGGGACCGAAGGAGCGCAGCCATGCCCGATCCGACCCTGCGCGGAGCGCCGGTCCGCGCCGACCGCTTCCGCTCGGTGCTGAGCCACTACCCGACCGGGGTGGTGCTGGTCACCGCGCCGCCACAGGACCCGGCGCAGCCCCCGCCCGCGATGATCGTCGGTACCTTCACCTCGGTCTCGCTCGACCCGCGCCTGGTGGGCTTCCTGCCCGCCAAGTCCTCGACCAGCTGGCCGCGGATCCGCGCGGCCGGCCGGTTCTGCGTCAATGTGCTGGCCGCGGACCAGCAGCAAGTGTGCCGCAGCTTCGCGGCCCGCGACCCGGCCCGCTGGGAGGTGCCGTACCGGCTGACCCCGGCGGGCTGCCCCGCCCTGCTCGACGCGCTCGCCTGGCTGGAGTGCGAGCCGGCGGGCGAGACGGACGCGGGCGACCACTGGTTCGTCACGGCGACCGTGCGGGACCTGGCGGTGCAGCGGACCGGAGCGCCGCTGGTCTTCCTGCGGGGCGGCTACGGCCGGTGCGTGCCGTGACCCTCGCGGCCGCCGCCGCCCCGCCGGCGCGTCGTCATCCGCCGTCGTCCTCCTCGCTGCGGCTGCCCGCCCGGGCGGCGGCGAGGAACAGGACGAGGGCGGCGGCGGAGCCGCAGAGACCGATCAGCAACCAGAGCATGATCCTCCTTCTCCTGAGTTCTCGGCAGATCACCCGCCGGCCATGAGCCCGCACCCGGACGGGGTCATTCGTGCCCGCCCGGCGCAGTGCCGGGCGGGCCGGGCTGCCGGGGCCCGGGGCCGGTGGCAGGCTGGACGAGCCGTTCGTCCGTGCCGCCCGACCCTCGTGGGGACAGCAGATGACTCCGTCCGGAAAGCTGGCCTCGCTCCCCTGCGGGCGCCGCAGCAAGTGGGTCGTGCTGGCCCTGTGGCTGATCCTGGTGGTGGTGGCCGGGCCGCTGGCCGGCAAGCTGATGGACGCCGAGGACAACGAGGCCTCCAGCTGGCTGCCGGGCAGCGCCGAGTCCACCCAGGTGCTGAACGAGCAGCGGACCTTCCAGCCGGTCGACACCGCCCAGGCCGTCGTCGTCTACCAGCGCACCAGCGGCATCACCCCCGCCGACCGGGCCGCGGCCGAGCGGGACGCCGTGCAGTTCGCCACCGTGCCGCACGTGACCGGCAAGCCGGTCGGGCCGCAGCTGTCCGCCGACGGCCAGGCGATGCAGACCGTGGTGCCGGTCGCCGTCGGCAGCACCGGGTGGAACGACCTGCGCGCGGCCGTGGACGACATGCGGGCCATCGCCGCCGACGGCGCCGACGGCATGGTCACCCATGTCACCGGCCCGGCCGGGATCGGGGCGGACCAGGCGGCGGCGTTCGCCGGCATCGACGGCACCCTGCTGTTCGCCACCATCGCGGTGGTGGTGATCCTGCTGCTGCTCACCTACCGCAGTCCGACGCTGTGGCTGCTGCCGCTGCTGTCCGCGGGCGTCGCGCTGTTCGTCGCCCAGGCGGTCATCTACCTGCTGGCGGAGCACGCCGGACTGACCGTCAACGCGCAGAGCGCCGGCATCCTGATCGTGCTGGTGCTCGGCGCGGGCACCGACTACGCCCTGCTGATCACCGCCAGGTACCGGGAGGAGCTGCGCCGGCACCAGGACCGGCACGAGGCGATGGCCTTCGCCCTGCACCGGGCCGGCCCGGCCATCCTGGCCAGCTCGGCGACGGTGGTGGCGTCGATGCTCTGCCTGCTGATCGCCGAGATGAACTCGACCCGCGGCCTCGGCCCGGTCTGCGCGATCGGCGTGCTGGTGGCGCTGGCCGCCATGCTCACCCTGCTGCCGGCCCTGCTGGTGATCTGCGGCCGCTGGGTGTTCTGGCCGGTCAAGCCCGCGTTCGGGACCGCCGAGCCGACGAGCACCGGGCGGTGGGCGCACGTCGGCGGCTGGATCGGGCGCCGGCCGCGCAAGGTGTGGATCGCCACCTCGCTGGCGCTGGGCGTGTGCTGCATCGGCCTGGTGTCGCTGAACGCCTCCGGACTGTCGACCGCGGGCACCTTCACCGACAAGCCGGACTCGGTGGCGGGCCAGGAGGTGCTGGTCGCGCACTTCCCCGGCGGTACCGGCGCACCGCTGACGGTGATCAGCAACACCGTCCCGGCCGAGGCCGTCCGGGTGGCCGCCGCCACCACCCCGGGGATCTCCGCGACCACCCCGGTGGTCGTCCACGGCGACCTGGCCACCTTCCAGGCCGTACTGGCCGACCCGCCGGACAGCCAGGCCGCCAAGGACACCGTCGACCGGGTCCGCGCCTCGGTCCACGCGGTGCCGGACGCCGACGCGAAGGTCGGCGGGAGCACCGCGATCGTGCTGGACGCCGGGCGGGCCGCGTCCGCCGACAACCGGGCGATCATCCCGCTGGTGCTGGGGGTGGTGCTGGTGATCCTGGCGCTGCTGCTGCGGGCGGTGGTGGGACCGCTGGTGCTGGTGGCGACGGTGGTGCTCTCGTACGCGGCGACGATGGGCATCAGCGCGTTCGTCTTCGAGCACGTCTTCCACTTCGACGGGCAGGACAACGCGTTCCCGCTGTTCGTGTTCGTCTTCCTGGTCGCGCTGGGGATCGACTACAACATCTTCCTGATGACCCGGGTCCGCGAGGAGGCCACCCACCGCGGTACCCGGGCGGGGGCGGTGGCGGGACTCGCCGCGACCGGCGGGGTGATCACCTCGGCCGGTCTGATCCTGGCGAGCACCTTCGCGGTGCTCGGCACCCTGCCGGTGGTGGGCTTCGCCGAGATCGGCTTCGCGGTGGCGCTGGGCGTCCTGCTGGACACCCTGGTGGTGCGGTCGGTCCTGGTCACCGCGCTCACCATCGACCTGGACCGGCACATGTGGTGGCCGAGCGCGCTCTCCCGGGCCGGACAGCCCCTGGACCCGGCGCCGCGGCCGGGCCTGGA
The DNA here is from genome assembly GCF_000710465.2 of Kitasatospora sp. MBT63. GTDB lineage: Bacteria > Actinomycetota > Actinomycetes > Streptomycetales > Streptomycetaceae > Kitasatospora. Next base: position 3,107 of record NZ_JAIZ01000001.1, on the reverse strand, counting down.
CGCGGTCTGACCGACGGCCCGCGCAGGTCCCGGTCCGGGAGCCGCGCGGGCCGTCGACGGAGCGTCAGGCGAGGCTGCCCACCAGGGACTTGCCCATGCAGATGCTGTCCGGGTGGTCCTTGTAGTAGCCGAACTTGTCGATCGTCCGGTAGCCCTCGGAGGCGTACAGGGCGACCGCCTCGGGCTGCTTGTTCCCGGTCTCCAGCACCAGCCGGGTGCGGCCCGCCTCGACGGCGGCCAGCTCCAGGTGGCGCAGTACGCCACGGGCGAACCCGCGGCCGCGGGCGGTGGGCACCACGTACATCCGCTTGAGTTCGGCGTCGCCGGCGGCCAGGCCCTCCTCGTCGTTCTCGTTGACCCGCCAGCCGCCGCAGGCGACCGGTTCGTCGTCGAGGTAGACGACCACGAACAGGCCGTACGGCGGGTCGAAGTGGTCGGGGTGGATCGAGGTCTGGTCCATGTCGCCGTAGCGGCGGACGTACTCCTGCTGGACCTCGGCCGACAGCTTCGCGGCGTCCGGGTGGCCGAAGCCGGTGGTGCGAATCTCCATGCCGGCCAGCCTACGGGCGCGGGTCAGCGGCTCTCGAAGCGGGCCGCCAGGTCCTCCTTGCCGAACATCCGGGCGGTGTCCAGGGCGGAGGGGGTGCCCGCCTGCGGGTCGGCGCCGCCGGCCAGCAGGGCGTCGATGACGGCGGGCTCGCCCTTGAAGACGGCGCCGGCCAGCGGGGTCTGGCCGCGGTCGTTGACCCGGTCGGGGTCGGCGCCGTGCGCGATCAGGGTCCGCACGCTCTCGGCGTGGCCGTGGTACGCGGCCAGCATGACCAGGGTGTCGCCGCGGTCGTTGGCGAGGTCGGCGGGGGCGCCGGCGTCGAGGTAGGCGGCCAGCAGGGCGTGGTCGCCGGCGCGGGCGGCGTCGAACAGCTTGCCCGCCAGCGCGATGACGCCGGCGTCGGGCTGCTGCGGTGCGGAGTCGGTCATGACGGACCTTTCGTGGAGACCGGCGGACGGTGCGCGTGGGGCTGCACAGGCACCGTAGCGGACGGCATCGGGGCGTATGTCAACGCGTCCGTTCGAGCGAATTTCGACAGGGCGGGGAGCGGCGCGCGGCAGGGCGGGGACGCCTGTTGCGCGGCCGGGCGATGCAGGACGTACACAGCCGACCGGCCCGGCCCGGCAAGATCCACCCATTTGCCACGTTCCATCATCTATTACTTTTTGTCACGATTAGGGCACTTTCTGTAACACCTGTCCCCGTCACCTCTCCGAGGAGCAGACCCGTGATCCTCTCCATCTCCGGCATCGTCCTGTTCGGCACCATCGCCTTCCTCTTCTTCCGCCGGGACGGGCTGAAGATCTCCCATGCCCTGGTGTGCGCGCTCCTCGGCTTCTACATCGCCGGCTCCTCGATCGCCCCGAGCATCCAGGCCGGCGGCGCCAGCCTGGCCAGCCTCATCGGCGGCCTGAAGTTCTGAGCCCCGGCTCGACCCGACGGCCCGGCGCGGATCCCACCGCCCCGGGCCGTCCCCCGACCGCCGCCCGCACCGGCCGCCGTCCCGCCACCAGCCGTCCCACCCGCCCGGGGAGTCCCGCCATGTCCCTCACCCGCCACCTCAGCCGGGGTCGCGACTTCGCCCGCACGGCCGGCGACCACGCCGCCGACATGTTCGCCCCGCTCGCCCTGATCGGGCGCGGGCTGCGCCGCCACGCCGACTGGGCCAAGGGCCGCTGGGCGGCCACGCCCAAGGAGCGCCGGGGGCCGACGCTGTTCCTCACCCTGGCGGCCCTGATCGGTACCGCGCTGCTGCCGCACGGGCCGCTGTTCGCGGTGGTGGCCCTGATGGCCAGCGCCGCCTGGGTCGGCCGGCAGCCGAAGGCCGCCGCCGAGCCGGCCCCGGACGTCGCCGCCGTCAAGCTCGCCGCGCTCTACGCCGCACTGACCCCGTACCTGGCCGGGCCGGAGGAGCTCGGGTCGCCCTACCGCCCGGACGGCGAGATCAAGGACGTCTTCCACAGCTGGGAGTTCGACCCGCTGGGCCGGCTGACCGCGCTGGAGCTGTCGTACCCGGTCTGGTTCACCGACACCGAGCCGGCCGCCCGGGCCCGGATCGAGCAGGTGCTGCAGGGCAAGGCCGGCCGGGGCCGGGAGTACCGCTTCGACTGGGACGAGGAGTCCAACCGGCTGCGGCTCACCGCGCTCGCACCGCTGTCCACCGGCATCGCGGCGCAGCCCTTCGTCACCTCCCCGGGCGAGATCGTGCTCGGGTTCACCGACAGCGACGGCAGTCACCGCACCATCCCGGTGGTCCAGGACGGCGTGCCCGCCCAGCAGCCGCCGGTGGTCTGGCGGACCGGTCCGCGCTCGGCCGAACCCCACCTGCTGATCCTCGGCGGGGCCGGCACCGGCACCTCCTCGCTGCTGCGCTCGGTCGCCCTGCAGGCCCTGCCGTACGGCGACCTGGTGGTGATCGACGGGGCCGGCACCGGCGAACACGCCTGCCTGGTCAACCGGCCCGGCGTGCACACCGTGGAGACCAGCCTGCACGGCGCGCTGGCCGCGCTGGAGTGGGTGGCCAAGGAGACCGAGCGCCGGCTGACCGTGCTGAACGCCGCCCGGCACCACGGCATCGCGGCGCCCGAGGACGCCACCCGGCCGCTGTGGCTGATGCTCGACCACCCGACCGAGCTGTCCGAGCTGGCCCAGGCCGAGGGCCGGACCGACCCCCAGGACCTGCTGGAGACGCCGCTGCGGCACGGCCGGGCGGCCCGGGTGACGGTGGTCTTCGCGGACGACGCCGAGGCCAGGGACCGGGTCTCCGCCACCGTCCGCTCGACCTGCCGGGCCCGGGTCGTGCTCGGCCCGACCACCCCGGAGGCGGCCGCGGCCGCGCTCGGCGCACCGCTGGACATCGCCCCCGCCGCCCGGACCCCGGTCGGCCGCGGCTACGCCCGGGTGGGCGCCGCCGCGCCGGTGCGCCTCCAGGTGCCCGCCACCGTGGACCCGCTGGACGAGGAGGTCTCGCCGCAGCTGCGCGACGCGGTGATCGCGCTGCTCCCGCACCGGGACACCCGGATCGAGGCGCCGGCGCCGTCCGCCGCCCCGGCCGCAC